>DASXBS010000156.1:0-2556 GCA_036491555.1 Casimicrobiaceae bacterium
TCGCGAAGGTCGTCAAGCACGCGATGAGCGAAGGCGTCGACCTGAGCGAGCTGCCGCTCGCGGTGCTGCAAGGCTTCCACCCGGCGATCGGCGCCGACGTGCAGGGCGTCCTCACGCTCAAGGGCTCGCTCGCCTCGCGCAACGTCCTCGGCGGGACCGCGCCCGAGCAGGTGCGCGCCCAGATCGCGCGCCACCGCGCGCGGCTCGGCAAGCCTCAGCGCAGCGCGATCTCGCCCTCGCCCGCGTCGTAGGCGTGCAGTTCGGGCGGGTGCGCGGCGAGCCGCGCAACCTCGGCCGCGAATGCGCGCGATGCAGGCACGCGGAAGTGCGCCAGCAAGACCTCGCGATCGGTCCAGCGCTCGAAGAACACCAGTCGCAAGCCATCATTCGAATCGATCGCGACGCCGTGCTCGAGGCAGCCAGGCTCGGCGCGCGAGCGGGCGACGTGCTCGAGGCTCAGGCAGCGCAGCTCGTCGAGAGTGTCGAGTCGAGCTTGAATGATGCCGGTGACGATGACCACGGCGCAGTTTAGCGGCAGGAATGTCTGCTACCGGCCCAAGAACACCAGAGGAGACGGACACCTATTCACCAGAAACGAATATTTTGCCGGCGGCCCCCGCTATGAGACTCATGCAGCTTCAATGCGTTCTTGACCCGCTAGATGCCGCGCCCTAGAGTCCTCCTTCTATTAAGAAGCCTTACGTCGCGTGAGCCAACGTTGGAACATCGCAGCCGAGGTCTTGGAGCCGTTTGAGCAGGCGTCGAATGGTCTTGGACTTGTCGTGGCGGTCGAAGTGATCGCTGCCGAGGTCGTTGTACTCGGTACCGTCGCGCAGCATGTGGAAGGCAGCGGTGAGCATCGAGGCGGCGACCGCAAGGATGGCTTTCTTGGCGCCGCGCCGTGCCTTGATGCGCAGGAACTGGGCGCGCAAGTAGCTGGTCTTGACGCGCACTGCGGCCCAGGCGGCGGTCACCAGGGTGGTCTTGATCCAGGTGCCGCTCTTTCTGACCCGCGTCGAGCGGCGCTTGCCGGCGCTCTCGTCGCTGCGCGGGCACAGCCCGGCCCAGGAGACGAGATGGCCGGCGCTCGGGAAGCGCGTCATGTCCACGCCGATCTCCGCCACCAGGACGCTGGCCGTCAGGTCACTGACCCCGGGCATCGTCGTCAAGAGGCGGGCGCGCTGCCGGATCGGCGCCAGCGCTTTTCCCACTGCGGTGTCGAGCTCGGCGAGCGTGCGCTCCAAGGCATCGACGATCTGCAGGTGGAGCCTCAGCATCGTGCGGTGATGCTCGGTGATGCGCCCGCGCAGCGCTTCGCGCAGCTCGGCGGTCTTGTGGCGCGCCGTACCCTGCGCCAGCGCCGCCAGCTGCTCGGGATCAGTCTGGCCAGCGACGATGGCATCGAGCATGGCACGGCCACTCTTGCCGAGCACGTCCGAGAGTACGCTGCCGAGCTTGAGGTTGGCGTCTTCGAGCACCTTCTGGATGCGCAGCGAGTGTTGCGAGACCTCCCGCACGAGTTGCTTGCGGGTGCGGGTGAGGTCACGCAGCTGCTGGATCTGCTGCGGCGGCACGAAGCTCGAGCGGATCAACCCGTGCGCGAGCAGATCGGCAATCCACATCGCATCGTTGACGTCGCTCTTGCGCCCCGGCACGTTGCGGATGTGCGCCGCGTTGGCCAGCACCAGCTCGAACTCGGATTCCAGGACGTGCCACACCGGCTTCCAGTACACGCCGGTGGCCTCCATCGCCACGTGCGTGCAGCCGTGCTCGGCCAGCCAGTCGGCCAGCGCGAGCAACTCGGTCGTGGTGCTGCCGAAGCTGCGCACCTCCTGGTGCATCGGAGCCGAGACGCAGCGCACGCAGGCCACGATGGTGTCCTTGTGCACGTCGAGCCCTGCGCAGCGCGAATAAAGCACTTGCATGACAACCCCCTTTCAGATGTGGGGCGCCGCAGGCAGTCCTCGTCTTCGAACTCTATTAAACGTGCTTCGGGGCGTCGCCGCCCTCTGCCACATTCCGGGGTGCTCGCAGGACCGCGGGTCCAACTACTAAACGGGTTCGCAACACCAAGCAAACGCCGACCTCCTCAGCAGCGCCACGATTCATCCTACAACCGCTCGCCCTTCGTACACCACGCCCCCAGCTTCATGCCCCGGGGTCGGGCGCGACCGATGGCGAACTACTAAGCCAAGAATCAAGGTCGATGCATGCTGTGTCGTCGGCGAGTCGTAATGGCAGGCGGTGCGATGGCTCTCATCGCTCCGCTCACGGTGCTCGCCCAAGGGTCAAAGCCGAACGTTCCGCGTATCGGTTATTTGGAAGCATCGATGCCACAAAACGGCACATCAGCTTTCCTGGAAGATTTTCGCCAGGGACTGCGCGATCCCCGGACGCGCTTCTCAAACTTGCTGACCCTCTCACCACGAGCGAGCGCTTGCGAATCGTCGAGTTCGCCGCCGCGGAGCGACTTCCGGCGATGTACGAAACCAGCCGGTTTGTGGAAGCTGGAGGATTGATGTCGTATGGGTCCAATGTCGACCAGATCGTTCGTCG
>DASXBS010000157.1:0-21694 GCA_036491555.1 Casimicrobiaceae bacterium
GTCGACGGCAGGTACAAGCGCATCTCGTGGAAGGAAGCGATCGACGAGATCGGCGACCAGCTGCTGAAGATCAGGAAGGAGAGCGGCCCCGACGCGGTCTTCTGGGTGGGCTCGTCCAAGCACAACAACGAGCAGGCGTACCTGATGCGCAAGTTCGTGTCGTTCTTCGGCACGAACAACATGGACCACCAGGCGCGCATCTGCCACTCGACGACCGTCGCCGGCGTAGCCAACACCTGGGGCTACGGCGCGATGACCAATTCGTACAACGACATGGAGAACACCAAGTGCGCGCTGTACATCGGCTCGAACGCCGCCGAGGCGCACCCGGTGTCCATGCTGCACATGCTGCACGCCAAGGAGACCGGCGCGCGCATGATCGTCGTCGATCCGCGTTTCACGCGCACCGCTGCGAAGGCCGATGTGTACGTGCGCATTCGTTCGGGAACCGATATCGCGTTCCTTTTCGGCATGCTGCACCATGTGTTCAAGAATGGATGGGAAGACAAGCAGTACATCCACGACCGTGTCTACGGGATGGACAAGGTCCGGGAAGAATGTCTGACCAAGTGGACGCCGGACAAGGTCGAGGAAGTCACCGGTATCCCGGAAGCCCAGGTCCTTCAGGTCGCCGAGATGATGGCCAAGAATAGGCCGTCGACGCTGGTGTGGTGCATGGGCCAGACCCAGCACACCACCGGCAATGCGATCGTGCGCGCGTCGTGCATCGTGCAACTCGCGCTTGGCAACGTCGGCGTCTCTGGCGGGGGCGCCAACATTTTCCGCGGCCACGACAACGTGCAGGGTGCGACCGACGTCGGGCCCAACCCGGATTCACTGCCGGGCTATTACGGGCTTGCACCTGGCGCATGGAAGCATTTCGCCGCGGTCTGGGGTGTCGACTACGAATGGATCAAGAAGCAGTTCGCCTCGCAGGCGATGATGGAAAAATCGGGCATGACGGTGTCGCGCTGGATCGACGGGGTGCTCGAGAAGAACGATCTCATCGATCAGGATCCGAACCTGCGCGCGATCGTGTTCTGGGGGCACGCGCCGAACAGCCAGACGCGCGGCAAGGAAATGCTCGAGGCATTCAAGAAGCTCGACACGGTCGTCGTCATCGACCCCTATCCGTCGGCGTCGGCCTCGATGGCGGCGATGGTGCGCAAGGATGGCGTCTATCTCCTTCCGGCCGCCACGCAGTTCGAAACGTCGGGATCGGTGACTGCGTCGAACCGCTCGCTGCAATGGCGCGAGCGCGTGATCTCGCCGATGTTCGACTCGCAGACCGACCACGCGATCATGCTGGCGTTCGCCAAGAAGTTCGGCTACGACAAGGAGTTCACCAAGAACCTCAAGATCGTCAAGCCGGACGCCAACAAGATGGAGGAGCCCGAGCCGGAGTCGATCCTCAAGGAGATCAACCGGGGGATGTGGACGATCGGATATACCGGCCAGTCGCCCGAACGGTTGAAGCTGCACATGAAGAACCAGGCCACCTTCGACGTGAGTACCCTGCGTGCCAAGGGTGGACCTTGCGACGGCGATTACTACGGACTGCCATGGCCCTGCTACGGGACACCGGAGATCAAGCATCCCGGCTCGCCCAACCTGTACGACGAATCGCGTACGCTGATGAACGGCGGCGGATGCTTCCGCGCCAATTTCGGAATCGAGCGCGACGGCGTCAACCTGCTTGCCGAGGACGGCTCGTATCCCAAGGGCTCCGAGCTGACGACCGGGTATCCCGAGTTCGACCACGTGCTGCTGAAAAAGCTCGGCTGGTGGGATGATCTCACCGCCGACGAAAAGAAGGCGGCCGAGGGCAAGAACTGGAAGACCGATCTTTCCGGCGGCATTCAGCGCGTCGCGATGAAGCACGGCTGCCATCCCTTCGGCAACGCCAAGGCGCGCGCGATCGTCTGGAATTTCCCCGACGGCATTCCGTTGCACCGCGAGCCACTGTATTCGCCGCGTCCCGACATGGTCGCGAAATATCCGACCTATGCCGACAAGATGGCGTTCTGGCGCCTGCCGACGCTGTTCAAGAGCGTGCAGCAGAAGAACGTCGACGACGGCGTCTCCAAGAACTTCCCGCTGATACTCACCAGCGGCCGCCTGGTCGAGTACGAGGGGGGAGGCGAAGAAACGCGCTCGAATCCCTGGCTCGCCGAGCTGCAGCAGGAGAACTTCGTCGAGATCAATCCCAAGGACGCCAACGACCGCGGGGTCAAGGACGGCGAGTACGTCTGGGTGAAGACGCCGACCGGCGCGCAGATCAAGGTCAAGGCAA
The DNA here is from genome assembly GCA_036491555.1 of Casimicrobiaceae bacterium. GTDB lineage: Bacteria > Pseudomonadota > Gammaproteobacteria > Burkholderiales > Casimicrobiaceae > PALSA-1003. The sequence continues at coordinate 2,294 of DASXBS010000157.1, forward strand.
TGGTCACCGAGCGCGTCGGTGCGGGCACCACCTTCATACCCTTCCACTTCTCCGGATGGTGGATGGGCAAGGACATGCTCGAGTTCTATCCCGAGGGCTCCGCGCCCATCGTTCGCGCCGAGGCGGTCAATACCGCGACCACCTACGGCTACGATGCGGTGACGATGATGCAGGAAACCAAGACGACGCTTTGCCAGGTCGAGAAGCAGACTGCGTGACGAGAAGAGGGACACCATGGCCCGAATGAAATTTCTGTGCGACGCCGAACGCTGCATCGAGTGCAACGGCTGCGTGACCGCGTGCAAGCAGGAAAACGACGTTCCCTGGGGCGTGAACCGCCGCCGCGTGGTCACCATCAACGACGGCGTTCCGGGCGAGCGCTCGATGTCGGTGGCGTGCATGCACTGCTCGGACGCGCCGTGCATGGCGGTGTGCCCGGTTGACTGCTTCTATCGCAGCGACGATGGCGTCGTGCTGCACGACAAGGACCTGTGCATCGGCTGCGGCTACTGCTTCTACGCGTGTCCGTTCGGCGCGCCGCAGTTTCCGCAGACGGGTGCGTTCGGCGTGCGCGGCAAGATGGACAAGTGCACGTTCTGCGCGGGCGGTCCGGAGGTCAACAATTCGGAGGCCGAGTTCCGCAAGTACGGGCGCAACCGCCTTGCCGAGGGCAAGCTGCCGGCGTGCGCCGAGATGTGCTCGACCAAGGCGCTGCTCGCGGGCGACGCCGACGTGCTCTCCGACATCTACCGCGAGCGCGTGACCAACCGTGCAGCGCGTGGCACGCCTGGCTCGCCGCCGTGGGGCTGGGATACGGCGTACGGCAGACCGCCCACCACCGCACAGCCCGGTGGGACCATGCAGCCCGCGGCGACTCCGCCGCCAGCCAGCGGAGGCAAATCATGAAGTCGCGTCCCGAGCTCGAGAAGGACAGGGGCAACTCGTTTGCGGAGGCTCTTGCCATCGGCATGGCTGCGGCTGCGGCCGTGCTCCTGGCCGGATGCGGCGAGCGCCCGCAGGTAATCAACTACAAGCAGGGTACCTATCAGGGCAAGCCCGACCAACCTGCGTGGGACAGCGCGAAGTTCAACGGCAACCGTGATGATTACGAGCGCACGATCAAGCAGCGCAATCAGAACCAGAACGAATACAACCGCTTCAAGTAGCGCTGCCGTCGAGAAAATGAGGAGAATGTCGATGCCATACTTGGTGCGGGGGCTCGCGCTCGCTGCCCTCACCGTGTTGACTGCCAGCGCGGTACTCGCGCAGTCGCCAGCGGTGAATCCCAAGGAGGCGCAGGCCGCGACGCAGGAATCGCAGCGCCAGGTCGTTCAGCCGCTCAATAACGCCCCGGTATGGAAGGAAGTGCGTTCTGGCGCGCCGCAGGTAACGACGGTCACCGGCCGAGAGACCAACATTCTCGTCCAGTCTCAGGGACAGACGTGGCGGGCTGGGCACAACGAACTGATCACCCTTGGCGGTTTTTTGCTTGCGCTGGCGATTGCCGGTCTCGCGATCTTTTTTCTCATACGCGGTCCACTGACGACAACGCCGAAGCCGGGCGATCGCATCATCGAGCGCTTCACCCCGAAGGATCGCTACGCGCACTGGTTGCTCGCGATCACGTGGGTCACGCTGGCGATTACCGGCCTGATCCTGTCGCTGGGCAAGACCGTGCTCCTGCCGCTGATTGGTTACACACTGTTTTCTTGGTTGGCGACTTTCGCCAAGAATGTCCACAACTTCATCGGGCCGGTCCTGATCATCGCGGTCCCGTGGATGTTCGTGCGCTATCTTCGCTATAACGGTTTCGGGATGGACGATCTGAAATGGTTCATCAACATCGTCGGCTACTTCAAGGGGCACGAGTATCCGTCGGGCAAGTTCAATGCCGGCGAGAAGCTCGTCTTCTGGTTCGTGCTGGTGCTGTTCTCGACCATCCTGATCGTCAGCGGCCTGGTGCTCGTGTTTCCGAACTTCAACCAGACACGCGCAACCATGCAGGTCGCCAATGTGACTCACATGGTCGCGGCCTACCTGGCCATGGCGCTTGCCTGCGTGCACATCTACCTGGGCACGATTGGAATGACGGGTGCGTATCGGGCGATGCGTGACGGCTACGTCGACGAGAGCTGGGCGAAGCATCATCACTTGCGCTGGTACGAACAGATCGTTGCGGGGACTTCGCGCGATAAATTCGTCCAGGCTGCCCGACCCGTCCCCGGCGTGCAGGTTCCGCGATCGCGAACGGCTTGACGATTATCTTGAGCGGGGAATATCGACCATGACCAGATTGCGCATGCCTTTGCTGATGGCGACCCTCCTAGGGGCCGGCATCGCCATCGCCAAGCTTCCGGCGCCCCCTCCAATGGATGACGCGGCGAAGGCCGCCGCAGAGGACAAAAAGGCGAAGGAGGCCGCTGCTGCGGACCAGGGCAAGCTGCAGCAGGCGAAAGCCGAGGACCGCGTCGCCGCTAAGTACATCGCCGACCAGAAGGCAAAGGGCGTCACCGTCACTCCGCAGATGGGACCGACCGCAGCCGCTGTCGCCGCATCGATTGCCGCCGGCAGCCCGGGCTCGGGAACCAACAAGGGAGTCGCGTCTCAGCCGCTTGAAAAAGCGCAGGCACACTCGGATCCCAAGACCGTCCGCTGATCGCGCGGCGGCGCTCGATCGACGCCGGCGAGTTATGCGGGCGGCGCGTGACCGTGTGACGCTAGGGTACCGCCCAGGTTTCGTTGGCGTGACGCAGCAGAGCGGGTTCGGCGCGGCAGCGGGTGGCGAAGTCGCGCACCGGGGCCGATCTCCACGCGGGGCGCAGTACGCGCGCCACGCCTCATCGAGGCTTTCATGGCGCAGGTCTGCCGATGCGAACGGAAGCGCGTTGAGCAGCTTCACCTTGCCGTTCGGGACCACCAGTAGCATCGCCTGCGGGCTTTCACAGCGGCGTTCGATTTCGGTGACGATGTCCCTGGGATAGATCGACAGCGCCATGGACGCGCGGCATGCACGCGCGTGCGCATGCAGCGCGGCCACGGCGTTCTCCCATTCGGCGGCGCTGCAGGCGATGTCCTCCCAGTGCTCGGCGGCGCGGCCGAGCCGCATTAAGGGTCCGGTGACGAACGCGCTGCAGCCGAGCGAAGCAGCAAGATCGTAGACGCTCTGCATGTCGCCGAGGTTGATGCGTGTCGGCACGAACACGCACTGCGGTGTCAGGCCGCGGGCAACGAGGCGGCGGATGGCGCCCGTCGCCGCGGCGAAGCTTCCTCCGGGTCGTATCCGCTCGTGCATAGCGGGAGTGGCGCCGTCCACCGAGATCTGCACGCACTGCACCCCGAGTTCCGCAAGTCGATCCGCGGCCTCAGCGGCTGATCGACGCAACGCCCCCCTCAACCGGGCGGGGTACGCTCTCGGCGCGGGTGACGAAGGCATCGAGCAGCGTCGTTGCAACGTGGTCGAAGACTGAGCGCGCGAGTCGCGAGCTCAGGGTGCCCCCCACCTCGTACTGGAAGTCGAACTCGACCTTGCATGCGGCCGGTGTGAGGGAAGTGATACGCCAGTCGCCCTCGAAGCGGCGAAACGGGCCTCGCTCCAGACGTACACCAAGCCATTCGGGACGCCGCTTGGGATTGCGCGTGGTGAAGCCGAAGCGTATTCCGTGATAGTCGACCTGGATCTCGGCGGCGACGACCGAGTCGTCGCGCTCGAGGATGGTCGTGCCGGCGCACCACGGAAGGAACGACGGGTAGTGCTCCGCGGCCTCGATCAAGTCGAACATGGCCCCCGCAGGGAAGGCGACGAGCGCCGACCTGCGAAGTTCCGTGGCGGGCATCGCAGCGCGGCGCTTAGCGCCGGCGGGTCCAACGCGTTATTGCGTCAGAACCCACTGCACGATGGATTTCAGGTCGGCGGGGCTCGCCTTGGTCGCGGGATGCCCTTTAGCGCCACCGATCTTCGTGACCAGCATTTGCTCGGCGTCGGCCTTACCCTTGTACTTGGCGGCCACATCCTTGAAGGAAGGGCCGGCCTTCTTGCTGTCGACGGCATGGCAGTTCATGCAACCGTTGGCCTTGGCCAGAGCTTCTTGTGCCAAGGCGGGCGCCGAGCACGCGAGGGAAATCAGACTCATCAATACGATCGACGTATGCTGCACGAGTACCTCCTCGGTTGATGCCGCGGCAGGTCCGCACGACAGAGTGTCGCGCCAGCGAAGGCGACGTAAAGATAACATATCGTAGTGCGCCGGGCGACGTGTCGCCCGGCTGTGTTGACGATGATTTCAACAGCATCCAGGAATTCCAAAGCGAAGGAGCAGGTCGTGCTGCACTGCGCCAACGGCTTTACGGCGCCGTATGGGCGATGCCCTTGTGACAGTCGATACAGGTCGCTTCGCCAGCCATCGCCTGCTTGTGCATGGGCTGCAGGAATTCCTGCTGCTTCGCGATCACCGCAGGCGTGAACGTGTGGCAGGTCCGGCAATTGGCCGAGTTCGTTTGCTTGTACTCCGCCCACACATGATCAGCCATGCGGGGTCGCTCGTGCTTGAATTTTTCCTCGGTACCGATTACGCCGCTGATCTCGCCGACGTCCTTCACTCCGGCCTTCGCCTTGTACCAGAGTAGCTATGGGTAGTCGTGCGGAATGTGGCAGTCGTGACAGGCGGCGCCGACGCCCGTCGAGTTGACCGCGTGGGAACTCTGCCGGTATTCGTCCGCGACCCACTTCATCGAGTGGCATGCGCCGCCGCAGAACTCGTTGGTGCCGGGCGCGGCGACCATGACCTGCGTGCCGATCACGCCGACTGCGCCGACGACGAGGCCGATGAGAAGCAGCGCCAGTACCGACCATTTGGCGCTCGGCGATGTGAGCCGCCTCCACACGCTGCGACAGCGATCCCCACAGATCGGGCCGACCGCGCCCGCGGTCGCCGCATTGACGCGCGTAGAGGCCGTACGCGCGCCGGCCGACGGAGGAATTAATCGGAGTGGCGAGTGTTCGCCAAGCAGGGCATCATGCCCTGGAAGTCGTCCCAGCCACGCGGCACGCGGAGAGCCTCATGTTCGTGAACGGACTTGGCACCGCCAATCCGCCCCGACGCTATACCAAGGCCCAGTGCTGGGATGCTTTCAGGGCGTCGGATTGGTTCCACCGACTCGACCGGCGCGCGCACGCCATCGCAGAAACCGTGCTGCTCCACGACAACGGGATCCAGGCGCGCCGGCTTGCGCTCGATTCGCTGGAAGAGGTCTTCCGGATCGATCCCGACACGCTGCAAAGGCGCTTCCTGACGCACGCGCCCGCGCTCGCGGCAGAGGCTGGAGCAAAGGCACTCGATGAAGCCGGACTGGCGCCGAACGACATCGGCGTGGTGGCCATCAGCACCTGCACCGGTTACCTTTGTCCGGGACTTTCCAGCTATGTCATCGAGCGGCTCGCGCTGCCGCGCGATATCCAGGCATTCGATCTGGTCGGTCAGGGCTGCGCCGCGGCGCTTCCCAACTTGCGCCTGGCGAAGGCATTGCTCGCAGCCGGTGACGCGCAGCATGTGCTCTCGATTTGCGTCGAGGTCAGCAGCGCGGCGATGTACCTCGACAATGATCCGGGCGTCCTGATCAGCGCCTGCCTGTTCGGAGACGGCGCAGGCGCCGCCGTCTTGTCGGCGACGTCCAGCCCGGGACGACGCTCGGTCGAATTGACCTCGGCGCACTCGCTGACGAATCCCGCTGAGAGGGACGCGCTGCGCTTCGAATTGCGCCATGGAATGTTGCGCAATGTGCTCACGCGACCCGTGCCACGACTTGCCGCTGACCATGCGCGACGGGTGTTGGACATGGCGTTGGAGGACAGCGGTCTCGAGCAAACGGATATCAGCGCGTGGATCATGCACGCAGGTGGTCGCGACGTGCTGAGAGCGCTGCAGGCGCGACTCGAGCTCGAACCCAAAGAACTCGGGTACAGCGCCGCAATGCTGCGCGAATACGGCAACATGAGCAGCGCCTTCGTGTACTTCGTGTTGCAGGCGGCGTTGGCCGACCGCGCGCCGCCGGGATGGTGGTGGATGTCGTCGTTTGGCGCCGGGTTCAGTTGCCACGGCGCGCTGCTCCGCGTGGCCTGACCACATGCCGACATCCAGCGCCATGCGCTTGCCACGTCGCGTCGGGTCGGAAATGCTCGACCACCTGCCGGAAACCGATCCGCGGGCAATCCGCTCACGTCGGGATTTGCGTCGAATAAATCGGTTCATGGCGGTGCAATCCATTCTCGGTCGCGCGATCGACGGGGCAACCCACGGAAAGCCGCTTCGCCAGATCGTCGAACTCGGTGCAGGTGACGGCACGCTGCTACTGCGCGTCGCGCAACGGTGTGCCGCGCAGTCGCCTGGCGTCGAAGTCATGATGGTCGACCGGAAGGACGTCGTCGCCTCGAGCACGCGGGAGGCCTTCGCGAGGCTTGGATGGAAATTACGCGTCGTCACCGTCGATGTATTCGACTGGCTCGACGAAACACCTCGCGTGCCGCACGATCTGCTGTTGGCGAATCTGTTCCTGCACCACTTCGCGAGCGACGACCTGGCACGGTTGCTCGCCGGCATCGCAGCGCGCACCAGCGCCTTTGTCGCCTGCGAACCGCAACGCGCGGCCACGGCGCTTGTCGGCAGTCACCTCGTGGGCTTGCTCGGCTGCAATGCGGTCTCGCGCAACGATGCCGTATTGAGCGTGCACGCCGGATTTCGCGATGCTGAGTTGACAGCGATCTGGCCCAAGACAGGATCCTGGCAGATCGACGAATACACCGCGGGTCTGTTCACCCACTGTTTTCGGGCAACACGAGGCGGTATGCAGCAAGAAAAAGAAACAAAGTGAAAGCGGAAAGCATCGCCATTTACGACGCACTCGTCATCGGCGGCGGCCCCGCCGGCGCGACTGCCGCAATCCTGTTGGCGCAAACGGGCTGGAAGGTCGCTATTGTCGAGAAGAAGCCGTTTCCCCGCCGGAAGGTGTGCGGCGAGTTCATTTCCGCGACGACGTGGCCGCTACTGCATGCATTGGGAGTACGGGACCTCGTGTTGGCTCAGGCCGGACCGGAGATCCGCCGTGTCGGCCTTTACGCGGGAAGGACCGTGCTTGCCGCTCCCATGCCAACCCCGCGCGATGCAACGGGGCAATGGGGCCGGGCGATCGGACGTGAACACTTCGATTCGCTGTTGCTTGCGCGCGCCGAGGACGTCGGTGCCGTCGTCCTGCAACCCTGGACCGTTTCTCGAATCGAGGAGAGTGTCGGTGGTCTTATCTGCACGATCGTTGAGAGGGACGGACGACGCCATGCAGTCAGGACGCTGCGGACGCGGATCGTCATCGCCGCGCACGGCTCCTGGGAGCCTGGACCGATCCCGACACACACTCGCCGTTATCCGCCGCACGGGTCGGATCTGTTCGCATTCAAGGCCCATTTTCGCGATGCCCAATTGCCGTCGGAGCTCATGCCATTGCTCGTCTTTCCGTACGGATATGGAGGCATGGTGCAAACCGATCGGGGCCGTGTCAGCCTGTCTTGCTGCATTCGCCGGGATGCGCTCGAACGATGTCGTCGCACCTGGGGAATCGCTGGCGTGCCTGCTCGTGCGGGAGCCGCCGTGCTGGCGCATATACAGGCGTCGTGCCTGGGGGTTCGCGAAGCGCTGTCCGGTGCCACGCTCGATGGAGCGTATCTGTCGGCCGGGCCGATCCGGCCGGGCATTCGACCGTTCGGGCCCGAGCGGGTCTTCCCGGTGGGCAACGCGGCGGGTGAAGCACACCCCATCGTGGCCGAAGGGATCAGCATGGCCATCCAATCGGCGTGGCTGCTGTGCGACCTCCTTGCTGCACGCAAAGATACGATACGGATGGCAGACGCGAGCAAAGCGCTTGCAACGATCGCGCGCGACTATGAACGCAGCTGGCGCAGGAATTTTGTCCCGCGTATTCGCGCCGCCGCGCTGTTCGCGCATCTGTCGATGCGACCGGCAACTGCAATCGGCGTCGTCGCGTTGGCGCGGCACGTCCCGGCGATTCTGACCCTCGGCGCGCGATGGAGCGGCAAAGCGCAATCACTGCGCGGCGCGTCGGGTGTGGGCAACCCTGTCCTTAGTCGATAACCTCGTCCGATCAATTCCGAGTCCCGTCATGAGCCCAGCGGCAACGACCCTCGACAGTCTGCGCAAGATCATTGCCCGGGATTTCGAAGTCGATCCGCAATTGCTGCAGGGGGACGCCCGACTCGAGGACTTCGCCATCGATTCGCTCGGAGTGATCGAGATCATGTTCGCCGTCGAAGAGGAGTTCGGCATCGCCATGCCCCATGCCGCGCCGCGCACGAGCACGCCGCTCGAGACGCTCGACGATCTCGTACGCTACATCGACCGCCTCGTGTCCGAGCAGCGCAGCGCGAACAAGGCGGGAGGAGCACTCCCGTGAAGAGCGTGATCGTCACCGGCATGGGGTTGATCTCGCCGCTCGGGAACGACCCGGCTCGCGTCTTCGATCGACTTCTCGCCGGCGACTCGGGCATCACGCGGCTGCCCGAATCGTTCAACCCCCGGCTCGCCTCCCGTATCGTCGCGCCCGCAACGTTCGACGGCGAGCAGCGGTTTCCCGCACCACGGCTTCGCATGCTGGATCGCGTGAGCCAATTCGCGCTTGCCGCCTGCGCCGATGCTCTTGCCGATGCGCAACTCGAGCTCGACGACGAGGACGCTACGAAGATCGGCGTCGCGATCGGCACCGGCATGGGCGGGGCGCAAAGCACCGACGAGGCCTATCAGAGAGTGTACGAACAGCAATCCGACCGGGTACTCCCTTTCACGGTGCTCCTGGCGATGAGCAACGCAGCGGCATCATGGATTGGCATCGAGCACAAACTGCAGGGCCCCAACCTGACGTATTCGACGGCGTGCTCATCATCGGCGGTGGCCATTGGCGAAGCAGCGCGACGAATCGCCGAAGGCGAAGCGCAGGTGATGATTGCCGGCGGCACGGAAGCGCCGCTCACGTTCGGCACACTGATGGCGTGGGAGGCGCTGAAAACACTGGCGCAGGAGGACATTTCGAACCCGGCAGCCTCGTGCAAGCCGTTCGCACGCGATCGCAGCGGACTGGTCCTGGGCGAGGGCGCTGCCATCCTCGTGCTGGAAGACGCCCACCATGCGCGGCGGCGCGGAGCCCGCGTTCACGCCGAGGTCGCCGGTTATGGTCTGGCGACCGACGCCGAGCACATCACGCGGCCGAGCGTCACGGGGCAGGCGAAGGCGATGGCGATGGCGCTCGCTCGCTCGGGACTCGCGCCGTCTGATGTCGGGTATGTCAACGCGCATGGTACCGGCACTCAGGCGAACGATGCGGTGGAAACGGCCGCCATCAAGGAAGTCTTTGGCGACGCCGCCCGCGGCTGCCCGATCAGCTCCACCAAGTCCATGCACGGCCATCTGCTCGGCGCGGCGGGAGCGCTCGAGTTCATCATCGCCATCCTCGCCATGCAGCGCTGCATCGTTCCGCCAACTGCGCATCTGCGCATCCGCGATCCCGAATGCGACCTCGACTATGTCGCTGAGGGCGCACGCCGTATCCCCGCGCCGGCGGCGGTGATGTCGAATTCGTTTGCTTTCGGCGGAACGAACGCTGTGCTGATTGCGCGGCCAGGATGATCGCGGCGCAAACGACGTTGCGGATCTTCGTCGCAAGTATCGTATTCGCGACGAGTGCAGCGTGCGAGGCTATTGCCGAAGAGGTGCCTATGGGGCTGTTCACGGTCACGTTGCCGGTCATCGCGATCCTCAACGACAATCTTTATATCGGCGATGCAGTTGCCCACGTCAATCGCACCGGGACCATCACCTTGCGGTCGGTGCTCGATCCCAAAGACCGATGCGTCGGCAGCTTCCGATTTACGAGTTTGAAAACTGGCCTGGCCGACATGCGATGCGACGATGGTGTGGAAGCGCAGCTCTCATTCAACGCCCTAAGCGTGTTCAGCGGATATGGCTACGGCAGTACGCCCAAAGGACCGGCAAGCTTTACTTTCGGGCTCGGCGCCGAAGAAGCGGCTGCGCATCTGACGGTTCCGCAAGGCAGGAAGCTCGTTCAGAGAAGCGATGGACTGAGGCTCGAATCCATCCGCCCCTGATACTTGCAACGTCTCCCAGCGGCGTTTCTGATCAGAGCCTAAGCGGCTGCCCGTATCCGGTGAGCTCGAGATAGCCGCGCCCGACTTCCCGCTCAGCCTGCATGGCGCGCACGGCGCCCTCCCAGTAAACGGTGGCGGTGCTCGCGCGTGAATCGAGCTCCTGGTCTTCCATCAGCGGCTGCAACACGTATTCGATCGCGCCTGCGTTGAGGACCATCGCGACGGGATACTCGAACCCGGTGCGCGGCGAGCGCCAGGTTCGTTGGGCAGTGAAGCGAATCTCGCTGGATTCGAAACGGTGCACCGCGCCATCGGCCATGCGCCGGGTACCGCCCGCCCAATACGTGCCACCGGCACGCTCGCGCATCCGGAAAGCCATCAATGACCCGCCGTCGTTCAGGTTGAGTCCGGTCCAATCCCAGCCAACTGCTTTGGGCGCCAGTGCCTCGCTCGACCACTCGTGATCCAGCCAACCGATGCCGGTGACGCGGAGATCGGTTCCGCCTGCGGTCACGCGACCCGACACGGCGAGTTGCGGCTGGCTGTAGTAGTAGCTCGACTGTCGCGGATGGGGTCCCTTGCGCGAGAAGCCCGCGTCCCCCTGAAGGAGAATCGCCTGCGTCGGCGTGAAGCTCAGGTCGAACCCGAAATCGCGTGCGGCGATGCGCGCGACATAAACGCCGCCGACGAGAGCGAGGGACCAATCGCCGATGAGAACCTGGGTTGTATTTTCCGCGGCCTCGGCCAGGCCGAAGCCTTCGCGGGCAGCCCGTTGATCGTGCCGCAGTCGCGACTCGCGCGCATCGGCGATGGCGGCGTGCGCGAACAGAAGCTGGCGCGGCGCGAAACGACTGGGGTTCGTCTCGGCGACCCCTGGGCGATTTCGAAAGAAGGTTATCTGGATTCCAAGGTCCGGCCCATTCGTCGCCTTGACCCAGGCGGTGATGTACCACCATTCGTTGCGAAATGATGGGTGGCTACCGAAGTCACGAGGGAATTCGAGCGCGCGCCCTGGGTCGACGCTCGGATAATCGACTGTTGCGCCGACAGCCAGGAGTGCGAAGGGACTGGCGAGGAATTCGCGTCTTCTCATGGCCCTGCGCGTACCCCTTGTGCTCTTCGCCTCACCAGTCGTCCTTCACCGCACGCACGACATCCGGACCCATCGCGGCGCGCCCGCTGGTGACGGCAATGATCGTCGACAGCGCAAGCATGAGCAGCGCCAATCCCGCGAGCGCCGGCCAGGGGACGGACAGCGCCATGCCCCAGTGAAACGATTGTCGGTTCACGACATCGATGAGTATCACGCCGATGATGAAGCCGAGAGCCAGTCCCACGACCAGGCCAACGGCGCTGACCGTCAGACCTTCCGTCGCGAGCATGGCGCCGATCTGCCGCCGGGTCATGCCGATGTGTCGCAGCATGCCGAATTCGCGCCGGCGCGCGAGCACCAGCGCGCCGAACGACGACGACAGCCCGAGCAGCCCGATCGCAACCGCGGCAAGCTCCAATGCGTACGTGACTGCGAAGGTCCGGTCGAACACCTTGAGCGAGATTTCGCGGATCTCGCCCGGTGCAGTGATCTCGAGCTTCGTCCCTCCCGCAACGCGGGCCGCGATTTCGCGCCGAAGCTGCGCGAGATCGGTACCCGGTAGAAGCCAGAGCGCGCCGTTGGTCGCGGTGCGATCGCCGGTGAGCGCGATGTATCGCTCGCGCTCGATGACGATCGCGCCTTGGGGGCGCGCGTAGTCCCGCCACACGCCGGCGATCGTAAACGGCACGCGCTTGCCAGCGATGGGGAGCTCGACTCTCGCGCCGGACGCAAAGCCGTACACGTCGACCATCGCCTCGTTGACCCACAGCGGCGATGTGTCCGGACCGAGGCCCGGCGACGACGCCACGATCGCCAGCTGGCGTCCCGGGTTGGCCGCGTCGATGCTGCGCGCAAGAAGAACGACTCGCGGCCGTGAAGGATCGAGCAGCAGCTGTTGCTCGCGAAGGAACTCCGCGCGCCGTACACCGGGGATCGCTTCGATCTGCGCCTGGGTGTCGGCCGTCATGTAGGCACTGTCGCCGGATGCACTCGCCCGGACGTAGGCATCGGCCGGCAGGATGCGCTCCAGCCAGGCGTCGAGCGCATCGCGGAAGGAAGTCACCATGATCGCCATCGAAATCATCAGGCTCATGCTGGCGACGATCGCGGCAAGACTCACCGCGGCCTGCGCCGGGGCGCCGCGCAGCTGCAACAACGCAAGTCGAGATGGTGCGTCGCGTGGCGTTGGCACGATGCTGAGCAGGTGCGCGGCGAGCCTGGGCATCAGCATCAGCGTCCCGAGGAGCAGCAGCGCGATGGCGACGTAGCCGAACAGCGGCAGCCCGGCGACAGGCGGCAGGAACGTCGCGAGCGCGCCCGCAACGAGGGCAGCGAGGCCTGGCCACGGCGAATTCAATCGTGCCAATGCGCGCTGCTCATCGCCGGCCCTGAGCGCCCGCGCCGGCGGCTCGTGCACGGCCTCGTATGCAGGGATCAGGCTGCCGAGCATCGCCACTGCGACACCGAGACCAAAGGACACCGCCAATGCGACAGGCGAGGGGGTCAGCACGGGCGCAAGGCCTCGAAAGTACCCGGAGCCGAGGTCGGGGCCAATGAGGCGCACGGCTACCTGGGCGATCGCGGTACCACCGATGATGCCCAGCACCCCGCCGACAACGCCGGTCAGTGCGCCCTCGACGACGAGCAATCCCAGCAATCGGCCGCGCGTCACGCCGAGCACACGCAACAGCGCGAGCTGCGCACGGCGGCGCACGACTGCGAGCGCCTGCGTCGAGAATACCAGCAAGCCGCCGGTGAACAGCGCCACCAGCGCCAGCACGTTGAGATTGACGCGGTAAGAGCGCGACGCGCTCGTGGTGGCCGCGAGGCCAGCCTCCGGACGCTCGACCACGATGCCGGGCGGCAGGCGCTCCTGGAGTTTCTCGCGAAAACCATCGATGTCGATGCCTGGCTTGACTCGAAGGTCGATCCGCGTGATCCGACCGAGCCGGTCGAAACCTGCCTGTGCCGCAGCGATGTCCATCAGCGCGAATCGCTGCTGTGCTCCTGCCGGTGCGAGCCCTGCGACCTGGAGCTTCACTTCCCGCAGCGCGACCTGGAACGTGATGCTCCCGCCGGTACCGACGCCGAGCCAGCGCGCTGCGGAGGGACTCGGAAACAATTGGTCCGAGCGCAGAATATCGAGACGGTCGCTCGGCACCGGGATCAAGCCCGGCTGGACGAAAACCGCACGGAATGCATCAACGCCGACGATTCGCAGCGCATCGTCGCGATCGGCGAGCTTGGCGTCGACCTCCAGCACCGGGCTCGCGACCACCACTTCCGGCATTTGCGCAATCTCGGGATACAGAGCCTCGTCAAACCCGCTGCGCGGGCCCCGGACCTGAAGATCGGCGTCACCGGAGAGCGTCTGGACGCCGAGCGTGAGCTCGTTGACCGCGGCCTGTGTGATGAGTTGCACGGCATAGCCGAGCGCGACCCCGAGCGCGATGGCCAATACCGACAGTAGACTGCGTGTCTTGTTGTGCGCGAGCGAACCGGCCAGGACGACGCGGGCAACTGACATTCTCGCCGCTGGCATCGTCTATGCCCGCTAGCTTGCGGCGAGCTCGCGCAATCCGCCCGCGGTCAGCAGCAGAATGCGATCCGACGTAGCGGCAGCGACGCGGGAATGCGTCACCAGAATCCCGGCAACCGCGTTGGCTTTGACTTGGTCGCGCAGCAGTTGCAGCACCTGACCCGCGCTGTCCGGGTCGAGATTCCCGGTGGGTTCGTCGGCGAGCACCAGTCGCGGTCGGTGCACCAGCGCGCGCGCGATCGCGACGCGTTGCAGTTCACCGCCGGAGAGCTCGCGCGGCATACTGTCGGCGCGCTCGGCGAGAGCGACGCCCGCGAGGATGTTCGCGATGCGGGATTGCGCCTCGTCGCTGGCGATTCCGAGCAGCGACAGCGGCAAGCCGACGTTCTGCGCAACATTCAGGTAGGGAAGGATGTGGAATGCCTGAAACACGAAGCCGAGGTGCGCGCGTCGCATCGCAGTCAGCGCATCGTCGTCGAGGCTCGTCAGCTCCACGTCGTCGAGCTTGATCGAGCCGGCGTCGGCATGATCCAGACCCGCGATGAGGTTGAGCAACGTCGACTTGCCAATCCCCGATTCGCCCATGATCGCGACGTAATCGCCGGGCGCGAGCTCGAGGTCGACGTTGCTGAAGACCATGCGCGGCCTGGGCCCTGCGTAAGACTTCATCAGGCCGCGAACGGCAAGCATGGCGGTGAGCGCAATGGCAGAGAGGGGGATTAGATCATAAGGAGGATCTCGGGCGTCTTCCACACCTGCGTCGGCGGCACGTGTCGTCCGCGCGCCCGCGCCTTCGACCTTGATACCGAGTCCGGTCATGAACTTTTCCCCGCAAAGTCGGGAATTATTCCCGGCACATCAACCGGGTCATCTCCTAACATGACCGAGGACGTTCCACGGTCGCGCACATTTCGGAATCGACGGGTCACGGCAGGGGAAAAAATGCGGCGCCAGCGTGCCAGCGTGGGTTCGGCGCTCGGGTATGCCCTGGCGGCATGCGCGATCAGCGGACCATGTCTAGCGGATGATCCGGTCCCATTGACCACCATCAATGTGATCGGCTCGACGCCGCTGCCGGGCGTCGGTCTCAACAAGGACCAGATCGCAGCGCCGGTGCAAACCGGAAATTCGGCTCAGATCGAGCGCAGCAACTCGATCGATCTTCCAGGCTACCTGCTGCGCTTTCTGGGCAGCGTCTACGTCAACGACGTCCAGAACAACCCGTTCCAGCCCGATATCAATTACCGCGGCTACACCGCGTCGCCGTTGCTCGGGACGCCGCAGGGGCTGTCGGTGTTCATGGACGGCGTGCGGCTCAACCAGCCCTTTGGCGACGTGGTCAGCTGGGACCTGATTCCGCGGGCCGCCATTTCGAGCTTTGCATTGATGCCCGGATCGAACCCGATGTTCGGACTGAACACGCTTGGCGGCGCGCTTTCGATCCAGACCAAGGATGGCGCGAGCAATCCAGGCACGTCGGTGCAGGCGTATTACGGATCGTACGCGCGCTGGTCGGCGGAGTTCGAAACGGGTGGCAGCAAGGACACTGGTCTCAACTGGTATTTCACGGGCAACTATTTCAAGGAGGACGGCTGGCGGGATGATTAGCCCTCGCGCGTGGGTCAACTGTTCGGCAAGGTCGGGTGGAAAGACACTCGCACCAGCGTCTCGCTCACGGGCGCGTACGCCGACACAAACCTGAACGGCAACGGGCTCCAGGAGCAGCGCTTCCTCGCGCAGGATTACTCGAGCGTCTACACCAAGCCGGACACGACCAGGAATCAGGCGTATTTCCTCAACCTTGTCGGACAGCACAGTCTCAGCGACAGCCTGTTGTTCTCGGGCAATGCCTACTATCGCGACATCCACACGTCGACGTTGAACGGCGATATCAATGACGATTCTCTCACTGCGGCCGTCTATCAACCTAACGCCGCGGAACAGGCTGCGCTCAAAGCCGCGGGCTACACGGGCTATCCGACGAGTGGCGAAAACGCGTCCAATGCCCCGTTCCCTTTTTGGCGATGCATCGCCAATGCGCTGCTCAATACCGAGCCGAACGAAAAGTGCAACGCTTTGCTCAACACCACGAATACCGGTCAGCAGAATTACGGATTGTCGGGACAACTTACGTGGAATGGCGACTGGGGCGCCAATCGCAACCAGCTCACAGTCGGCGCCGCATATGACGCGAGCACCGTGCATTTCACCCAGGCGACGCAGTTCGGATATCTGAATCCGGATCGGAGCGTGACCACGGTCGACGCTTTCGCCGACGGCACCCAGAACTCCGAAAACGCCTTCGACAACCGCGTGGACCTCGACGGCCGCACGAATACGTACAGCTTCTACGCGACCGATACGCTGACGCTGGCCAACGCCTGGAACCTGACGCTGTCGGGTCGCTACAACAACACCACCGTCAAGAATAACGACAACCTGCTTCCCGACGGTGGCTCGGGATCGCTTAACAGCGACGACACCTATTCGCGCTTCAACCCGGCGATCGGCCTGACCTATGCGCCGACGCAGCAATTTTGCGCGTACCTCGGCTACAACGAAGGCAGCCGCGCGCCGTCGTCGATCGAAATCGGGTGCGCCGATCCGCTCAATCCGTGCAAGCTTCCGAACGCGCTGGCGGGCGATCCGCCGCTCAAGCAAGTCGTCGCCAAGACCGTCGAGGTGGGCATCCGCGGTCTGCTGCTGCGCGACTGGCAGTGGAACCTCGGCGCGTTCCGCGCACAGAATTACGACGACATCATCTTCGTCGCCGACAACCAGGCGGGCTTCGGGTACTTCAGGAATTTTGGCCAGACGCGCCGCGAGGGCATCGAAGCGGGGCTGAACGGCAAAGTGGGCATCGTCAGCTTCGGCGTGAACTACACGTATCTCGACGCGACGTATCAGAGCAACGAAATCGTCAACGGCGGCAGCAACAGCAGCAGCAATGCGCCCGCGCCGGGATTCGATGGCACCGTCGCCATCAAGCCTGGCGATCGACTTCCGCTTGTTCCGCGCAACATGGCCAAGATCTACGCCGACCTGGCCGTCACCCCGCAACTCGACGTGAACATCGACATGCAGGCCTTTTCCGATACCGTCGCGCGCGGCAACGAAAACGGCCAGCACAAGCCCGACGGAGTCTATTACCTCGGTCCCGGACAGGCGCCGGGCTACGCGGTGTTCAACCTCGGGGCGGCATACAGACCGGCGCCGGGACTCAAGTTCTTCATGCAGGTCGACAACGTCTTCGACATCAAGTACTACACCGCCGCGCAGCTCGGGCCGACGGGATTGACCAGCAGCGGCAACTTCATCGCGCGCCCTTTCCCGGCTCCCGTCATCGACGGGGAGCGCGCAGTGGTGAGTTCGACGTTCTATGCGCCGGGCGCGCCGCGAATGATCTGGGCGGGCTTGCGCTACACCTTCGGCGTGAAAGGTCTTTAGACGCGCATAGGCTTTGCGGCGCCCGTGCCGTGCTGGGCAACTCCGGGCGGGGATGATAATGTCTTTCGCCGCTCAAGGAGGGTGTCCCGATGGCAACGTATCGACCCGATGACGGTGCCGCGACCTGGCGCGATCTGGCGATCGTCATCGCTGCCGGCATTGTGTTTGCGGTACTGAGCGCGCATTTCGAACTGGGCGAGATGATTGCCGCGCTGACCCAGTCACGCGAGCGCTATCAACTCGACGAGCTGCCCGGGATATTCCTTTTCATGGCGCTCGGGTTCGTCTGGTTCGCCTGGCGCCGCCTGCGCGATGCGCGCGCGGCATTGCAGCGCCAGATCGCCATCGAAGCGAAGCTGGGTGCGGCGCTGGAGGAGAATCGTCGGCTCGAGCGCGCGAACATCAGGATCCAGGAGGACGAACGCAAGAACCTGGCGCGCGAGATGCACGATGAGCTCGGGCAATATCTGAACGCGATCAAGGTCGACGCGGTCGGGCTGAGGGACGCACATCCGCTGGACGCCGCGGAGGTCAAACGAGGCGCATCGTTGATCATCGGCATCGTCGATCATCTCCAGGACACGGTGCGCGACATCGTGCGCAGGCTGCGCCCGGCAGGGCTCGACGAGCTGGGGCTCGTGGCAGCCATCGAAGATTGCCTCGACGGCTGGCGCCAGCGGCTGCCTTCGGTGACCTTCGAGTTCAAGCTTGCCGCGGAATTGAGCGCGTTCGACGAAGCCGTGAACATCACGCTCTATCGCCTCGTGCAGGAAGGATTGACCAACGTCGCCCGGCACGCGCAGGCGAGCCGCGTGACGATCCATCTCGATCAGCGCGACGCTGCGGGCAGCGGCGCTGGCTGCATCGAACTGCGCATCAGCGACGATGGACGCGGGTCTGTGCCATCGAATGGAGGATCTGGAGTCGGACTGGTCGGAATGCGCGAGCGTGTCGAATCGCTGGGGGGAACCTTCGCGGCGTCGAACGCGACCAGCGGTGGATTCAGGATCGAGGCGCGACTTCCGCTGCGGGATTCACCGGTCGATGCCTGAACGCGAAGCCATTTCGGTGCTGCTGGTCGACGATCACGCCGTCGTCCGGGAGGGCTATCGCCGGCTACTCGAGCGGGCGACCGGCATCGTCGTGGTCGGGGAAGCCGCCTCGGCGGCAGAGGCGTACCAGGTCTTCTCGCAGTGCCGGCCCCACGTCGTCGTGATGGATATATCACTGCCCGATGTGAGCGGCATCGAGGCAATGCGCCGGCTGCTGATGCGCGAGCCGCAGGCGCGTGTGCTCGTATTCAGCATTCACGACGAGCCCATATTCCCGACGCGCGCGTTTCGCGCCGGGGCCCGCGGCTACGTGACCAAAGCCAGTGCGCCTGAAGTTCTGGTCAACGCGGTTCGCGCCGTCGCGGCAGGCAGCATCTTCCTCAGCCCCGACGTGGCGCAGACGGTTGCCTTGCGCAATGTTCTCGACGCCGAGGACGCGCTGAAGGTAATTTCGGATCGCGAATTCGAGGTGCTGCGCCTGCTTGCGCTGGGTCACACCGTACGCGAGATCGCCGAAAAGTTGAGCCTCACGTACAAGACCGTCGCCAATTATCAGTCGAGCATTCGGCAAAAGCTCGGCGCCGACAATTCGGTGCAGCTGATCCGGATCGCGGAGGAATACGGTTTGATCGTCCGGACCGATCGCTAGCTGGCTACGTTGGCGGTGGCCAACGTGAAGGGCCCGCGCGGGGCCCTTGCAATTCTTGTGAAGTCCCAAGACTAAGATGGCATTCTGGCTCACTTCTCAACCCGGGAGTTAGAGGAGCCCATGACTAAGACCGAACAGAACCGAGTACTAGCTTGGCGGCTGAAAGTACTGCGCGAGGCTAGCGCTGCCGCCCCGGAACGTGGCCCAGACCTGCCGTCATTTCGGAACGGTCACACCGCGTCGATGAACAGGAGTTTTATCAGCTCCTGGAGAAAGACGGCATTGCCGACGATATCCACCTGTTCGATGACAAGCTTCGCGAGTGGGACGACTACTACAATTACCATCGACCGCACGGAGCCCTCGATGGGCAGACCCCTTACGAGCGGCTCTTGGCAAACACTGCCGCTAGTGTGTTACCTGCGTCTTGAGACCTTACAGGCTGGAAGTGGCGGAGAGAGA
>DASXBS010000158.1:0-4962 GCA_036491555.1 Casimicrobiaceae bacterium
GCGATCAAGGCGATCGCGCATAAACTCGCGCGGGCGTGCTACCACATGTTGCGCGAGCAGAAACCCTTCGATGTGCAGCGCTGCTTTGTGTAACCGTATGGCCAAAGGCGGTGAGCCAGGAAGCGGTCTGGTGAAAAACCATGCGAATGATTGGACGCCGTCTTTGTGCCACCCGATGGAGTGCAGATGACTGAATCGCCCAAGCCCTGAGCCAGTAGCGGACTGGCGTCGTCAACGCGACAGCCATACGAATGTGACCAACCCCTTGGACACGGCTTGGTACCAACGTTTCTCTGGGGCGGCCAACGCCGCCAGGGCGGTCGCAGCACATCGCGACATGCTTGAACCTGATGGGTGACTGGCGCGATTCGGTTCGCAGCCAGCAGAGCGAGAAAACGGGTGCGGTTAGAGTCTGCAGGAAGACGGGTGGCCAGGATTTGAGCTTTCGACTAGACGCGACACTCAATGGGTTGCGAAAAAATTCTATTGCCCCTTGACACGGGCCCGTCAATGGGCGACCGCTTCGGATTGGACCGACCGACTGGTTTGGGTCCCGAGCCGGCCTAAGTAACGTCGCAGCAAACGTCGAGTCTCGGCGAGCGAGCAGTCATTGGCACGCAGCCGGTGAACTAGCGCAGTCGGGCCATAAACCGTCGGTCGCCACAACCTGCAATTCAACCAGATAGCGGACGCTCGGCGTCTTCCGTCATCCCGATGACCTCCCTTCAGTGATGGCCTGGTTCGCGGGCCCTCGGGCGGTGTTGAAGATTCCTAGCTTAGCTAGCCGCATTAAAAGCGAGCCGGAAAACTGTGTAGCAAATTCGCAGGGCGACTAAAACCATCTTCGACGCAGAACGCAAGGCTTGTTGGACGCGATATCGAAGATTGGCGCGACCCAACCGGCGGGCCTCGCTAACGTTCCAGGCACGCATGGTGGGCGAAGCTCAGGTGCATGATGCGGGTGCGTCATCCGAGCCCGGCTGCTAGCGCGATCAGAAACAACCCTGCCGCGACGACGACGGCCCCGATGGCTCGCGCGACGCGCTCACCGCCCGGTGCGAGACGTTCTACGGTAATGGCTGCCGCCACGACAGCCATCGCGCGAAGGTCCATAACCCCGATGACTAGGAGGACCGCCATCAGCCCGGCACAGCAGTAGCTGCAGTGGACGCCGAGGCGCAATCCGTGTCGCCAGGCCGTGCCGGCGTCCGCCGGCAACAGACGGCCGCGCTCCGGTGCGGCTCGACAGCACGCAAGGTGATGTGCCTTCCACGCCGTGAACTGGAGCGCGCCGGCGATCAGGACGACCGCAATGACCGCAAACGGAGCGGCGCGCGCCAGCGCCGGCTGCCGCATCTCGATCGCCGCCAGCGCGACGCCCAGCGGAAACGCGCCCATCCCGAACACGGCCCACACGAAGAAGTAACCTGCGCCCACGAGCGCGGTCAGACAACCGAGGCGTGCGTCGCCCGTCCTGCCGACGACCTGCCTGTAGCGCCATAGCATCGGCATCAGCGACGGCAGCATCATCGCGACCATCATCACAATCCACATGCCGAGGAACGACGCCGCGGCGCCGGGCCACGTCTGCCCTGGCATCCGCATCCATGCCATCGACATCGTCCACCCGCCGGGCATCGGCATCCCGCCCATCGCCGACATGCACGCGCACCAAGCGATCGTCACCGCCGCGCCGGCGGCGAAGACGAGTGCCGAGACGCCGAAGAAGGCGAGCTCGGACGCACGCTCCGGAGCCATGCGTCGCGAGATCTCCCGTCTTCGTGCTTGCGCTACGATAATCAAGCTGTCGCTTAACGCTTGGCGTATTCGTCGTGACGCGACCACCACATGTCCGTCTCGTTGCGCCCCCTGGGCGCGCGGTCGAGCCACTGGTACATGCCCCAGAGGCCGTCCAGGCCGCGCGCATAGGTGGAGTAGGTGTGGTAGACGATGCCATCCTCGAGCACGAACGCGCTCATGCCCGGCCTCTCGCGCGTGTATGTGGCGGCGTCGGTTCCGGCCATGGCGGCGTTCCTGGCGACAACCTGGGGCACCGCTGCTGACTCGTCCATCGCGTGGCCGCCGCGCTCGTAGTTGTATTCGATGGTTCCCTTGCGCTGTTGCTCCTCGGTGAACGAGACGCTGAAGTCGGGGTTGAACTCGGTTCCGAACGAAGACGCCCACGGAAACGTCCAGCCCATCCGCTTCTTGTAGGCCTGCAGCTTCGCGAGCGGCGCTCGCGATACCGCAGAGAGCGTGACGTCGTGGTGCGCCAGGTGAATGGCGAAGCCGTCGAACCCGTCGGCGATCGTCGAGCAGGTTGCGCAGCCCGCCGTGTAGTCGGGCCCGAACATGAAGTGGTAGACGAGGAGCTGCGAGCGCCCGCGGAAGAGGGCCGCCAGCGAGGCGCGCCCCTCGTCGGTCTCGAATCGATAGTCCTTCTCGATGCGAACCCACGGCAGCGCCTGCCGCCGCTGCGCCAGCCCGTCGCCGAGCCGCGTGTGCTCCTTCTCCGCCTTGAGCAGGTCGACCCGCGCTGCGAGCCATTCCTTGCGTGTTCCGGTGCTGTGCTTGGTCATTGCGGTACTCCTTTGGTGGTTACGATCCGGTGGTTGCCGGGCACGCGATAAACTTAGCCCAGGATGTCGAGACGATGGGAGTTACAAGTGTGGCGGGATTCGGAGACTGAATGGATTCGCTGATCACGGCTGCGGCACGCGCGCTCGCAGCGGGTGATCCCCTCGGCGCATTGAAGCGCGTCGCGCTTCGCGACGATGCGCCTGCGCTAGCGCTCCGCGGCATCGCGATGGCGCAGCTCGGCGATCTCGCTCGCGCGAAAGCGCTTCTGCGCAGCGCCGCGCGCGCCTTCGGTCCGAGAGAGGCCGTGGCCCGCGCGCGCTGCGTTGTCGCCGAGGTCGAGGTCGCGCTCGCCTCGCGCGACCTGGGCTGGCCCGCCAAGGTGCTCGACGCAGCGCGGGCGACGCTCGAGCACCACGGTGACCTGGCCAACGCCGCGCATGCGCGCTATCTCGAGACTCGGCGCCTGCTCCTCATCGGGCGCATCGACGAGGCCGAGCGAATGCTCGCCGCGCTGGACCCCGCGCCTTTTCCGCCCGCGGCGAGGACCGCGCACGAGCTCGTCGTCGCGGGGATCGCCATGCGCCGCCTCCACGCGAGGGCGGCGCGCGCCGCCCTCGCTCGCGCTGCGGACGCCGCGCGTCATGCCGGCATCCCTGCCCTGACGGCGGAGGTCGAGAGCACAGCGCTGGTCCTGAACGCGCCGGCGGCGCGCCTCATCGCGCGCGGCGAAGAACGGCTCCTGGCGCTCGATGAGGTCGAAGCGTTACTGGCGTCGGAGGCGTTCGTCGTGGACGCCTGCCGCCGCGTCGCGTGTCACGATGGCAAGCTGATCTCGCTCGCGACGCGTCCGGTTTTGCTCACGCTCGTTCGCGCGCTGGCCGAAGCGTGGCCGGGAGATGTCGCAAGGGATACGCTGGTCGCGCGCGCATTCCGGGCGAAGCGTGTCGATGAATCGTATCGCGCGCGATTGCGGGTCGAAGTCGGGCGGCTGCGCACGATGCTGCGCACGCTCGCCGACGTGAGCGCGACCAGACGAGGTTTTGCGCTGCTGCCGCGCCGCGCGCGCGAGGTCGCCGTACTGGCCTCGCCCGTCGAAGATGAGCATGCGGCCGTGCTCGCCTTCCTCGCCGACGGCGAGTCGTGGTCGAGCTCGGCGCTGGCGCTTGCGCTCGGAGCGAGCCAGCGCACCGTGCAGCGCGCGCTCGACTCGCTGGCGGAAGCAGAAAAGGTGCAGTCGTTCGGTCGCGGGCGAGCGCGTCGCTGGCTGACCCCGCCCGTACCGGGATTCCCGACAACCTTGTTACTCCCCGCTCCGCTGCCGATCGACTAAGATCAAACGGTTCTCCCCTCACCCGCCCTGTCGGGCACCTTTCCCTGCTCGCCGGGAGAGGGATGGGGTGAGGAGTACCGCACGCCCTTGTACGGTTTCATGCGTCGCGGGTCGTGCACAGCGCGCTGGAGCAACTAGGATGAAAATATGAAACGATCGGCGGCCGAAATCGTTCGCGAGTACGGACCCTTCGCGGGTGTCGACAAGGTGGCCGGAGTGACTTACGACGGTCAGCGCGTCTGGTTCGGTGCCGGAGACAAGATGGCCGCCTTCGATCCGGCGAGCGGGAAGACGGTGCGCTCGATCGAGGTCGCGGCGCACGCGGGAACGGCCTTCGACGGCGAGCATCTGTTTCAGATCGCTGAAGATCGCATCCAGAAGATCGATCCGAAGACCGGCCGCGTGCTCGCCACGATCCCGGCACCCGGCGGCGGCGGCGACTCGGGGCTCGCGTGGGCGGAAGGGTCGTTGTGGGTCGGACAGTATCGGGACCGAAAGATCCATCAAGTCGATCCTGAGACAGGAGCAATTCTTCGCACCATTGAGTCCAACCGCTTCGTCACCGGCGTCACCTGGGTCGACGGAGAGCTCTGGCACGGCACCTGGGAAGGTGACCAGAGCGATGTAAGGCGAGTCGATCCTCGAACGGGAGAGGTGTTGGAGAGGCTCGAGATGCCGCCCGGAGTGTTCGTGTCGGGGCTCGAGTCCGATGGCGGCGATCAGTTCTTCTGCGGAGGCGGAAGCAGTGGGAAGGTGAGAGCCGTCCGTCGGCCCCGGCGAGGCTCCGCGGCTGGCAGGGGCTCCGAGTTACCCCTCGACTCCACGAGCAAGTAATCGCGGTCCTCACGGGCGAGCTTCGATAACTCGACGAGCAGGTCCTCTCGGAGCGTGCAGCAGATCATCCGTTCTGCATCTCGACGAGCCGCTCGTCGACGCGCGAGAGCGATGCGCTGCCGTTCTTCATGAGCCGTGCGTCGACATTGACCACGCTCATGTCGTGACGATGACGGCGACGGCCCCGATCTCGTCGTGATGTGTGCGCCGCAGTAGCG
>DASXBS010000159.1:0-28684 GCA_036491555.1 Casimicrobiaceae bacterium
CGATGCAGATTGCCGAGAAGGCGAGCGTCGGATCCGACAGCCACTGCGGCGGCTCCATGCCCAGCGCGACCAGCCAGTCGTTGACCACACCGGTCTTGTACTCGAAGAACCAGCGGAAGATGAGTCCGGCGAACACCAGCGGCAACGCCCATGGAAGCAGCAATCCGAGCCGCACCGGCCACTTCACGCGGAAGGGCTTGTTGGCGAGCAGCGCGAGTCCCAGCCCGATCAGCAGCGACCCTGGCACCGTGACGGCGATGTAGAGCACCGTGTGCAGCGTCGATGCCCAGAAGCGGTCATCGGCGAACGCACGTGTGTAGTTGTCGATCCCGACGAACAGCTCGCCCGCCTGCGGGTTCGCCTGATCGACGCTGTGCAGGCTGTTCCAGAACAGCGTCGCGATCGGATAGACGACGATGAGCAGCAGCAGCAATGCCGCCGGCAGCAACAGCAGCATGCCGAGGGCGCGCTCGGAGAGGTCGCGCGGCTTCGGCGCGTCCGTGCTCATCGTAGGCTCACCTTCCGATCGAGACCTATTTGAACAACGGCGTGAGCCTCGACTTCATGTCACCCAGCGCGACGTCGGTCGTCTTGGTGCCCGCGAGATACGCGTTCATATTGCTGCGGATCACGTCGGAAACCTGCGGATACTGCGCCGAGACCGGACGTGCTTTCGCGCCCTCGACCACCGGCAGCGCGTCGGCGAACCAGGGGTTGGCCTTGAGCACTTCCGGGTCCTTGAACACGCTGGGAAATACCGGCATGTGCGAGGCCATGATCGCCTGCATCTTCGATACCTCCGGGGTCGACAGCCAGCGCGCGAACTTCACCGCTTCGGCTTTGTTCTTGGAGAACGCCGACACCGCGAGCTGCCAGCCTCCGATGCAGGTCGCGCTCTTGCCGCCCGGATCGTGCGGCAGCATGGTGACGCCGATCTTCCCCTTGACCTTGCTGTCCGGGTCGTTCTCCAGCCGGTTCCACGCGTAGCTCCACGTCATCCCGAATATGAGGTTGCCGGCCTGCATGTCGATGCGGATGCGATCGGTCGGGATCTCGGCGATGTTCTTGGGCAGCACGCCCGACTGCTTCATCCGCCCATAGAGCTGGAACGGCTCGCGCGATGACGCCGCGTCGAGGTTGAGCTTGCCGTCCTTGGTGAGCTCGCCACCGGCGCCCCACAGAGGCACGAGGTACGTGCATACCGTGCCCTCGATCGGCGACCCCGCGGTGGTGAAACCCTGAAGATTGGAATTCTTCTCGGCGTCCATGATGATCTTGGCGGTGTCCATCATCTCGTCCCAGGTCTTCGGCACCGGACGCTTGTACTTCTCGAGCAGATCCTTGCGGTAATACAGGAACTGCGAATCCGCGAAGTACGGCAAGGCGATCAGCTTGCCGTTGACCTGGTCGGCGTCGACGTAAGCCTTCAGGTACTGCGAGAGTATTTTCTGCTTGTCGGCGCCCAGATAAGCGTCGAGCGGCTCGGCCCACCCCTGCGCGGCCCACTGCGCGGGACGAATGACGTCGATCAGGATCACGTCGAGGACCGAATCCTTCGATGAGAGTACCGTCGACAGATATTGCTGCTGCACTTCCGAGGTCGCTCCGCCAACTTCCACCTCGATCTTCACTCCGGGATTCTTCTTCTGGTACTCATCGGCGATCTTGCGCATCACGTCCGGGCGCTGCTGGCCGCCGGTGAATATGCGCAGCGTCGTATCGGCGGCAGCGCTCATCGCGACCCCGAGGCTTACGATTGCGGCCACCACTCGAATGCTGACTCTCATTGCATCCTCCTTCGTGAACACAACATGTGCCCCAATCACCAATCCGCGCCGCGAATCGCGCGCCCGGTGTCGGGATCGAACAGGTGAAAGCGGGTGAGTTGTAGTGTAACCATCATCGCCTGGTTCACCTTGAGGCCCGCTTCGGGTGCAAAGCGGCCGGTGATCTCGCCAGCATCGGCGCCATTGCCCAGCTTGACCAGTCCCAGCGTGTCCGAGCCGAGCGGCTCGACCAGCAGCACTTGCGCGCTCACCGCGGCCGATGCGCCGCCGGACGCGCCGACGCCGACGTGCTCCGGACGAATCCCGAAGGTGAGCGCGCGGCCGATGTGGCGCACGCATTCGGCGACCCGTGCGGCCGGGACCGGAAGATCGACGCCACCCGGCAGGTGGAGCACGCGGCCGCCCTCCCCCACGCGGCAGGGCAGGAAGTTCATCGGCGGCGAGCCGGTGAAACCGGCAACGAACTTCGCCGCCGGACGGTTGTACACGCCGTCGGGCGTGTCGTACTGAACCAGGTTCCCCGACTGCAGCACGACGATGCGGTCGGCGAGCGTCATCGCCTCGACTTGGTCGTGCGTCACATAGACGATCGTATTGCCGAGGCGCTGGTGCAGTTTCTTGATCTCGACGCGCATCTCGCTGCGCAGCAGCGCATCGAGGTTGGACAGCGGCTCGTCGAACAGGAACGCTTTCGGCTTGCGCACGATGGCACGCCCCATCGCCACGCGCTGGCGCTGGCCGCCGGAGAGCTCTCGCGGCTTGCGCTCGAACAGGTGCTCGATCTGCAGGATCGCGGCGGCTTCACGCACGCGCTGCTGGACTTCGTGATCGGGAAGCCTGCGCAGGCGCAGCCCGAAGGCCATGTTCTCGAACACCGACTTGTGCGGATACAACGCGTAGTCCTGGAACACCATCGCGATGTCGCGCGCGCGCGGCGGCAGGTCGTTGACGACGGTGCCACCGATGACCACCTGCCCTGCGGTAATGCTCTCCAGCCCGGCGATCATGCGCAATAGCGTGCTCTTGCCGCAGCCCGACGGCCCGACGAACACCACGAATTCGCCGGAGCGGACCTCGAGGTCGATGCCATGGATGACCTCGTTGGCGCCGTAGGCCTTCATGACCTTCCTGAGCATCACCTCGGACATGCCTTCTCCAGCGTGATCCAGCGGGCTGTAACGGCCGAATCGGTCGCGTCTCGCTTGCCCTCGGCGGGCACAGCGTCGTTGTTCGTCGTCGCCATAGCGCGGACTATGCCTCCTCCTCGCGCCTCGCTGCGCCCGCCGATCGCGGCGCGATACTTACTACCGATCCAGCCGTCACAGCCCACCGCTAGTCGGCGCTGGTCTGCGACAGTCCGGCGTCGACGATCAGGTTGTGACCGGTGATGCCGCGCGCTTCATCGGACGCCAGGAACAGCGCCGTGCGCGCTACGTCATCTTCGTTGAGGCGGAACTTCAAGCACTGGCCCGCGAGAACGCCGCGATCGAACTCCGGCGTGACCCAGAGCTTCAACTGCCGCTCGGTGAGAATAGCACCGGGAACGAGCGAGTTCACCCGGATGCCATGGATGCCGACCTCGCGCGCGAGCGTGCGCGTGAGACCGTTGATCGCGGCCTTGGCGGTCGTGTACGCGACCATGCCTGGCGTCGCGCGCATCCACGAGATCGACCCCATGTTGATGATCGACCCACCACCACGCTCGATCATCGCCGGAATGACCGCTTGCGCAGCGAAGAACTGATGGCGCAGATTCACCGCGAGCCGCTCGTCCCAGTATTCCGGCGTGACGTCCTCGATAGCATGCCGGTCGTCGCGCGCGGCGTTGTTGACCAGGACGTCGGCCGGACCCAGCGCCGCCGCCGACGCGACCAGCGTGGCGCGCAACGCGGCGATGTCGCGAAGGTCGCAGTGGTAATAGGTAACCTGCGCTGCAGCCAGGCGTTCGACCAAGGCCTTGGACGCTTCGTCGTCGATGTCACAAAACGCGACCTTGCATCGCTGCGACGCGAACCGCGACACCATCGCTGCGCCGATGCCCGAGCCGCCGCCGGAGACGAACACCGTCCGGCCGGCGAGGCTGGGATACGAAACCGTCGACTCGTTGGGCATGCGACTTGTCCTCGACAACAGCGCGGATCCGCGTCGCAAGTCGTGAGCGGGCGGCGCGGCCGGGTCGCGCATATATAGCCGATAGATGATCGGGCGGCAATCGGCGGCTACAATGGTTACCCGCCGCTTCGCGGTTCCCCTTGTCGGGCCTCTCACGTGGATCTTCCGGTCAACCAGTTCAAGCGTGCCATCGCTTCCGGTGTCACGCCGTTCGGCGCATGGCTGATGTGCGCCGCTCCAAGCACCGCGGAAGCGCTCGGTTGCGTGGGTTTCGATTTTCTCGTCGTCGACATGGAGCACACGCCGATCGATACGCCGCAGATGATCGGCATCCTGCAAACCATCGCCGGCACGCCCGCGCAGGCGGTGGTGCGCCCGCCGTGGAACGACATGGTGATGGTCAAGCGCGCGATGGACGCTGGCGCGCAGTCGCTGCTGTTCCCGTTCGTGCAAACGCCCGACGAGGCGCGTCGCGCAGTCGCATCGACGCGCTACCCGCCGCAGGGCGTGCGCGGCGTCGCCGGCACGCATCGCGGCAGCCGCTACGGGACGATCCCCAACTACCTGCAGCGTGCCAACGAGGAGATCTGCGTAATCGTGCAGATTGAGACGCCGTCAGCATTCGACCAGCTTGAGGCGATCGCGGCGGTGCCCGGCGTCGATTCGATATTCATCGGCCCGGCGGATCTCTCTGCGTCGATGGGATTCCTGGGCGACATGGGCAACGCCGCCGTTCAGGACAAGCTGAAGGCGGGCGCGCAGCTGTGCCGGCGCATCGGCAAGCCGTGCGGCATCGTCGGAGCGAACCCCGAGATGGCCGGGCGCTTCGTCGACTATGGATTCTCCTGGGTCGCGGTGGGATCGGACCTCGCATATGTCGTGACGCGTGGCACCGAGTACCTTGCCAAGATGCGCGGTTCCGCGCCGGCGCCACCGACGAAGTCGCAAGCCGCGTATTGAGCGGCGCCTTCGAGCTTCGCGCCGGCGCGGCGCGGCTGGTGATCGCCCCGGAGGTTGGCGGATCGATCGCGCATTACGAGCACGACGGCACCCCGGTGCTGCGTCCGACGTCGGCGCACGCGCTCGCGGCGGGTAGCGTACGCGAGTTTGCGTGCTATCCGCTGCTGCCCTTCTCCAATCGCATCGCGGGAGCGACGCTGCATTGGGGCGGCGGTTCGTTCGCGTTGCGCCGCTACATGAATACGGACCCAAATGCCATCCACGGCAATGCCTGGCAGCGTGCGTGGCAGGTGGTCGAGCGCGACGAGCGCGGCGCGTTGCTCGAGCTCGTGCACGCGCCTGCTTCCGGCCGGAGCGAGGAGTGGCCCTTCGCCTATCGCGCGCAGCAACGATTCATGCTCGACGCTGAAGGTGTCTCGCTGCATCTTCAAATGCGCAACGACGCTGAGCGCGCAGCACCCGCCGGACTCGGCTGGCATCCGTTTTTTCCGCGACCGCCCGGCACCGAGCTCGAATTCCGGGCGCAGGGCGTCTGGTACACCGACCGCGCGCTGCTGCCGATCGAGCACAGCATCGTTCCGTCCGAGTGGGATTTCGCCCAGCGGCGAGCGCTGGGCGATGTCGCGATCGACAACTGCTTCACCGGCTGGCGGTCGCCAGCACGCGTGCACTGGCCGGCGCGCGGCGCAGCGGCGGAGATCAGCGCGAGCACCGAGTGCGAGGATCTTGTCGTCTACGTGCCGCCCGGACGCGATTTCCTTGCCATCGAACCCGTTACCCACATGACCGATGCCTTCAACCGCGCGTCGCGTGGTATCGCGGGCACCGGCACGCGAACGCTCGCGCCCGGCGAGTCCTTTTCTTGTACGATGCGGCTTTCCTTGCACCACAACCATCGATGACCTCGGCGCTCGCGTGCGTGCTCGACATCAAGGCCAGCCTGGGTGAATGTCCCGTCTGGTCGGTCGCCGAGCAGGTGCTCTACTGGGTCGACATCAACGCTCCTGCGCTCAATCGCTTCGACCCCGCCAGCGGCATCAACACCGCGTGGACAATGCCGGAGTCGATCGGATCGTTCGCGCTGCGCATGCGCGGCGGATTCGTCGTGGCGCTGCGCAGCGCGATCTGGTTTGCCGATCGCGCCGGCAAGCTCGAGCGCAAGGTGATCGACGCGCCCTACGATCCGACGCATCACCGGTTCAACGACGGCCGCGCCGACGCACAGGGGCGATTCTGGGTGGGGTCGATGAACGAGAAACGCGACGCGGCCAGCGGCAAGCTCTATCGCCTCGATCCCGATCTGAAGCTCGCGACGATGGTCGAGGACATCACCATATCGAACGGCCTCGCGTTCACACCCGACGGACGCACAATGTACCACGCCGACACCGTAGTCCAAACCGTGTGGTCGTATGCGCTCGACCCAGCGTCGGGCGCGATCTCCGATAAGCGCGTGTTCGCGCAGTTCGCGGGCGCCACCGACCGTCCCGACGGCGCGGCGGTCGATCGCGAAGGGTGCTATTGGAGCGCGTTCTACCGTGGCGGCAAGGTGGTGCGCCTTTCGCCTCGCGCGGAGTTGCTCGCGGAATATCCGTTGCCGTCGATGTGCCCGACCATGTGCGCATTCGGCGGCTCCGACCTGCAGACCTTGTACGTCACCAGCGCGCGTCAGCAGCGCGACGAGGCCGAGCTTGCGCGCTTGCCGCAGTCGGGTGGGCTGTTCGCGATGCGCGTGGATGTTCCCGGCCAGGTCGAACCCAAGTTCGCGGGCTGAGCCCCAGCGATCTCGACCCCGTGCAATTCGACAACGCTGCCTTCCTCAGGCTCGATGCGATCGGGAGCATGGGCCAATCGAGCTCGGGCGCCTCGTTCGCGACGTCGACCGGCGACATTCTAGAAGTCGGGTGTCACGGTCCAGGCGTGCTGCGCGTGCGCGTCGGCCCGAATACCCGTCCTGACTACGGGCTCGTGCTGGCGCGCGGACAGCGTTGCGACGTCGCTCAGGCATCGCCCGGCGTATGGACCTTCACCGCGGGCGATACCACGCTCGAGCTGACCGGCGCGCCCTTGTCGATGCGCCTCCTGCTCGACGGCGCGTCGGTGCTTACCACGATCACCGACCAGCACTTTCGCGGCTTCACGCGTCTGCCCGCGATCGGGCGCACGCGCAGCGGCGCGCAATGGATCGCCGCGTTCGCGTTGGCGTCCGCCGAGCCCGTCTACGGGCTCGGCGAGAAATTCGGTCCGCTCAACAAGCGCGGCCAGATCGTTCATTCACAGGTCGAGGATGCGCTCGGCGTGAACACCGGGCTGTCGTACAAGAATGCGCCATTTTGCTGGAGCTCGGCCGGCGCCAAGAGCGCATGGGGGATTTTCGTCAACACGCCCGCGCACGTGGTGCACGGCGTCGGTTATCCTGATTGGTCGCACCGCTCGTACGGCGTGGTCGTCGACGACGAGGCGCTCGACCTGTTTCTCATCGGCGGACGCGATCCGGCGCAGATAATCGAACGCTACACGCAGCTCACCGGCCGCTCGCCGGAGATTCCCCTGTGGGGGCTGGGGCTGTGGGTGTCCAAGGCTTACTACAGCACGCCCGACGAAGCGCTCGCCGTCGCCGCCAAGCTTCGCCAGCGCAAGATTCCCTGCGACGTGATCACGCTCGACGGGCGCGCCGCGTGGGATGTGCAGACGCGGTTCGACTTCAAATGGGATGCGCAGCGCTATCCGAACCCGGCGGCATCGCTGGCACGTATCAAGGCGCACGGGCTGCGCGTGTGCGTGTGGGAATACCCGTACGTGTCGATTCATTCGCCGCTGTTCGATGAGCTTGCGTCGAAACGCTATCTGCTAACGCGCGAGACGGGCGATCCGTACGTGTTCGCGTGGGATACCTCGCCCGGAACGTCTCCGTTCGGACATGTGCTCACACCGCTGCCCGAATCGGGCATCGTCGATTTCACCAATGCTTCGGCGTTCGCGTGGTGGCGCGACGCGCACGAGGCGCTGTTCAAAGCCGGCGTCGATGTCATCAAGAGCGATTTCGGCGAGCACGTTCCCAACGACGCCGTCGCCGCCAACGGCGATCGCGGCCGAAGGCTGCACAACGTCTACCCGCTGCTGTACAACCGCTGCGTGTTCGAGGCCACGCGCAAGTTCGGTGGCAAGGACTCGCCGCCGATGGTTTGGGGTCGCTCCGGATGGACCGGCAGCCAGCGCTATCCGATCCAGTGGGGAGGCGATCCGCAGTCGGATTGGGAAGGCCTCGCCGCCAGCATCCGCGGTGCGCTTTCATGGGGCATGAGCGGCGTGCCTTTTCATGCCAGCGACATCGGCGGCTTCTATGGCTCGACGCAACCTTCGCCGGAGCTCTACGTGCGCTGGCTGCAGATGAGCGTGTTCTCATCGCACATGCGCGTGCACGGCATCGGCGCACGCGAGCCGTGGGCATTCGGTGAGGAAGCCGAGAACATAGCGCGCGAATGGATAGGTTTTCGTTACCGCTTGCTTCCCTATCTGCAAAGCGTCATCGCGCAGTCGGTGGCGAGTGGCATGCCGGTGATGCGCGCGATGCCGCTCGCGTTTCCCGCAACTGCGCTTACCCGCGGGTACGAAACGCAGTTCATGTGCGGCGACGCGTTGCTGGTCGCGCCGATCATCAGTGCCGGCGGTGAAGTCGAGGTCGCGTTGCCGCCGGGCGCATGGTACGACCTGACGACGCGCCAGCGCATCGCGGGCCGTCAGGTCATCCGTTATCGCGCGACGCTGGAGCGCTTTCCGGTATTCGGGCGTGAGGGCCACGCGCTACCGCTGGGCCCGGTCGTGCAGAGCACTGCCGAGATCGATCTCGCCCGTCCCCTCGACACGATCTACGTGTTCGGCAAGCCAACCAAGGCGCTGACTGGATTTTCGCAGGCGAGCATCTCCGCCGGCGAGCACGCCCAGGTCGACGCGAACGCCGGCGTCGCGGTCGAAGTGTTCGGCGATGGCGTCGGTGTGAGCGTGCAGCGCCGCGCGTCATGAGTTCACCGCCGGTCATCGCGGTCACCGCGGGTGAGCCCGCGGGCATCGGCCCGGACTTGTGCGTGCGCGTCGCCGAGCGTCGCTGGCCTGCGCGCATCGTGCTGGTGGGCGATCTGGAATGGCTGCGCGAGCGCGCGCGAAAGCTCGGCGTGGGCGTGCGGCTGGTTCCTTACGTGCCCACACGCGCGCTCGATGACGTGACGACCGAAGTCGCGCACGTCCCGCTCGCCGTTCCAGCGGTGGGTGGGCGCCTCGATGCGGGCAACGCGCGCGCGGTGATCGCCATGCTCGACCGCGCGATCGACGGCTGCATGTCCGGCGAGTTTGCCGCGATGGTGACCGCGCCGGTGCAGAAAAGCATCATCAACGATGCCGGCATCGGCTTCACCGGGCACACCGAGTACCTCGCCGCGCGCACGCACGCCGAGCATGTGGTGATGATGCTCGCCGGGCGCACCGCCGATGGCTGGATGCGCGTCGCGCTGGCGACGACGCACCTGGCGCTCTCCGCGGTGCCATCGGCGGTGACCTTCGAGGGGCTACTCGCAACGCTGCACGTGATCGAGCGCGACCTGCGCGCGCGCTTCGGCATAGCGCGGCCGCGCATCGCGGTGTGCGGGCTCAACCCGCACGCCGGCGAAAGCGGCTATCTCGGACGAGAAGAGATAGACGTGATCGCGCCCGCGATCGAGGCCTTCCGCGCGGGCGGTGCCGAGGTGAGCGGACCGCTGCCCGCGGACACGATCTTCGTCCCGCATCATGCCCGCGCGTTCGACTGCATCGTGGCGATGTATCACGACCAGGGACTTCCTCCGCTCAAGCAGGCCAGCTTCGGCATGGGCGTCAACATCACGCTGGGATTGCCCATCGTCCGGACCTCGGTCGACCATGGTACCGCGCTCGATCTCGCCGCCGACCCGCAACGCGCGCGTTCGGCCGATCCGAGAAGCCTGTTCGCCGCCGTCGAGCTCGCGATCGAGCTCGCGCGCAGCGCGCCGGCTGCGCCGCCGAGCTCGCAGGCGCTGACACATTGACGGAGCGCGCGGCGCGTACGACTGGCGCGCGTCGCACCCGAACATGCAAGGACACGTCGCCCGCAAGCGCTTCGGCCAGAATTTCCTGGTCGATGCGCACTACATTGCATCGATCCTTGCCGCGATCGCGCCGCGGCGCGGCGAAAACATCGTCGAGATCGGACCGGGTCTGGGCGCGCTCACCGGCGCGCTGATCGCCGCCTGCGGACACCTGGCCGC
This sequence comes from Casimicrobiaceae bacterium, assembly GCA_036491555.1. Taxonomy (GTDB): domain Bacteria; phylum Pseudomonadota; class Gammaproteobacteria; order Burkholderiales; family Casimicrobiaceae; genus PALSA-1003. The sequence continues at coordinate 10,136 of DASXBS010000159.1, forward strand.
GATCGAAATCGACCGCGACCTGGCGGCGAAAATGAGCGCCGAGCACGGGATCGAGGCACTGAAGCTTTACATCGCCGACGCGCTCGACTTCGATTTCTCCACGCTGGGTCCCCATTTGCGCGTGGTCGGAAACCTTCCTTACAACATCAGCTCGCCGCTGCTCTTCCACCTCGCTGCTTTCGATGCGACGGTTCGCGACATCACGGTGATGCTGCAGCGCGAAGTCGTGCAGCGAATGGTGGCGCAGCCGGCGACCGCGGAGTACGGGCGACTGTCGGTGATGCTGCAGGCGCGCTTCGCGATTCATCGACTGCTGGTCGTGCCGGCGGGGGCGTTTCGCCCCGCACCCAAGGTCGAATCGGCAGTGGCGCGGCTGGTGCCGTTGCGCGCCGCGCGTCCGCACATCGACGATGAGGCGCTGTTCGCGAATCTGGTGAGCGCCGCCTTCGGCCAGCGCCGCAAGACGCTGCGCAACGCGCTCAGGGCACTGGTGACGCCGGAGGAGTTCGTGCGCGTGGGCATCGATCCGGGCGTGCGCGGCGAGACGCTCTCCGTGGGCGACTATGTGCGGCTCGCCAACGCGCTGGCGCGCCGGTGACGCCGCGTCCGGGAGCTTAGAACAGCGTCGAGATCGTGCGTTCGACCCACGCCACCGGCAGCATAAGGATCAGCTGCCCGATGACGATGGCCACCAGTGGCGACAGATCGAGCGTGCCGCCGATCGGTGGCACGATGCGTCGGATCGGCGCGAGCACGCGAAAAGTCAACGCGTTGAGCACGCCAGCGAGGGGACCGTCGGGCGCAACCCATGACAGGATCGCCTGGATGAAAACGGCGCCGATCATGATCCACAGCGCCGCCTTGACCAGCTCGATCAGCGCGAGCACGGCGATGAACGCCGCGAAGGCGGGCGTCCAGGCCGAAGTGCCCAGCGACGCGAGCGCCAGCAACCAGAGCACCTGCGCAATCCACGCGACCAGCAGCGACGCCCAGTCGTAGCCCGCCCGGCCCGGGATGACGCGGCGCATCGGCTTGACCGCCCAGTCGGTGAGTGCGATGGTCGCCTGGCCGAGTGGGTTGCGAAACGGCGCGCGCAGCCATTGCATGATGAAGCGCAGCAGCGCGGTATAGACGACCAATCCGAACGCGGTATTGATCAGGAAGCGAAGGGCGTCGGTCCAGGGCATGGCTTATTTTGCCTATTCGCTTCCTAATCGGTCGCCAAGCTCATGCGCGCGCGCAGCCGCCGCCTTGACCGCGATCGCTATCGCGCCCATCACCTTGGCTTCGTCGAGCGCGGCCACCGCGCGCTCGGTGGTCCCGCCGCGCGAGGTGACCTGCGCACGCAACACGGCGAGGTCGGTATCGCTCTGCTCGGCAAGGCGAGTCGCTCCCGAAAACGTGGCGATCGCAAGGCGGTGCGCCTGGGCCGAGTCGAAGCCGAGCTCGCGCGCCGCCGTTTCCAGCGCCTCGATGAAATAGAACACGTAGGCCGGTCCGCTGCCCGACACCGCGGTGACTGCGTCGAGCTCTTCCTCGCGTTCGCACCACAGCGTCGCGCCCACCGCCTCGAGCACCGCCGCCGCCTTGGCCCGCCCTTCGGCATCGACGCCGGAAAGCGCGTAGAGCCCTGAGATGCCGGCGCCGATCAGAGCCGGCGTGTTGGGCATCGCCCGCACCAGGCGCCGATAACCCAGCAGCCAGCGCGAAAGATCGGGGAGACGAATACCAGCCGCGATGCTTAGAACGACCTGGCGCTTGAGCAGCGTCGCCAGCTCGCGCGCCACCAGGCGGACGCTCTGCGGCTTGACCGCGATCACGATCAGGTCGGCATGCACGATCGCGGCCGGCTCGACCTGGATGAAGGTCGCGACGCCGAAACGCGCCGAGATCGTCGCGCGTGCTTCGGGCTCGACATCGATCACCGCGAAGGACTTCGACGCGTCGCCGCGCGCGATCAGGCCGCCGATGAGCGCGCGCGCCATGTTGCCGCCGCCGATGAAAGTGATGTTCATGCGTCCGTCCGATCCATCCTGGGGTCGCCAGTATCGCTCAATCGCGGGTCACGACCCGCCTGCGGACGAGCACCGAACAGCGCGCTGCCGACGCGCACCAGCGTCGCACCTTCCGCGATCGCGGCCTCCAGATCGGCCGACATGCCCATCGACAGCGTATCGAGATCGAACCCCGCGCCGCGCGCCCGCTCGTACAGCGCACGCAGCATTGCGAACTGCGAACGCTGACGCTGCGCGTCCCCGGTTTCCTGCGCGATGCCCATGAAACCACGAAGCGCGAGCCGCGGCAGCGTGGCCACCTGGTCGGCCAGCCCGAGCGCAGCGTCGGGGATGCAGCCGTGCTTGCGCTCCTCGCCGCTGATGTTGACCTGGATGCACACGTTGAGCGCCGAGCTGCCGTTTGGGCGCGCCTCGGACAGCCGCTGCGCGATGGCAACGCGGTCGACGCTTTGCACCCACCCAAAGCGCGACGCCGCTGCGCGCGCCTTGTTTCCCTGCAGCGGACCGATCAGGTGCCACTCGATACCGATGAGGTCGGCGAGCGTGTCCATCTTGGCCAGCGCCTCCTGCACATAGTTCTCGCCAAAGGCGCGCGCGCCGACCTGGTACGCCCCCCGGATGGCCATTGCTGGCTGACCTTTGCTGACCGGCAGGAGGGTGACGCTGGCAGGATCGCGGCCCGCGCGATGCGCCGCCGCATCGACACGAGCGCGCACGGCTTGCCACGTCTTCTCGTATAGGGTCATAATCAGATGACGTCGGCATAGGCAGCCGGGACATGTAATCAACAACTTGCCGCGCCCTAATTGGCGCGAGCTTACCTAAAGCTGCCCCCGCGCCGACGCAGGGATTATAAATGGACATTGCCGAGCTGCTCGCTTTCGCGGTCAAGAACAAGGCGTCCGACCTGCATTTGTCCGCGGGGCTGCCGCCCATGATCCGCGTGCACGGGGACATCCGTCGGATCAACCTGCCGCCTATGGAGCACGAGGACGTGCACGCCATGGTGTACGACATCATGAGCGACGCGCAGCGCAAGACTTACGAGGAGATGCTCGAATGCGACTTCTCCTTCGGCATTCCCAATCTCGCGCGCTTTCGCGTCAACGCGTTCAACCAGGAACGCGGGGCCGCGGTCGCATTCCGGACCATTCCCTCGAAGGTGCTCTCGCTCGAGGAGCTCAACGCGCCGCGTGTGTTTGCCGACCTCACCAACCGGCCGCGCGGCCTGATCCTGGTCACTGGCCCGACCGGGTCCGGCAAGTCGACCACGTTGGCCGCGATGGTCAATCACGTCAACGAGAATGAATACGGGCACATCCTCACCATCGAGGACCCGATCGAGTTCCTGCACGAATCCAAGAAGTGCCTGATCAACCAGCGCGAAGTCGGACCGCACACCTTGTCGTTCGCCAACGCCCTGCGCGCGGCCCTGCGTGAGGATCCTGACTACATCCTGGTCGGCGAAATGCGCGACCTGGAAACCATCCGGCTGGCGCTCACCGCCGCCGAAACGGGCCACCTGGTGTTCGGCACGCTGCATACGAGCTCGGCGGCGAAGACCATCGACCGGGTGATCGACGTCTTTCCGGCCGCGGAAAAGGACATGGTGCGGGCGATGCTTTCGGAATCGCTGGTCGCCGCGATTTCGCAGACGCTGCTCAAGACCAAGGACCAGCAGGGACGGATCGCCGCGCACGAGATCATGATCGGCAGCCCTGCGATCCGGAATCTCATCCGCGAGAACAAGGTCGCGCAGATGTATTCTGCGATCCAGACCAGCCAGGCCGCAGGCATGCAGACGCTCGATCAATGCCTGGTGGAAATGGTGCGCCGCAACCAGGTGTCGATGGTTGAGGCTCGCCAGCGTGCCGTGAACAAAGACCTGTTCGGCGGCTGACCGCCTGCACCGGGAGAGAGCTCGCATGGAACGCGAAACCGCCACCAAGTTCACCCACGAGCTGCTCGATCTGCTGGTCAAGCAGGGCGGCTCCGACTTGTTCATCACCGCGGGCTTCCCGCCCGCGCTCAAGATCGACGGCAAGATCACGCCGGTCTCGAAGACCCCGCTCACGCCGCAGCACACCATCGAGATCGTGCGCAGCGTGATGAACGACAAGCAGGCCGCGGAGTTCGAGTCGAGCAAGGAATGCAACTTCGCGATCAGCCCACCCGGGATCGGCCGCTTCCGCTGCAACGCCTTCGTGCAGATGGGACGCGTCGGCATGGCGATGCGCACGATCAACACGCACATCCCGACCTTCGACGAATTGAGCCTTCCGCCGGTGCTCAAGGACGTCACCATGAGCAAGCGCGGCATCATGCTGTTCATCGGGGCGACCGGCGCCGGCAAGTCGACGTCGATGGCGGCGTTGCTGGGCTACCGCAACGAGAACAGCTACGGGCACATTATCACGATCGAGGACCCGATCGAGTTCGTCCACGAGCACCGCAACTGCATCATCACCCAGCGCGAGGTCGGCGTGGACACCGACAACTGGGGCATCGCACTGAAGAACACGCTGCGCCAGGCGCCGGACGTGATCCTGATCGGCGAAATCCGCGACCGCGACACCATGGACTACGCGATTGCCTTCGCCGAGACCGGCCACCTCTGCCTGGCGACGCTGCACGCCAACAGCACCAACCAGGCGCTCGACCGCATCATCAACTTCTTCCCCGAGGAGCGCCGCCAGCAATTGCTGATGGATCTTTCGCTCAACATCCGCGCGTTCGTCGCGCAGCGGCTCATCGCACGGCGCGACGGCCGCGGCCGCGTCCCGGCGGTCGAGGTCATGCTCAACTCGCCGCTCATCTCCGACTTGATCTTCAAGGGCGACGTCTCCGGCATCAAGGAAATCATGAAAAAGTCGCGCGAGCTCGGCATGCAGACCTTCGACCAGGCGCTGTTCGACCTCTACGAGGCCGGCATGATCAGCTACGAGGATGCCCTGCGCAACGCCGATTCGCTCAACGACCTGCGACTCGAGATCAAGCTGCACGGCAAGGACGCGAAGAACCGCAACGTCATGGCGGGGATCGGCAACATGGACCTGGTGCCGGACCAGGCCAACCCGCTGGCCGCCAATCGGTTCTGACCCGCGCGACGGGTACAAAAAAGCGCGTCGCTCGGCTCCGCGCACAGGCCAAGTGACTTTGGCATTCGTTCGTGCCGTGGGCAGGCGGCATGTTAAGCTTTTGGCATAGCGTCACGGCATTTACCGGTACCGTCATGGCTGGCCTCGATTCAAATACCCTCGTTCCCACCGAGATCAAGCTGCACCAGGCATCGCGGGTGATGGAGCTCAGTTTCGCCGACGGGACCCGTTTCCGGCTTCCGTACGAGTATCTACGCGTGTACTCGCCCTCGGCCGAGGTGCGCGGGCACGGGCCGGGACAGGAGACGCTGCAGGTAGGCAAGCGCGACGTGGCCATCGCCGAGCTCGAAGCGGTGGGCCACTACGCGGTCCGCCCGAAGTTCTCGGACGGTCACGAGAGCGGCATCTATTCGTGGGATTACCTGTATGACCTGGGCGTACGCCACGACGAGCTGTGGGCGCGATACCTCGCGCGCCTGGAGCAGGCGGGCGCGAGCCGTGACCCGGATTCGGCGGGGGCCGCCGCGCCCTCGGCGCACGCCTGCGGCCATCACCACTAAGCGCGTTCATTTTCGTTCTCGAATGCGAACGACCGAGTCGTGAGCGAAAAGACGCACTTCGGCTTCGAGCAGGTCCCGCCCGACGAGAAGACGCGACGTGTGCGCGGCGTGTTCGAGTCGGTCGCCGTCAAGTACGACCTGATGAACGACCTGATGTCGGCGGGCCTGCACCGAGCGTGGAAGCGCTTCGCGGTCGAGACCAGCGGCGTGCGTCAGGGCGCGCGCGTGCTCGATGTCGCCGGCGGCACCGGCGATCTCACGCGGCTGTTCGCCGACCGCGTCGGCGAGCGCGGCAGCGTGGTGCTCACCGACATCAACGACGCGATGCTCGCCGGTGGGCGCGACCGCTTGCTCGACGAAGGCCGAATCGTCCCTGTCGTCCAATGCAACGCCGAAGCGCTGCCTTTTCCCGATCGACACTTCGATTGCGTCTGCATCGGTTTCGGCCTGCGCAACGTCACGCGCAAGGAGGTCGCCCTCGCGGAGATGCGCCGCGTGCTGCGCCCGGGCGGAGTCGCGCTGGTCCTCGAGTTCAGCCAGGTGTGGGGGCCGCTGCGTGCCGCGTACGACTGGTACAGCTTCAACGTTCTGCCGCGCCTGGGCAAGGTCGTCGCCAACGACGAGGCGAGCTATCGCTACCTCGCCGAATCGATTCGCATGCATCCCGACCAAGAAGCGCTCAAGACGTTGATGCAGACCGCGGGATTCAATCGCGTCGATTTTTTCAATCTTGCCGCCGGCGTCGTCGCGCTGCACCGCGGCTACGCGTTGTAAGCTGCAAGTGACCGATCCTGCGCGCACCCTGCTCAATCGCACACTCGATCGCGAGCCCTGGGCGCGTGCGCGGCTGGCAGCACACTCGGGCAAGACCTTCCGCGTCGTGATCGGGCCGGCATCGTTCGCGCACGCGATCGACGCGAACGGCGAGCTCGTCGAAGGCAGAACCCCGGCAGAGCTGACGTTGACGATCTCGCCCTTGCGCATACCCTCGCTGCTGGCGCAGCCGGCGCGCTGGAGCGAGCTGGTGGAAGCGCGCGGCGACAGCGCGCTCGCCGAGACCGTCGCAGGGATCGCGCTCACGCTGCCGATGTTCATCGATCAAGCGCTGGCGAGTGTGCTGGGTCCGGTCGTGGGATCGCGGGTCGCGGAAGCCGGCGCGCGCGCGCTGGCGATGCCCGGCTACGCGGCGCAGCGCTTCGGCGACAGCGTCGCGCGCTACATCGGCGAGGAATCGCGCGCCGCGGTGCAAAAAAGCGAGGCCCGGCACTTCGCGGACGGTGTCGACGCGCTATCGCGAGAGGTCGACGCGCTAAGCGCCCGCGTCGATGCGTTGGCGTCCGAGGACGCGCCGAAGCGCTGAGCGGTACTTCGTCCGCAACGCCGCGTCCGATTCGGCTCCGGCTGGGTGTCGACAGCCATCCCGTACAATCGCACGCATGCGTTCGTTGCGCCTGGCCAAGATCATGTACGTCGCGCTCAAATATGGGCTCGACGAATTCCTGCTCGGTCACGAGCGTTTTCGCTGGTTGCGCCCCACCGCGCGCACGCTGACTTTCTGGCGCGCGTTCTCGCTGTCCCGGGGTGAGCGGCTGCGCCTCGCGCTTCAGGAGCTGGGGCCCATCTTCGTCAAGTTCGGACAGATGCTTTCGACGAGGCGGGATCTGCTGCCTGCCGACATCGCCGATCAGCTCGCCCAGTTGCAAGATCGCGTTCCGCCGTTTTCCAGCGAGCAGGTGCGCGAGACGCTCGAGCGCGCGTACCGAAAACCCGTCGAGCAGGTATTCGCATCGTTCGATCGCGAGCCGGTCGCCAGCGCGTCGGTGGCGCAGGTGCACCTCGCCATCCTGCCCGACGGAACGCCTGCAGCGGTGAAGGTGCTGCGTCCCAACATCGCTGCCACCATCGAGAAGGACCTTGCCCTGATGCAGGCCGGCGCCACGCTGGTCGAGAAGCTGTGGTCGGACGGCAAGCGCCTGCGGCCACGCGATGTCGTCGCCGAGTTCGAGAAAACCATCCACGATGAGCTCGATCTTGGCCGTGAGGCCGCCAACTGCTCGCAGCTGCGCCGGAACTTCCTGCATTCGCCGCTCCTGCTCGTGCCCGAGGTCTACTGGGACTGGTGCACCGGCGAAGTGATGGTGATGCAGCGCATGAGCGGCATCCAGATCAGCCGGGTGGAAGAGCTTCGCGCCGCGGGCATCGATGTGCCTCGCCTGGCGCGCGCAGGCGTCGAGATCTTTTTCACCCAGGTGTTCCGCGACGGGTTCTTTCATGCCGACATGCACCCGGGAAACATTTTCGTATCGGTCGAGCCATCGGAGCGCGGGAAGTACATCGCGCTCGACTTCGGCATCATGGGCACGCTGTCGGAGCGCGACAAGAGCTTCCTCGCGCAGAACTTCCTTGCCTTTTTCCGACGCGACTATCGCCGCGTCGCCACCGCGCACATCGAGTCGGGATGGGTTCCATCGGACACCCGCGTCGACGAGCTCGAGAGCGAGGTTCGCGCGGTGCTCGAACCGATATTCGACAAGCCACTCAAGGACATCTCGCTGGCCAGGGTGCTGGTCAGTCTGTTCCGCGCGTCGCGGCGCTTCAACGTCGAGATCCAGCCTCAGCTCGTGTTGCTGCAGAAAACGCTGCTCAACATCGAAGGCCTCGGACGCGCGCTCGATCCCAACCTCGACCTCTGGGTCACCGCGAAGCCTTTCCTCGAGCGCTGGATGATTGACCAGATCGGATGGCGTGCCCTAGAGCGACGGCTGCGCGACGAAGCACCGTTCCTGGTATCAACGCTGCCGCTGTTGCCGCGGCTCATCTATCAGCGGCTCTCCGCTCCGCCGGTGGCATCGGACGCGGCGCTGCTGACGCTCGCCAGCGCGCAGCGTGCGCGCAATGGGTGGATGGCCGTGCTGGCCTTTTTGCTCGCGTGCGTCGCGGGCTTACTGCTGTTTCAGATGCTGCGCTGATTCGGGCGGCTTGCGCGGAGTTCCGACCGTTGTCTCGTTCCACACGATCGCGACGTCGGGCTGACGCTTGACCAGGCGCTCGAGCCACTGCTTCTGAGTCTTCGAGCGCACGCAGCCCTGCAAGGTGACGAACTTGCGCATCGTGGTCACCCAGACGCTGCTCGAGCGGAGCCGCGCATCGGCGCTGATTGCGGCGGCGACCCTTGCGTTGATCTCGGGGTCGCGCCGATACGCGCCTCCGCATTCGCAGGTGCCCGCGAGGCAGCACGATGTTCCCCGCTCGGCACGCTCGTGCGCCTGCACGCGCATCTCCTGCTCGCTCAATACCGGCGGTGAGGCCGGCGGACACGCGGCGAAGCCAGCGCTTGCCTGCACGAACGGGTCGAGCTGATAGCTGCGGTCGGTGCCGTCCGGTGGCGCCGCCGGCGCGGCGCACGCCGCGACCGCGTACACCATCGACAACGCGGCCCACGCGACCTCGACTGAGGGACGCGGCAGCATGAACGGGCGCGAGGGATGACGCAACCGCGCGCAGGCGAGACGGCTCGTTGCAGGCATGGCGGCACCCCCATTTTGCTACAATCCGCCGTTCTTTCGAAGGTCGTCGACACCGTGATGGCGCTGCTCGAAATACAGAACGTCACCCGCCGCTTCGGCGGCTTCACCGCAGTCGACCAAGCAAATCTGAGCATCGACGCAGGCGAGTTCTTCACCCTGCTCGGCCCGTCGGGCTGCGGCAAGACGACGCTGCTGCGCATGATCGCCGGCTTCGACCTTCCTGATAGCGGCAGCATCCGGCTTGAGGGCGCCGACCTTGCCGAACTACCTCCCGAGCGCCGGCCGGTGCGCACTGTCTTCCAGAGCTACGCGTTGTTCCCCCACATGAACGTCGAGAAGAACATCGCATTTCCGCTGCGCATGGCGAAGACCGCATCGGGGGAGATCGCGCGGAAGGTCGAAGCGGCACTCGAGGACGTGCGCCTCACCGGTTTCGGCAAGCGCTTTCCGCACGAGCTCTCCGGAGGGCAGAAACAGCGGGTCGCGATCGGACGTGCATTGGTCACGCATCCGCGGGTGCTGCTGCTCGACGAGCCTCTCGCCGCACTCGATGCGAAGCTGCGCGAGGAAATGCAGATCGAGCTCATCAACCTGCAGAAGGAAGTCGGCATCACGTTCGTCTACGTCACGCACGACCAGACCGAGGCGCTTGCGCTCTCGCATCGCATTGCCGTGATGAACGCGGGCAGGGTGGAGCAAGTCGATACACCGTCGCGCATCTACAGCTTCCCGCAGTCGCGTTTCGTCGCGGATTTCATTGGCACCTGCAATCTGCTCGACGGTCCCGTGACCGCGTGTGCGGACGGCACGGTGAGCGTCGATGTCGGCGGGCTGGGGGCAGTGCTGGTGAGGGGGCACGGAGCCAACGCCGGTTCGTCTGGCTCGATTGCGCTTCGGCCCGAGAAGATCCGCATCGCCGCACCCGCGGCCGAGATCGCGTCGGCCAACCGCTTTCGAGGGCACGTCACCGATCTGCTCTATCTTGGCGACGTCACCGTGTACAAGGTCAGCACTGCCGGCGGTGCCAAGCTCGAGGCGCTCATGGCGAATTCCAGCGCCGGGACTACGCGGTTCTTCGAGGTGGGCGACGACGTGTCGCTGAGCTGGCCGGCTGACGCCGGTCACTTCATCGCGGCCTAACCATGGCGGCCCGCTCCACGAAGCTCGGCAAATGGCTGGTCAGCGGTCCGCCGCTCGCCTACCTCGTCGTGTTCTTCGCAATCCCGACCCTGATCATGGTGCTCGCGTCGTTCCGCACGCCGGGCGATTTCGGTGGCCTCGCTCCGCTGGTCGAGGACGGAGCGCTCGATCTCAACCTCGACAGCTACGCCCGCTTTTTCACCGATGCGGTCTACGCGCAGATCTTCCTCAAGTCGGTGGGATACGCGCTGGTGACGACGCTGTGCTGCCTCGCGCTGGCCTACCCGCTTGCCGCACTCGTCGCAGGCAGTGCCAAGCGCCACCGTGATTTCCTGTTGCTGCTCGTCATCCTGCCCTTCTGGAGCAACTTCCTTATTCGCATCTACGCCTGGATGATCATCCTGGGGCCGAATGCGGCGCTCGCGCGAACCGTCAACGGCGCGCTGCGCTGGTTCGGGCACGAGCCGGTGCCGCTCCTGTTCAGCTCGTTCGCAGTACTGGTGTGCCTGGTATACGTGCATCTTCCTTTCATGGTGCTGCCGCTCTACGCCAACCTGGAGAAGCACGACCGCGCCTTGCTCGACGCCGCGCAGGATCTGGGCGCAAACGCGTGGCAGCGCTTCTGGCGCATAACATTCCCGCTGTCGCTGCCAGGTGTGTATGCGGGCGCCGCGCTGGTCTTCATCCCGGCGCTCGGTATCTTTGCGATTCCCGACATCCTCGGTGGCCCCGGCGACAGCCTGATCGGCAATGTGATCAAGCAGCAATTCCTCGAGACGCGCGACTGGCCTTTCGGCAGCGTGCTTTCCATCGTGCTCACCGTGGCGGCACTGCTGCTCGCGGGACTGGCCGCCTGGATTGGCCGCCGCAACCTCGGCGCGGAGCCGATCCGTGCGTAATCGCCGCGTCGCGCTCTGGGTCGCCGCGGCCATAGGCTACGCGTTCCTGTACGTCCCACTGGTCATCGTCATTGTCTACTCGTTCAACGATTCACGGCTCAATGCCGAGTGGGTGGGGTTCACGCTGGATTGGTACGACAAGCTGTTTCACAATGAAGAAATGCTGACGGCGGCGGCGAATTCGCTCTTCATCGCCCTGGTTGCCAGCGCGGTCGCGACGGTGCTCGGCACGATGGCCGGCATGGCGATGTACCGCTACAAGACGCGGCTGCTCCCCGTGCTCGTGCTCACGCCGATCGCGATTCCGGAGATACTCATGGGCGTGTCGCTGCTCATCTTTTTCGTGATGATCAACTTCACCCTGGGAATTTTCTCGGTAGCGCTGGCGCACATCGCGTTCTGCATAGGCTTTGTCGCAATCGTCGTGCGTGCACGACTTTCCGGCATGGACGAAAGTCTCACTGAAGCGGCACGCGACTGCGGCGCCTCGCCATGGCAGACCTTCCGCTACATCACGCTGCCGCTGATCATGCCGGGAGTCATCGCCGGAGCGCTCATGGCGTTTACGCTGTCCATCGACGATTTCGTGATCACCTTCTTCACCGCCGGCGCGGGTACCGTCACGCTGCCGCTGCAGATCTACTCGATGATCAAGATCGCAGTGACGCCCGAGGTCAACGCGGTGTCGACGCTCCTCATGCTGCTCACCCTGGCGTTGATCATCATCGCGTCCAGGCTCACGCCCACCTTGCTTCGTTCCGAATAGGAGATCGCCATGAAACGCCTGCTTGCCCTGTTCGCCTGCGTGCTACTTGCGATGCCGGCGATCGCGAAAGACCAGCTGCATCTCTACAACTGGAACAACTACATCGCGCCGGAGACGATCAAGCGTTTCGAGGAGTTCTGCAAGTGCGAGGTCGTGCAAACGTACTATTCGGACAACGAGGAGCTGCTGGCCAAGCTCGCAGCGGGCGCCAGGGGCTACGACATTCTGGTGCCGACGTCGAACGCGATGCAGGCACTCATCAAGGGCGGCCAGCTGAAACCGATCGACAAGGCGCAGCTGCCCAACCTGAAGAACATCAATCCGCGCTACATGAACACGCCGTTCGATCCGGGCAACCAGTACTCGGTGCCCTACGCGATGTCGACGACGATCATCGGCTATAACGACCAGAAGATGAAGGAGCTGGGGCTGCCCACCGATACATGGGCAGTGATCTTCGACCCCAAGTACCTGCAGAAAGTGAAAGGTCGCGTGACGGTGCTCGACAGCTCCAGCGAGCTCTTCGCCGCAGCGCTCAAGTATCTCGGCTATTCCGCCAACGACGTCGACCCGAAGCACTGGGAAGAAGCCGCCACGCTGATCAAGAAGGCAAAGCCCTACTGGGCCGCATTCAACGCGTCCTCGTACATCAAGGAGCTGACCGTGGGGAACATCTGGCTGGTCCACGGCTACTCGAACGACATATTCCAGGCCAACCTCGACGCGTTGGCCGCGGGACGTCCGTTCAAGATCCTGCAAGGCATGCCCCAGGAGGGCGCCGTGCTGGCGGTCGACAACATGGTGATCCACAAGGACGCGCCACGTCCCGACCTCGCGCTCAAGTTCATCAATTTCATGCTCGAGGGCAAAAATTCGGCGGAGCTCACCAATCTCATCGGATCGGGCAATCCCAACCTGGACGCGGTGAAATACATCAAACCGGACATCCTCAAGAATCCGGCGATCTTTCCGGACAAGGCGGTCGAAGCGAAGCTTGAGCAGCTCACCGATCTCACGACTCAGCAGCGGCGGCTGCGCAACAAGCTTTGGACCGAGATCAAGGCATCGCGGTGAGCGCGACCAATCCATGACTGCGTTGACGGTCGAGCCGCTGCTGCCGCAACGGGTCGACGATTACCTGGCGTTCTTTGACCACGAGCGCGGGCCCGCCTTCGCGGACAATCCCGAGTGGGCGAAGTGCTATTGCCATTTCTACGAAGTGCCGCGTGCCATCGACTGGCCATCGCTGTCCGCCGCCGACAACCGCGTGGCGATGCGCGCGCGTATCGAGGTCGGCGAGATGGAGGGCTTCCTCGCCTACGACGGTACCGAGGTGGTCGGCTGGATGAATGCGCAGCCGCGCCACAAGCTTCCGCATTGCTTCCAGCGGATGCGCATCGCGGCGCCCGGAATACCCTGCGCGCCGTCGGACGCCGCGGTGATCGTGTGCTTCGTGATCGCGCCCGCGCGCAGGCGAAGCGGGGTCGCTCGGGCCTTGCTCGCCGGCGGCGTCGAACAGCTCGCACGTCGAGGGATCAAGGTCATCGATGCGTTTCCATTCAAGGCTGGCGAGAGCGTTACGGGCGCCGACCACTACCACGGACCGCTGTCGCTGTTCCTGTCGGAGGGATTCAGCGTGCTTCACGAGGAGGCAGAGCTGACAGTGATGCGCAAGCTCCTGTAAAGATCCGGCCCAGGTCGCGCCGTTATAATGACGGCGCGAGCGGACCATTGCGCGCACACCAAGCCGATGCCTCCGCGCTCGAACTCGACGCACCTGCCGCAGTATTTCGCCGTGCTCTACGGCGCGATGATCGTGTACGCGAGCCTGCAGCCTTTCAGCGGCTGGATGCTGCCGCTGCCGGGAACGCCGTATTTCCTGTTCGCGCCTTGGCCTTCGCGCTACACGCGTTTCGACATCGCCATCAACGTCATCGCCTACGTCCCGTTCGGCATAGCGGTCGCCATGATCGGGTCGCGCACGCCGGCGCGCGTTCGCTTCGCGCGTGCTCTGGCGGTCGGAGCGCTTCTGTCTCTGAGCATGGAAAGTGCGCAGATGCTCGTCCCCACCCGCGATTCGAGCTTGATCGATCTCTTCTCGAACTCCACTGGCGCCGCCGTGGGAGGACTCATCGCGGTCGTGTTTTGCCGCATTCCGGGGCTGCGCGCGCAGGTGGGCACCTGGAGAAGACGCGTGTTTCTGGAAGGGCGTCGGGGAGATCTGGGTCTGGCGCTGCTCGGCGTGTGGCTGCTCGCGCAGGTCAATCCCGGCATCCCGTTGTTTGCCGCCACCTTCGATCCATCGCTCGAGCTCACCAGCGATCTCGCGGGGACGCTGCTGCAGGCCGCGCAGAGCGCATTCAACGTGGTCGGCGTCGGGCTGTTTCTCGCACTGCTGGTGCGCCAGCGACAGTTTCTGTGGGGTGCGGTGCTTCTGCTGATCGGGATCGCGCTCATGCTCAAGGGTTGCGCGGCATCGCTGCTGCTTCGCCAGGCGGTCATGGAGACTTGGCTCAAGCCCGGCGTCCTCGCCGGCATCGCGGTCGGCTCGGTGGCGCTGCTGGCCGCGATCACGCTGCGGCGGCCGCTGCGCACCAGCGTCTGCGCGATCGCGCTGCTCTCGTCGCTGATCGCGCCGCTCCTGGCGCCCGACATGTGGCAAGCGCGCGCTCCGATCGCGCTGTTCGATTGGCCTTACGGACAGCTGCTCAACTTCAATGGCCTGACGCACGCAGTTCTCGTGGTGTGGCCAGTGCTCGCCAGCACGTATCTGCTCTGGCTCGCAGGCCAGCCTGGATGGGGACATACGACGGCTGGAGAAGACGCTCGCGTATAATGTCATGCTCGATCGCTGATCGTCCCATGAGTTACTACAAGCATCACGTTTTTTTCTGCCTCAATCAGCGCGATCCGCCCGAGGCCTGCTGCGCCAATCACGACGCCGTCAAGCTGCAGAGCTACGCCAAGAAGCGCATCAAGGAGCTCGGGCTCGCCGGCAAGGGCGCGGTGCGCATCAACAAGTCGGGGTGCCTGGACCGCTGCGAGGAGGGGCCGGTCCTGGTCGTTTATCCCGACGAGACCTGGTACACCTACGTCGACCGCGACGACATCGACGAGATCATCGATTCTCACCTCGTCAACGGTCGCGTCGTCGAAAGGCTCAAGATTTGACCCGCGGCGAGACGCGGTCGAGCATTGCCGGCCCGGTCGGTGCTCTCGAGATCGCGCTCAATGTTCCCGATTCGGGCACGCGCGGCATCGCGCTCGTCGCGCATCCCAACCCGCAGCAGGGTGGGACGCTCGACAACAAGGTCGCGCAAACGCTGGCGCGAACGTTCATGGCGCTGGGCTATGCCAGCGTGCGCTTCAATTTCCGCGGAGTGGGTGCGAGCGAAGGGGCGTTCGACAACGGCAATGGCGAAACCGACGATGCGCTCGCTGCACTCGCCTTCGCGCAGCGCGAGTTTCCGGCGCTCGCGGCGTTGCCACCCGTCCTCGCCGGCTTCTCGTTCGGGGCATTCATCCAGACTCGTGTTGCGCGCACGGTCGCGGCCGAGCGCATCGTGCTGGTCGGCCCTGCCGTGAAGCGTTTTCCGGTGGAAGGCGTGGCCACCGGCACGATCGTCATCCATGGGGAACAGGACGACGTCGTTCCGCTCGCCGATGTGTTCGAATGGGCGCGCCCGCAACATCTGCCCATCGTCGTGTTCCCTGGCTGCGGGCATTTTTTTCATGGGCGTCTCGGACAACTGCAGCAGACCATTGTCGGCATGTGGCGCGCTCAGGGCGCATGAGCGCGGACAGCGGGGTATGAACCTGTCCGACCAGGTCGTGCTGTCGGTTGCAGGACTGCGCAAGTCCTACGGCAGCAACGAAGTCGTGCGCGGGCTCGATTTTGCGATCCGGCGAGGCGAATGCTTCGGGCTCCTCGGTCCGAACGGCGCCGGCAAGACGACCACGTTGCGCTGCTGCCTCGGCCTCACCGATCCCAACGCCGGATCGATCACGCTCGTCGGCGAGCCGGTGCCGAAAGCCGCGCGCGAGGCGCGCATTCGTGTCGGCGTCGTGCCGCAACTCGACAACCTCGACCCTGATTTCACCGTGGTCGAGAACCTGCAGATCTACGGGCGCTATTTCCGGTTGCCCGACGCGCTCGTCGATGAGCGCATTCCGAGGCTGCTGGAATTCGCCGGGCTCGGTGCCAGGGCCGGTGTCAGCATCCGAACGCTTTCGGGTGGCATGAAGCGCCGTCTCACGCTTGCCCGCGCGCTCATCAACGATCCCGAGCTGCTCATTCTCGACGAGCCAACCACCGGCCTCGATCCGCAGGCGCGGCACCTCATCTGGAACGGACTGCGCCAACTGCTCGCGCAGGGCAAGACAATCCTGCTGACGACCCATTTCATGGATGAGGCCGAGCGCCTGTGCTCGCGGCTCGCGGTGATCGATCACGGCATGATGATCGCCTGCGATACTCCGCGCGCGCTGATTGCCGCGCACGTCGAGCCCGAAGTGGTCGAGGTCTATGGCGACGACGTGCGCGCATGGGTCGAGGCGCGCGGGCGACCGCTGTGCGAACGTCTGGAGGTCGCCGGCGAAACTGCATTCTGCTACGCGCGCGACGCCGCACCACTGCTCGCCGATCTCGCACGAACCAATGCGGTGCGCTACCTGCACCGGCCCGCGAACCTCGAAGATCTGTTCATCAAGCTGACCGGCCGCGAGCTTCGCGATTAGCGCGCTCGCGGCACCGACCCGCTCAACGACCTGCCCACCCATGTACAGCGACGACGATCTTTCCGCGGCCGTGCAGGCGGGCATCCTCACCGAGGACGCTGCCCAGGCGTTTCGCGCGCATGTCGCGCAACGGAAAAGCGCGCCTGCGCTCGACGAGGAGCACTTTCGGCTAGTCACCGGGTTCAACGACATCTTCGTCGTGATCGCTTGCCTGCTGATGCTCGCCTCGGTCGCATGGCTCGGCGGAGCGATCGCGCCCCCGCTGGGCGCGCTTGCGGTGTCCGCGGTGGCGTGGGCGCTGGGGGAATTCTTCATCCTGCGCCGGCGCATGGCGCTGCCGGCGATCGTGCTGCTGCTCGCCTTTACCGGCGGCATCGTCGCGGCCGGCTTCGTGATCGACGGCAAGTCGACCGCAGCGCTCGCCCTTGCCTGTGCAATCGCCGCCGTGGCGACCTGGCTGCACTGGCGCCGCTTCCACGTGCCCATCACCGTTGCGGCGGGCGCCGCGGCCGTCGTCGGCTGCGCCGTCTCGCTATTGCTCGTGTTTGTTCCCGCAACCAAGGCCTTCACCAATCTGCTGTCGCTGCTGGCGGGCGTCGTCGTATTCGCGCTGGCGATGCGCTGGGACAGCGCCGACACGCGCCGCGAAACGAGGAAATCCGACGTCGCGTTCTGGCTGCATCTGCTCGCGGCGCCGCTTCTGGTGCGCCCGATTTTCTCGGCGCTCGACGTCTTCGCAGGAGCGACCGATCTGCGCCAGGCGATTGCGGTGGTGGCCGTCTACGTCGCGATCGCCATCGTCTCGCTGTCGATCGACCGCCGCGCGCTGATGGTTTCGGCGCTGATCTATGTGCTTTACACCTTCAGCGATCTGCTCAGGCAATACGGCGTGGTCAGCCTTGGTTTCGCGATCGCGGCGTTCGTCATCGGCTCGGGATTGCTGCTGCTATCGGCGTTCTGGCATCCGGCGCGCGCGCGCGCGATCGGGTTTTTTCCCGATGGTCTACGGCATCGCCTGCCGCCGCTGCGCTGAGCAAAACCGAAGCGACAGGCTGCGTTACAGCCCGAAAACGCGTCGTGCATTGATGCCGCGGACCTTGTCGCGCGTCGGGTCAGGCAGCGCATCGACTCGCGCGAGGCAGCCCGGCATGTCACCGATGGTGTGGGGGTAGTCAGACCCGTAGAGGACGTTGTCGGCACCGAACTGCGCGATGCACAGCTCGAGCACGCCCGGCGCAAACACCACCGCATCGGCGCTGATGCGCTGCATGTACTCGCTCGGGCGCACCGAGATCTTTTCGCGGCACGCCGGGATGTTGTCGAAGCACTGGTCCATGCGCGAGATCAGGTACGGCAGCGCACCGCCGCCGTGCGCGGCGATGATGCGCAAGCCGCAGTATCGGTCGAAAAAGCCATCGTAGATCATGCGCGCCACCGCCAGCGAAGTGTCGAACGTGAACCCGATCGAGGCGGTGAGCTGGAAGCGCTGCATGTCCATCGCGGCGACACCGGGCGGTGCCGTGGGATGCACCAGCACCGGCAGCGCCCGCTCGTCGATCGCCGCCCAGATGCGCTCGAATGCGGGGTCGGTGAGCGGCTTTCCATCGACGTTGGCAAGCACCATCACGCCGACCGCGCCCGCTGCCGCCGCGCGATCGAGCTCGGCCAGCGCAAGCTCCGGATACTGCCACGGCAGCGACGCGAACCATTCGATGCGTCCCGGGTACGCCACGCGCGCCGAGGTCATGTCGTCGTTCATGATGCGCGCCGCCTCGACGCTCACTTCGCGGCCGCCCCAGTAGCAGTT
>DASXBS010000160.1:0-8578 GCA_036491555.1 Casimicrobiaceae bacterium
AACATCGCCGACTACGGCGCCTTCGTCGAGATCGAGCCGGGCATCGAGGGCCTCGTCCACGTCTCCGAAATGGACTGGACCAACAAGAACATTCATCCGACCAAGGTCGTCCAGTTGGGCGACGAGGTCGAGGTGATGATCCTGGAGATCGATGAAGAGCGCCGGCGTATCTCACTGGGCATGAAGCAATGCATGCCCAACCCTTGGGACGAGTTTGCCGTCAATCACAAGAAGGGCGACAAGGTGAAGGGCCTGATCAAGTCGATCACCGACTTCGGTGTCTTCATCGGTCTTCCGGGCGGCATCGACGGGCTGGTTCACCTGTCCGACCTTTCGTGGACGCTGCCGGGGGAAACCGCCGTGCGCGACTACCGCAAGGGGCAGGAGCTGGAAGCTGTCGTTCTCGCGATCGACGTCGAACGCGAGCGCATCTCGCTCGGCATCAAGCAGCTCGATGGCGATCCGTTCTCGAACTACGTCGCGACCCATGACAAGGGCACCGTCGTCAACGGTACGGTCAAGTCGATGGACGGCAAGGGCGCGGTCATCGCGCTCGACGGCGACGTCGAAGGCTATCTGCGTGCATCCGAAGTCGCGCGCGATCGCGTCGAGGACATCCGCTCGCACCTCAAGGAAGGCGACGCGGTGTCGGCGATGATCATCAACATCGACCGCAAGAATCGCTCGATCAACCTGTCGATCAAGGCCAAGGATCACGCCGACGAGTCGGAAGCGATGCAGCGCATCAGCACCGAGAATTCCGGAGCTACTGCGGGCACGACCAACCTGGGGGCGTTGCTGAAAGCCAAGCTCGATAACAAAAGCCAAGGGTAAGCGAGCCCGTGATGACCAAATCGGAGCTGATCGACCGCTTGGCGGCGCAGTTCCCGCAATTGGTGGCCAAGGATGCCGAACTCGCGGTCAAGATGATCCTCGATGCCATGGCCGAAAGCCTGGCCAAGGGGGAGCGCATCGAGATTCGCGGCTTTGGCAGCTTCGGGCTCAACTACCGGCCCCCACGAACGGGACGCAATCCCAAGTCGGGCGAACGCGTGCAGGTGCCGGAAAAGCACGTGCCGCACTTCAAGGCCGGCAAGGAATTGCGCGAGCGCGTCGATTTCAAGGATCTAGACAAGGGTTGATGTACCAATGGAACGGGCGGCATACTGGATCGCAGTCATGCCGCCCTTTTCATTTTCACGGCTCGTCGACATTCATGTCGCGCACCAGGCCTTAGACATCCGATGACCATCCTTCGCTGGATCGTAGGCGTCATCATCTTCCTGTTCCTGCTCCTTGTTTCGCTGCAGAACGCGGATCAAGTCAAGCTGCGCTTTTACACATGGGTTTCTTGGGAGGTTCCGCTGATCTTTCTGCTGCTGATCGTTTTCGCGGTCGGCGTCACCGCCGGGCTGCTCGTCGGCGCATTTCGCAGCGCGCGACTCAAGCGTCAGATCGCGCGCCTGCGCCGTGAGCACGCTCTGAGCACGGCCGACGCGGTACCGCCTACGCCAAGGCGATAGGGCCGCTCGGCGAATGGATTTCGAGCTGTGGTGGCTGCTGCCGATACCGGCGCTGTTTTTCGGTCTGGGCTGGATCGCCGCGCGCATCGACATCAAGCACCTGTTGCGCGAGTCGCGCGCGCTGCCGCTGTCGTACTTTCGCGGACTCAATTTCCTGCTCAACGAGCAGCCGGACAAGGCGATCGAGTCGTTCATCGAAGTCGTCAAGGTCGATCCGCAGACCATCGACCTGCACTTCGCGCTGGGAAACCTGTTCCGCCGGCAGGGGGAGATCGACCGCGCCATCCGCATGCATCAGAACCTGCTCGACCGCGCGGATCTTCCAACCGACAAGCGGCAGGCCGCGCACTTTGAGCTCGCTCAGGACTTCCACCGGGCAGGACTGCTCGATCGCGCCGAGGAGCTATTCGTGCGCCTCGATGGCACCGTGCACGAGCTCCAGTCGCAGGGCCTGCTGCTGCAGATCTACGAGCAGGAAAAAGACTGGCAGAAGGCGATTGCCGCGACGCGCCGCATGGAGGCGCTGGCCAAGCGCCCTTACTTCAAAGAGATCGCGCACTATTATTGCGAGCTTGCGCAGGCAGCGCTGCTGCACTCGCAGTTCGACGAAGCCAGACATTGCATCGATCAGGCGCTGGCTGAATACAAGCTATGCACGCGGGCGACCATTCTGCTTGGCGACGTCGAGGCGCAGGAGGATCACTACCCTGCGGCAATCGCGGCGTGGCAGCGCATCGAATCGCAGAACCCCGCGTTTTTGGGCTTGATAGCGGAGCGGCTCGCCGATGCGTATCGCCGCATTGGCGATTCGGCGCAAGGCATTCGCGTTTTGCGTAACTATGAGGATCAGTACCCGTCACTGGACCTGCTGACCACGCTGTTCAACCAGATACTCGCTCACGATGGCGCCGAGGCGGCGACACAGCTCATCAAGGAGGAGCTCTCGCGCAACCCGACGCTGCTGGGGCTGGACAAGCTGCTCGAGGCGCAATTGATGGCGGCGCCGCTCGAACGTCGCAACGATCTCGAGCTGGTCAAGAATCTGGTGGGACAGCACATTAAGCGCCTGGGGATGTATCGCTGCGAGCACTGCGGCTTTCGCGCCAAGCAGTACTACTGGCGCTGCCCCGGGTGCGCCAAGTGGGAAACATACTCGCCGCGCAGAACCGAAACGCCGGAAGGGTTCGCTTGATCCACAGCACGACCTCCGATTCCCTCGCTCGCACCGCGGAACGTCGGGAGCCATCGTGACGAGCGCGCGCGAACCGCGCGTCATCGTCGCGCTCGACTTCCCCGACATGATGAGCGCGTTTGGACTCGCGGCGCGTCTCGACCCTTCGGTGTGCGCGCTCAAGGTGGGCAAGGAGCTGTTCACCGTCGCCGAAGCGGGACTGGTGCGCGAGCTGGTGCGGCGTGGATTCCGCGTTTTTCTCGATCTCAAGTTCCACGATATTCCGAACACCGTAGCGCAGGCGTGCGCAGCGGCGACGCGTTTGGGCGTGTGGATGATCGATGTCCACGCCGCTGGCGGCGCGGCGATGATGACCGCCGCACGAGAGGCCGTCGCCAGGACCGCCGCGTCCGAAGGACGCCCACGCCCGCTTCTCGTCGCCATTACAGTGCTCACTAGTCTGGATGCAGCCGACCTCGCGTCGATCGGGGTCGCCGGCACCGCCGAGGCCCAGGTGCTGCGGCTGGCGCGCCTCGCGCAGACCAGCGGTCTGGACGGCGTCGTGTGTTCCGCGCAGGAGGCCGCGATGCTGCGCGGTCAATGCGGTGCCGACTTCAGGCTCGTCACGCCGGGGATTCGTCCCGCCGGGGGTGAGGCGCACGACCAGGTCCGCGTAATGACGCCTGAGGCCGCCATCGCAGCCGGCGCCGATTACCTGGTAGTCGGCCGTGCCATTACCGCAGCCCCCGATCCTATCGCCGCGCTGCGTGAGATCAACCGCTCGATCGGAGCGGCTTCTTGAACATCACGATGATCGGCGCCGGCTACGTCGGACTGGTGACCGGCGCCTGCTTCGCCGAAGTCGGCAACGACGTGCTTTGCGTCGACGTCGATGCCGGTCGTGTCGCTCTCCTGCAGCGTGGCGTGGTGCCGATCCATGAGCCGGGGCTCTCCGACATGATCGCGCGCAACGTGCGTGCAGGCCGACTGCGCTTCACCACCGATGTGGACGCCGCGGTCGCGCACGGCCTGCTGCAGTTCATCGCCGTCGGCACGCCGGCCGATGAGGACGGCTCCGCCGACATGCGCCACGTACTCTCCGCCGCGCGCAACATCGGCGAGCGCATGCAGGAGTTCAAGGTCATCGTCGACAAGTCGACCGTGCCGGTCGGCACTGCGGACCGCGTTCGCGACACCATCACGGCCGCGCTCGCGGAGCGCGGTGCGGACATCGGCTTCTCAGTGGCCTCGAACCCGGAATTTCTCAAGGAGGGCGCGGCTGTCGGTGATTTTATGCGCCCGGACCGCATCGTGATCGGCGCCACCGACGAGCGCGCGATCACAATGCTGCGCTCGGTCTACGCTCCGTTCCAGAGAAATCACGAGCGCCTGCTGATCATGGACGTACGCTCGGCCGAGCTGACCAAATACGCTGCCAACGCGATGCTCGCCACGCGCATCTCGTTCATGAACGAGCTTGCGAATCTCGCCGACGAGCTCGGCGCCGACGTGGAGCATGTGCGGCAAGGGATCGGATCGGACCCGCGCATCGGTTATCGTTTTCTCTATCCTGGCGTGGGCTACGGCGGGTCGTGCTTTCCCAAGGACGTGAAGGCGCTGCAGGCGACCGCGCGCGAGCACGGCCGGCCGTCGCGCATTCTAGCCGCGGTCGAGGCGGTCAACGAGGAGCAGAAGCTGCGGCTGGTCGAGAAGATCGTGCAGCGCCTGGGCGCCGATCTGAGCGGCCGGGTAATCGCATTGTGGGGGCTTGCGTTCAAACCCGACACCGACGACATGCGCGAAGCGCCGTCGCGCGCCGTCGTCGGCGCACTGGCTGAACGCGGCGCTGCGATCGCTGCCTACGATCCCATCGCCATGGACGAGGCGCGTCGCGTGCTCGGCAGCGTTGAACGCCTGAGATTCGCAGACTCGCCGATGGCCGCGGCGCAGGGCGCCGACGCGCTGGTCGTGGTGACCGAATGGCAGGAGTTTCGCAGCCCCGATTTCGGTGCACTCAAGCGGCAGCTGCGGCAGCCGCTCATTTTCGACGGCCGAAACGTTTTCGACCCCGAGCACGTCCGTGCAGCGGGGCTTGAATATTTCGGCATCGGCCGGCCATGAAATCGGCGGCCGCGGGATTCGCGCACTATCGCAGGGCGATCGAGAAAGCCCGCGTCCTTATCGTCGGTGATGTGATGCTCGACCGCTACTGGTTTGGCGATGTCGAGCGGATTTCTCCGGAGGCGCCGGTGCCGGTGGTGCGCATCGCACGCACCGACGAGCGTCCCGGCGGTGCAGCCAACGTCGCCCGCAACGCAGCCGCGCTGGGCGCGCAGGTAACGCTGATCGGCATCGTCGGCGATGACGAGCCGGGACGAACGCTCGAACGGCTGTTGAAGGACGAGCATGTGCGGCCCTCGCTGCACCGCGATGTCACGCTTCCGACCACCGTCAAGCTGCGCGTGATCGGACGCCAGCAGCAGTTGCTTCGTGTCGATTTCGAGACGCAGCCTACGCCGCAAGCACTTGCTGCGAAACTCGACGACTACGAACGCGCACTTCCGGGCTCGGGAGTGGTGGTGCTTTCCGATTACGGCAAGGGCGGGCTCGCGCACATCGCGCGCATGATCGAGTCGGCGCGCGCGAGCGGCACTCCGGTGCTCGTGGATCCCAAGGGTGAGGACTTTGCGCGCTATCGCGGCGCAACGGTGCTCACGCCCAACCGCGCGGAATTCCGCCACGTCGCAGGATCGTGGCGCAATGAAGCCGAGCTTGCCGAGAAGGCGCAGGCGATGCGCGCGCAACTCTCGCTGCAAGCGCTGCTCATCACGCGCTCCGAAGAAGGCATGTCGCTCTACACCGATGCCGGCGCGCAGCATATCCCGGCGCAGGCACGCGAAGTGTTCGACGTCTCGGGGGCGGGCGATACCGTGATCGCGACCCTTGGGGCATTGATGGCGGCACGCGCCGACCTGGCGAGCGCGGTGCGCATCGCCAACCAGGCGGCGGGCATCGTCGTTGGCAAGCTTGGCACGGCGGTCGTGCATCCCGACGAGCTGGGCTAGGCGCGCACGTCGTGGCGAAAGCGCGCACCGCGTACGCGTGCACCGAATGCGGCGCACAAGCCAGCAAATGGCAGGGGCAATGTCCGCAGTGCGACGCCTGGAACACGCTCGTCGAGACCATCGCGGCGAAGCCGGCCACGCGCTTCCAGGCGATGGCGGGCAACGCGAGCGAAGTGCGGCCGCTTTCGAGCGTCGAAGTGGCGCACAATCCGCGATGGGCGACCGGCATCGAGGAATTCGACCGCGTGCTTGGCGGCGGCTTGGTCGCCGGCGGCGTGGTGCTGCTCGGGGGCGATCCCGGCATCGGCAAGTCGACGCTGCTGTTGCAGGCGACCGCCGGCATCGGGGCGACGCGGCGTGCGCTGTATGTCACCGGCGAAGAGTCTGCGGAGCAGATCGCGCTGCGTGCCGGCCGTCTCGGCCTGGTGAATGCGCCGGTCGAGCTTCTTGCCGAAGTGCAGCTGGAGGCGATCGTCGGTGCGATCCGCGTGCGCTCGCCCGAGGTCGTGGTGATCGACTCGATCCAGACGATGTACACCGAGGTGCTCGAATCGGCACCTGGAAGCGTCGCGCAGGTGCGCGAGTGCGCGGCGCAGCTGACACGCCTCGCCAAGCAGACCGGTATCGCCGTGATCCTGGTCGGGCATGTCACCAAGGAGGGCGCAATCGCCGGCCCGCGCGTGCTGGAGCACATCGTCGACACCGTGCTCTATTTCGAGGGGGATACGCATTCGAGCTTCCGCCTGATTCGCGCGATCAAGAACCGCTTTGGCGCAGCCAACGAGCTCGGCGTGTTCGCGATGGGCGAACGCGGGCTCAAAGGCGTTGCCAACCCGTCGGCGTTGTTCCTGTCGCAGCATGCTCAGCCGGTGGCGGGCAGCGCGATCCTCGCGACTGTCGAGGGTTCGCGACCGATGCTGGTCGAGGTACAAGCGCTGGTCGATCCCGTGCAGGGAGGCTTGGCGCGGCGTCTGGCCGTCGGTCTGGACGCGCAGCGGCTGGCGCTGCTGCTCGCGGTGCTGCACCGCCACGGAGGTGTCCAGACAGGGAACCTCGATGTCTACGTCAACGCAGTGGGCGGGATGCGCATCGGCGAGCCTGCGGCCGACCTCGCGGTACTGCTGGCCGTGTGCTCTTCGCTCAGGAGCAAGCCGCTCGAGGGCAAGTCGGTGATTTTCGGCGAAGTGGGGCTCTCCGGCGAGATCCGGCCCGTGCTCCGCGGGCAGGAGAGGCTGCGCGAGGCGGCCAAGCTTGGGTTCGTTCATGCACTGATCCCCGCTGCGAACAAGCCTCGTCAGGCGATCGAGGGAATGAAAGTCGACACCGTTTCGCGCATCGAGGACGCGATCAGTCAGTCCCTGCGCTGAGTCATGTATTGACTCGGCTGCGGCGAAGGGGTGCAATACACGACGCGTGCCGCAGCATGTTGCGACGCCGTTCCCGCCGTTCAATTGAAGGAGTCGATCGCCATGGCCACCAAAAAAACCACCAAGTCCACCGTACGCTCACGCGTGGGCGCGCGTAAGGCACGCCGGAAGGCAGCGCCTAGCACCGCATCGTCGACACGTCCGGAAGCGCCGGATTTTGCGAACATGGGCAAGATGCCAAAGCTGATGACACCGGAACAGGCGTTCGATCTCTACAAGACCAACGCGCGCATCGCGCTCGACGTGATCAATGCCGCCTTGGAGAACACCGCCAAGCTGCGCAAGCACCAGTTCGCAGGAGAGGAAGAAGCGCGCTCGATGCAGAAAAAGGTGCTGCGACAGGCCGCCGAGGCCACCGATCCGCAATCGATGATGGCCGCAAGTCGCAGCGCCACTCAGGAATCGGTCGAGAAGGCGATGCGTTACTGGGCCGAGATGTTCGACATGATCGTCGAGATGCAAAAGCGCCTGTTCTCGCTGATGGAAGAACAGATGGCGGGCGTGCCCGGGGCGAAGGAGGCCAAGGCCGCGCTGGCGATGATGCCCGACATGCGTCAGGCGCAGAGCCTCGTCAAGGCGATGCAGGGCGTGCTTTCGTCAGGGGGCAATGCCTTCGAATCGATGCAGCGGGTCATGGGTGATTTCACGCGCATGGCGCAGCAATCGATGCCCGGCATGAAACGATGAAGGGCGCGGCACCTGCCAACCCGGCGCCGCCGATGTCTATTGTTGCGACGTTCGCCTGCGCCGCGAATCCCGAATAATTCGGCAATGACGAGCCGCGGACGCCAATAGGCAGACAGCCGGCAAGCGACATCGACAGTAGGGTCAGGGCAACGGCTCTCATGCGGCGCGTCCTTTGAGCGAGTGGGCCGCCGCCGGCCTGACCAATCGCCAGCGTAATGCGGAGGGTGGTGTCCAGGTTCGGAATCGAACCGATGACGCACCAGCCATGACGGCATTGTACTGTCTCCGAAGTAAGGCAGAGGAATGGCGAATCAAGCGGCCTCTGCAGCCACCCGCATCCCACTGACAACTTTGAGCCGGTGCGAGACCGCTGTTAGCGTTCCACCGCAGCGGGCTCAACGGGACTGGCGCGAGGCGGCGCGCGGAAGGGATAGATGAGCTGTCCCGCCAGTGAGTTCGGGAGCTTCGTCTCGATGCCGTACGCCGATGGACCCTGATTCCGAGGGACGTAGTAAGTCGGGCCCTCGCGGAAGAACTTTTGCGGATGGACTGCAAACAGAGTGAATCGGCGGTAAATATTACTTGGAGCTAAGATCCCGACGCCGCAACTGTAAGAAATGCCGACGATCCCGCAGCAGGTCGACCGCAAGTCCTTGCCGCAACCTGGCGAAACTGGCCAGGTCCCGACCGGACTTGCGGTCGACC
>DASXBS010000161.1:0-13935 GCA_036491555.1 Casimicrobiaceae bacterium
TGGTGCTGGTGTGGACCGTGTTGCCACCGATGAGCTCGTGCACCGTCGGCGACTGGACGCCGCCGCCAAGGTTCAGATCGGCCCAACCGTTCGGGAAGCTTATCGGGATGTTCACAACATTCTGCGACAGCAACACGTTGGTGTTGTTGAACGTTCCCACGGTCGCTTCCCAGCACAGCGAGTTCGTGACCGTCGGCGGCGGCGGCGAGAACGAGCCCAGTACGGACTGTTCTTCGCGGTTGTAGATCGTGAGGCCCACGTCGTCGCACGCACCGTTCAAGCGGAAATTGCGCTGGAACAGCTTGGTCACGTTGAAGCTCGAGTTGTAGTAGTAGCGCTTGGTCGGCGCCGTCACAACCCAGTCCGTGCCGGACTTCGTGTTCGCATCGAGCACGTATTCGTTGTACACGTCCTCGACCATCAGCACCGCGCTCACCGGGTCGACCCCGTTGCTCGACGCCGTCCAGTCGGTCGTTACGACTTCGGTGTTGTTGAACACCACCGACAGCTTCGGGAAGACGAAGCTCAGGTCCGGGAATTGGCTTCCTGCCGCACCCCAATTGGCGACGGTTGAGAAGCTCGCCAGCGCAGTGGCGTTTTCGGTGATGTCGCCACCGGCCAGCACGTTGATCAGCGAGATGCCACCGAACAGACCACCGCTGGGGGCGACCAAGTCGGTCGGCGGCGCGGCGCCCGTGGGCAGCTTGGAGCAGCCCGGCGGGGTTCCCGGAGGCGAAGGCTGGGCGTGCGTGATGTTGGCGAGGTTGCCGCCGGTCACGTTACCCATTTCGATGATTTCGACGTAGCCTTCCTTGGTGCGGTCCAGCGTCTGCTTCTCGGGATCGCCCACATACGCGAAGTTGACGAAGTTCGTCGGTGCCGTTGAGCTGCTCGACACCGGCGGCGTCGTGCAGGACAGGTCGGTCGTGTAGATGCCGGCGCCCGCGCCCGAAGGAACGATCGCGGTGGTCCACACATCGAACGGCGACAGCCACAAGTTGAAGTCAAGCACTTCGCGCGAATTGCGGCCTTCGATAAAGCGGACCTTGACGACCTTGCCGCTCGCCGTCGAGTTGACCACCGACAGCAGCGAGTTGTACGGCGCAGTCGTGCCGGTGGTGCCCAGGCCGTTAGTCGTGTAGTACGGGTAGATCAGCACCTGGCCGAGCCCGTCCGGGTTCACGTTCACCGCCTGCGCGGCACCCGTCACTCCCAGAGCACCGACGCTCGCCAGTGCGGCGTACAGCGATTTTCTCTTGAATGCGTTCATTTTGTTGATGACTCCTTTGAATCGAGATTTAAAGTGATCACTTTAAGTTCACAGCACGCGAATGCTAAACCAGCTTGCGGTCTTATGCAAATAAAGCATTCATTTCCCACACCTTGGTTCTTCTCTTCTGCGTCAAATCCGCAACTTTTCGCTAGACCGAGGGCTGATAGATAAACCAGGCATCACCCTTTTCGATGATCCACGACTCCGAAAAGGGCGTCTGCACCCCCTTCATGGTCCGGTAATCGTAAGTCAGCATCATCCTCGCCCAGCACGTACCTCCGTCGCAATCGATCGATTCGATCTTCACCGCCCGCCAGAGGCCCGGCTTCACCTTCGCCTTATAAACCTCCAGGGGATACGCACTTTTCGATGCCTCGCTCAGGTAGGCGTAGGCGCTGTCGATGTTCCCGGCGATCAGTG
The DNA here is from genome assembly GCA_036491555.1 of Casimicrobiaceae bacterium. Taxonomy (GTDB): domain Bacteria; phylum Pseudomonadota; class Gammaproteobacteria; order Burkholderiales; family Casimicrobiaceae; genus PALSA-1003. The sequence goes on from DASXBS010000161.1 coordinate 1,694, forward strand.
CGTCCCAGCGTGCGTTGATCCTTTTCGTCAATACCTCGCGTTTGACCTCGATGGGCGAATCCGCGGAGAGGGTCTGGCTGCCCGGCATGCTTGCGCAACCGCTTAGCCCTCCCGCCACCGCCAGGATCAGCGCGCCTGCCGCTGCCCCCGCCCTGCCGCTTAAGTCGCCCTTCGCCGCCCATGGCGCCAACCACAGGCGAATGCGCTTGCTCGTCGATTTAAGACTAGTCAAAGCGTTTAGTAGCGTCAATGCGTTGTTCGCCAATTTTTCGACCTCACTCAGGCTGTTGCGCTGCTGCAACATGGATTGCGTCGCCATTCGGCGACGGTTTCATGGCTTCACCGGCTGTCCGGGAGCCGCGTTCTTTGCGGGAAATACGCCGTCCAGGGACTCCATGCGGTGCCTTAATTCGTCTATGACGCGCCGGACGTCGGTCTCGTTTTCGACGACCCGCGGCGTGATGAACATGACCAGTTCGGTGCGATTGTTCTTCAATTCCTGCGAGCCAAACAGTCCGCCGAGAATCGGGATCCGCGAAATGAGGGGCAACCCCGTGGAGGCGTTTTCTTTGTCCTCGAGGATCAGGCCGCCCATCACCATGGTCTGCCCGGTGGGCACCGCCAGCAACGTCTGGATTGATCGCGTATTGATCGGCGGTGAATCGCACGGCTGCGTAGTGGTGCCCGCGATGCTTACTTCCGCCTGCACCTCGAGCGTCACCAGTCCGCCCGCATTGATATGCGGCGTGACCTGCAGCAGTACTCCGGTGTCGATGTATTGCGCGGTGGTGGTCACGGCGTTGGTCGTGCCGCCCACCAGCGTCTGCTGGCAGATCGGAATGCGATCGCCGACCTTGATCGTCGCCTTCTGATTGTCCAGTGCCGCCAGGTGCGGATTCGAGATCACCTTGACATCGCCGTACGAGTCGAGCAGATGCAGCGCTGCCTGAACGCCGCCTGGGAATGCGGCGTTGTTGATGAGGTAGTAGAAGCCCTGGAGGATCGCCAGACCCGTCGGGGTGGACGTTCCTGTGCCGGTTGTCGTCTGCGGATTGAACGGCTGCGTCGTGGTGAGATTGCCGCCGCTGCCTCGCCCCGACGGTGCGCCGCCGCGAAACAGCCATTCGACCCCGAAGGTAAGGTCGTCGGTCAGCTTGACTTCCGCGATGGTTGCTTCGATCACGACCTGGCGCTGAGGCACGTCGAGCTTCTTGAGCGCCGCCTCGATGATCGAATACTCCGCGGGCGTGGCGACGATGAGAATTGTATTGTTGTCCTTGTCGGACACAACCTGGATGTTGCGTACTACACCGACGCCGTCGCTGCCCGTCACTGCGCGTGCGGCCGCCTGCGCCGCCGCAAGCGCCGCGCCAGGCGGAGGTGTCACCTGAACGTTGACCTGCCCGGGCGGCTGGTTGGCCACCGGTACCGACGACTGCGCTTGGAAAGCGGGCGCATTGACGATCGTGCCCGCTGGAGTGCCCGGGGCAAGCGTCGGCGCGGCGGCCGGTCCCTGCGCCGGGGCGCGACCGGTGAACGCCTGCTGGAGCAGCGGCCCAATGCGCTCGGCGCGGCTGTTTTGCACCTGATAAACGTAGAAGCGAACGCCGCCGCCCTCGCCGCCCTTGTCGAGACGCTCGATCCACTTTTTCGCCTCGTCGAGGTATTCGGCTTGCGGCGTGACGATAAGGAGCGCATTCATGCGCTCGATCGGAATGATGCGGAGGATGCCCGACAGCGGACTCTTGTCGGCCGTGCCGAGCGCCTTGTCGAGCTCGGTGACGACGGTCTTGACGTCGGCGCTTTGCAGCGTGAACAAACCCACCGACATCCCGGCGATCCAGTTGACGTCGAACATGTCGATCGTCTCGTAGAGGTGACGAAGCTCGAGCTCGGTTCCCGACAGGATGAGCAGGTTGCGCATGTCGTCGACGCGCACCGAGGTCGCTTCCTTGACGAAGGGCTCGAGTATGGTCGCCATCTGCCTCGCGCTCATGTAGCGCAGCGGGACGATCTGCACCGAGTAACCCGGCGGAAGCGCACGCGTGGAATTGCCGAGCTGCGGCGTCAGGTTTCCGCGCACGGCAGAATTCGCGGGAAGGATCTTCCAGATGTTGCCTTCCTTCACCATAGCCGCGCCATTCATGCGCAACAGCATTTCCAGCGTTGCAGGGAGCGCCTCGCGCGGTATGCCCGACGTGGTCCGGATGGTGACCGTCCCGCCGACTTGAGGCTCGATGGTGTACGACTCGTTGAGAATATCGGTAAGGATGTTGCGTACGACGTCGCGCAGGTCGGCCCCCTCGAAATTGAGCGAAACCGACGGACCCGCAGTGCTAGCGCCTTGGGCGGACGAGGGCAACCCGCCGCCGGGAAGCTGTCCCTTGACCAGCTGTCCCGACCCCTTGTAAAGCCGCGCCTGATCCTCGGCCGGCGGCGTCGTCAGGTCCGCCTGGATGCGAACCTTGCGATCGAAAGGTTTGGCCATGTTCGGCTGCGCGACCGCGTCGTGGTCCTGATTTGGCACCGAGGTGCACGAGGTCAGCAAGACCAGCGCGATCGCGAGTGGCAGGAGCGGCTTGAGACGACGGAGCATGCTGGGTTTCCTGGGGGAGTGGCCGCGCGACTGGCGCGCATTATCCCCGTTGATTGGGTGCGCGGCCATCATTTGCTGGGTTGGGGATTGCGCTGACGCATGCGTTCGAAGGTCTCGTTCCAGGTTGGGTCGGCCGACGCCGGCGCGCCCTGCCCCGGGGTTGGGGTAGTCGCCGGGGCAGGCGTCGCCGGCACGATGGCGGGGGGCTGCGCAGGTGACGGAGCGGCCTCAGGGTTGCTTGCCGCGGGAAAGGCAGCGGCCGGGCCTCCGGTCGGTGCGACCCGCCGCCCGACGGGGGCGCGCGGAAGATCGGTGGCCGGTGCGTCGGCCGGACGAACGGCGCCTGGCAGGGGTGTGGGCGCCTGCCCGGGAACGGGGGCCCCGGGTGGCAGTTGCGCGGGGAGCGGCGCCGGCTGCGTGGTCGTCTTGGGACCCACGGCGATCTTGAGCACCAATTCCTCGGATTCGTCGCCCAGCGTCAGCTTGACCCGGTCAGCCGTAACGCTTGCGACCGTCACCCCGTTGAGCTGCTCACCCTGACGCACGACGCGGGACTTGCCACCGGCGACTTCCTTGAGGAACGCGATGTGGCGCTCGCCAGCGACTGCGGTGCCCGTCAGCACGAACTGGCCGCGCGGCATCTGCCGCCGCGCACTGTCGGAAGCGACCACCGGCGCTGGCCGGCGCGTCGGATTGAACAGCGTGCGGCTGACGGTCTCGCTGTGTGCTTCGAGTCCTCCCTCGATGCGGTACTCGGGGAGCAACGCGGCGACGACGGGCTTGGGCTCGATCAGCGGTGCCGGCTCGGGCAATCGATGAAGCGAGCGACCCCAGTCGGTCTCCACGGCGAGCAGAATTGCCAGCGCTGCGAAAGGGATCAGCCACCATAGCCACGCGCGCCAGCGGAGCAGGAAGTCGTTCATTTCTTTTCCGCCTCGGCATAGGCGAACGCGGTGACGTCGATCAGCACGCTGACCTCGGGCTCGGCCCCCGGTGCCGGTCGGAAGCCGCGAAAAGCGTTGAGCGGCCGGACGGTCAGGTTATCGACCACCATGTACGGCTGCTGCGTCTCGATCGCATAGAGAATCTTTTGCAGATTTGCAGTCGTCGCGAACAGTTGCAGATTCAGCCCGATCAACCGAAAACGGCCGTCATCGCGTGGCGTCGTAATCTGCACGGTGGTGATACGCCCGCCGTTGTTCTCGACCGCCGCGCGCACTATCTCCTGGAGTTCGGCGCCCGCAAGGTTGGCGGCGGTGTTTTTCAGGAAGAAGCGGCGCCCCTGCTTCGCACGCAGGACGTCCAGCGTCTTTTGCAATTCGGGAGCCTGCGCGGCGATGCGCCGGTAGCGGTCGAGGCGATCCTGCGCCGAATCGATCGCGACATTGTAGTGACGATGCAACAGCAGGAACGGCGAGAGCAGCAGCGCGAGCCCCAGGAACACGGCGACGAAAAGCAGCAGGAGCGCGAGTGCTCGGCTGTGCTGCGGCGTCAGCGGCTGCGCGAGCGTCACCATCAGGATCGATCCCCGGAGCGGAGTTGGCCGGGCTGGTTCACCGAGCCCGGAACCGCCGGCGCCGAGCCCGCAGGCGTGGGTGCCGGCGCAGGGGTGGCCGCGGGAGCAGCCGTTACCGGGGGCACCGCCATGGCGGCGGGTGCGGGCGCTGCTGCGGGCGGTGGCGCCGTGGCCGCCGTGCTTGCACCCGGGGCGCCAGTGGCGGGTGGAACTGTGGAGGGCGCCGACGCGGACGCCGTAGTGCCACTCGGTGCCGCGGCCGGGGACGGCTTCGCCGCGGCCTCGGCCGCACCTGCGGCAGGCGCGGCACCGACCATCTCCGGCGCCGGCGCGGAGATCACTTTGAGTTGAGCGCCGAGGTCGAACACTTCGCCCGGGCCGGGCTGCAGCTTGGTGGTGGGCGAGCGCAGCGCGGCCTGCTCGACAAGCTTGCTGTCCTCCAGCACGCTGATGAGCTTGCTTCCGTTGGCCGACTCGCCGCGCAGAAAGACATCGCGCTGCATGTCCTTGCCTTTGATCGTGGTCTTCACCTCGAGCTGCGAAATCCACGTGTCGTCGGGAAGCACGCGGGTAATGTCGTCGATGATCTGTACCGCGCCCGGGTACATGTACTTGCGCGCGAGCGCGTAGTTGTAATCGCCTTGAAGACGCTCGAATTCTCGGCGTATGCCTTCGGCGGCTTCGGCCTGTGCACGCGCCGCGTCGGTTTGCTGGAGCAGCGCGATGGCATAGCCCCGCTTCTGCAGCAGTGGCACGACGATCACTGCGGCCGCGACCAGCGCGACCAGCGCGGTGGGCACCCACACCTGCCACTGCATCCAGAGCATGCGGCGCGCCCGCGCTTCCGCTGGCAACAGATTCAACCGCGACGGCACCGTGGATGCGGGGCCGGGCACGACGGCGATCACGGCAGCGCCCCAATCCTCGGCGCGGCGCTTGGCTGCGTCCACCACGCTCTTGAGGGCCGCGGCCCAGTCGACGCGAAGCGTTTTCTTCGCCGGGTCGCGATCGATGACGACGGCGTCGAAATACACCTGGTCGGGGCGAAACGGCGTGTGACGGTCCAGATCGTAGGCAAGCGTGCGCTCGAGATTCTCCTCCACCGCGATCGGGAGCACGATTTCCTTACGCAGGACCTGCTTGGGCGCGAGCGCGATCAGAAGCCGCGGTGCACCGCGCGCACCCGGTCCTTGCGCGGCCGCCACTGCATCGATGGCGGCGCGGCCGGTGACATCGGCCGACGCATCCCCGCTGAGTGCGATCGAGGCCACGCGAACGAGCGTGAGCGCTCCGTCTACGAGCTCGGGTCGCCAGATCGCCGCCTCGCCCTCGCCGAACTCGATCACCGGCCGCGCACGCCGGCGCGCCAGCGCACTGCGCGGCGCCGCCGGCACCAGCGGGGCGAGCTCGCGCATCCACCAGCGCCAGAAGCGCGGCAGACGCAGCTGGTACGCGAGGTCGCGCAACCGCATGCGCAGGCTACCGAGTGCGCGTTCCATACGAAGGTGAGGACATCGTGTTTCCCGTGGTCGAAGTCGGAGGTGTCGCCGTCCCCGTGGCGGATGTCGAGAACATCGTCGTTCCCATCGTCGTTCCTGGTGTCGAATTCGTGCTGCCCTGCCCGCCGGACGCGATGATCGACGCGCGTGGCGTGCCATCCTGCCATTCCATCACCGTGAGCAGCCGGCGCTGGTCACCCGGCCTGATCACCGCTTCGCGCACGAATTTCACGCCGTCGTCCATGGTCACCTCGGCGTGGATGCGCCAGAGGTTGATTGCGCCCGCCATCGGGCCCGTCACCGGAAACGGCGGCGGCGGCACCTTCGCCGCGAGCGCTTCGGCGCGCTGCGCGATGTAAGTGTCGACGATTTGGGTGGTCGCTCCGGGTACGGCGAGCAATACGGCGCGCGACGCATACACCGGATTGATTCCCTGCTGACGGCTGTTCACGGTAAGACTGTCCGCGATCGCCGCGTACAGCGCGGGTGTCATGCCCAGCACCCTCTGCAGCTCGGGCAAGGTTTCGAACGGCGCGTTGGCGGGAACGTAGGGCGAGCCTGCCGCCTTGTAGTCGGCTGCTTCCGCTCCGTTCGGCCGACGCAAATCATCGGCGTCCTTCCAGTCGCCGATGACATCGACCAGCTGATTTGCCGCCGCGTCGTCGAGTCCCCCGACCGTCTTGAGCAATCCGAGCAGCAATGCGTCCGACGCGACGTTGATGTCGATTTTACCAGACTCGTCGATGGCATCGACGACGATGTGCGCCCCGTCCTGCTCCCAGGCGTGGCTGCGTCCATCGGCGGCCCAGACATCGGGGCTCACTTTGGGCCGCAACAACTCGAAGACGGTGCGATGCACGGCTCCGTCGGCGAGCGCTCGCGCCTGCGCCCACGACACCGTGTTGCGCGCCGCCAGCGCTTCATTGCGCATCGCATACGCGAAGCTCGCGCCGATGACGGTGAGCATCACCGTGATCCAGAGCACCATGATCAGTGCGACCCCGCGCTCGTGTGCAGACGATGCGCCCCGATGTCGCGCTCGCGATCGGACGATCATGTCCCGATGCACCGGTTGCGGTTGAGGTCCCACGACCGGCATCCCGCTTCCGGCGCAAGCCGCGGCTCGACGACCAGCGATGGCCACGGCGCGCCTCGCGCCGGAATGACGTCGATGCGGATCATCAGCGGCAGTACGTTGGGGTCCCGCCACTCGTCGCGCCACGTCGGATCCATTGCGATGTTGGCGTCGACGTCGCGCCCGAAATAGCTGAAGCGGATTTCGGCAATGCCGCTCGCCAGGACCGAGTGCTCTGCGCCGTCGAAAGTCGGGAGCGAGGTTGCAGCGGGGTCGGGCACGACTCGCGAGAGCGTCAGCTCGGCACCGGTATTGGCGCGCTCCACTGCCAGCTTGAAGTAATAGATGCCGCCGCCTGTCCGTCCGGGCAGCACACCTGCGTAGGCCAGCGCATCGTGAGTGCCCTGGAAGTACAGCGGCTGGTCGACTACCTTGTGCAAGCGCAACGGATGCTGCGCGGCCAGAGACTGGCGCAGGAATTCCTCGGTCAAGCGCATGTCGGCCGATTGCTGCGCACGCGCCTCGCCGCGGTCCCAGCTTCCAGCGGAGAGCGAAAGCGTTCCGTACAGCATCGACGACATCAGCGCGAGCAGCAGCATCGCGATCATGAGCTCGAGCAGGGTGAAGCCGCGGTGCGAATACGCGCGCATGACTCACGGGTTGGCTTCTTTGATCGCGACGCGCGCGCTGGCGAGCGAGATGCTGCGCTCGCTGCCGGGAGTCGCGCCGGGCCAGTGAACGGTTACCGCGAGTCGCCACAGACGCACCGCCATGGCGGCCGCCGCGCCTTCCATGTCGGGCGTCGTGCCGGGCGGCGAGAATGGAGCAATGGTCGCCGACCACGTGTACGTACCGTCTTCGGAATTACCCTGAAACGAGCCTTCGCGCAGCGGCGTCTCCACGCCGAGCGCAGCGAGACGGCTCTCGGCATAGAGGGTGGCGCGGCCATATTCGTCGGCCAGCGACGCATTGCCCAGCGCGCCCGAGAACAGGCGGAACAGCGCGGTGCCGACCAGCGCCAGGATCACGAACGCCGCGAGCACCTCGATGAGCGAGAAGCCCCCCGCGCGTGACGGCAAATCACGCGCGCAGGCGCGGGCATCGGCACGAAAGCAATGGTCGCGGCCCAAGATCAGTCCAGGATCGCCACGCGACCAGTGAGCCAGTCGACATCGATGTCGAACTTGCGCTCGCCCGCCGCCAGCGTGATGCGTCCGCCGTTCGAGCCACCGTCCGGAAAAAAGCGGATCGCGCCGACTTTTTCGTTGACAAGGTCGCGCTGCGCGGTGAAGAGCTTGATGCCGATCTTGTCGGGCAGCCGGTGCACGCGGACGTCCGGCGGGACGGTGAACGTGCGCGCCTCGATGTCGAGCACCAGGAACGATTCGCCGCGTTGGACGATCGCCTGTCCGCGCGCATAGCGCAATCCCGACGCCAGCTCGCGCGCAGCGCCCTTGAGCTCGGCGGTGGATACGCCACCTCCGATCGTGGGAATCACGATCGCGACCGCGAACGCCATGATCGAGATGACGATCAGGAGCTCGAGCAGCGTGACCCCGCGCGCTCGCGCCAATGCGCCTCGCTGTAGCATCACTCCCAACTGTTGATGTCCTTGGCGGGGCCGTCGCCGCCTTCCTTGCCGTCGGCGCCAAGCGAGACGATGTCGTACGCGCCATGCTGTCCGGGCTGGACGTACTTGTACTCGTTGCCCCACGGGTCCTTGGGCAGCGTGCCTTTTTTCCAGTACGGCCCGTTCCAGTTGGCCACGCCCGCCGGCGCGGAGAGCAGCGCCTGCAAACCTTCCTGCGTGGTCGGGTAGCGCCCGACCTCGAGCTTGTAGAGGTCCAGCGTCTGGCCGATCTGCTCGATCTCGATCTTGGCCGCCTTGCGCTTCGCGTTTTCGCCCTGGCCGATGAAGTTCCCGCCGACGATCCCCATCACCACGCCGATGAGCACCAGCACGACCAGAATTTCGATGAGCGTCATGCCGCGCGCGCGCTGTGCACCGCGACTCCTGTATTGCGAACGAATGCTTTGCATGGTCTCCTCTGTTTTCGGATGCGCGCGATGGGCTTAGAGCCCGGCTCAGCCGACTAGTTCGCTCATGCCCATGACGCCGAGCAGAATCGAGAACACGATGCCCCCGATGAGCACCGCGAGGCCGAGGATCAGCGTCGGCTCGAGCACCGCCAGGAAGCGCTTGATCGCCATCTGCACCTCGCGGTCGTAGACGTCGGCGACGCGATTGAGCATTTCCTCGAGGCGCCCAGACTCCTCGCCGACCAGGATCATCTGCGTCGCCAGTCTCGGGTACAGGCCGGTGTCCGCCAGCGGCTTGCCGAAACCCTTGCCTTCGCGCAGGAGCGTGATGACGCCATCGAGCGCCTGCGCCAGCACGCTGTTGCCCATCGTGTCCTTGACGATGGCAAGGCCGCCCAGGAGCGTCACGCCGTTGGCGAGCAGCGTCGACAGCGTGCGTGCGAAGCGCGCCACCTCGACCTTCGCGACCAGGTCGCCCACGAGCGGCATGCGCAGCAGGCGTCCGTCCCAGCGAAAGCGCACCGCCGCGTCATTGAGCCGGCGGCGCACGATCCACACGGTGGCGACCACGATCAGGATCATCAGCCACCAGTACTTGCGAAGCGCGGTGCCGACGATGATCACGATCTCGGTCGGCAGCGGCAGCGCCTTGCCCGCTTGCGCGAAGGTCTGCTGGAACTGCGGAACGACGAAAATGAGCAGCACAATCACCGATGTGATGGCCACTCCGATGAGCAGTGTCGGGTAGATGAGCGCGGATTTCACGCTCTCGCGCAGGTCCTTGTTGCGCTCCATTGTGTCGGCCAGGCGCGTGAGCACCACACCGAGCGAACCGCCCGCCTCCCCCGCGCGCACGATGTTCACGTAGAAGCGGGAGAACACGCTGCGATGCGCATCGAGCGCCTGCGACAAGGCCTTGCCGCCGCGCACATCGTCGCGCACGGTCTGCAGCAGAAGCGCGACCGGCGGAGTCGGCGCCAGGCTGATCAGCGTTTCCAGCGCACGGTCCAGCGGCAGGCCGGCGCGCAGCAGTGTCGCCAGCTCCCGCGTGAGCGCGAGCAGGTGGTCGCGGGTGACGTGCTTCGGCGTGAACCAGCGGGTGCGCACGCCGGACGGCGCGCCCGCGGCGGCGCGCATGCCGGCGGAGGCCTCGACGTGCATCGGCATGAGGCCCTGGTCGCGCAGCCGATCGACGATCTCGGACTCGTTCGCGGCCTCGAGTTCGCCGGCGGCCACGTCGCCGGCGGCGTTGACCGCCTTGTACTTGTACAGCGCCATCAGGCTAGTTCTCGCGCGTGACGCGCAGAACTTCCTCGAAGGTCGTCGTGCCGGCCAGCGCCTTGCGCATGCCGTCCTCGTACATCGTGACCATGCCTTCCTTGATCGCTTCCGCGCGCAGCTCGGTCGACGTCGCATGGCGCATCACGTGGCTGCGCAGCGGGTCGGTCATGGGCAGCACCTCCATGATGCATATGCGTCCGTAGAAGCCGGTGTGCGCGCACTCCTTGCAGCCTTTTTCGTGATACAGGGTGACGTCGCGCTCGGAGGTGAACTTACGCAACCCGAGCTCATCGACGACTTCGGGCAGCGCGACGTAGCGCTCCTTGCAATGCGGGCACAGGGTGCGCACCAGACGCTGCGCGAGTATGCCGACGATGGTCGAGGTGAGCAGGTAATCCTCGACGCCCATGTCGAGCAGCCGGTTAACCGTCGATGCGGCGTCGTTGGTGTGCACGGTGGAGAGCACCATGTGCCCCGTAAGCGCCGACTGCACCGCGATCTGCGCGGTCTCGAGGTCGCGGATCTCGCCGATCATGATCACATCGGGATCCTGGCGCACGATCGAGCGCAGCGCGTTGGCGAAGGTGAGAGCGATCTGCGGCTTGACCTGAATCTGGTTGATGCCGGGCATTTGATACTCGACCGGATCCTCGACAGTCAGGATCTTCACGTCGGGCTTGTTGAGCCGGTCGAGCGCGGTGTAGAGCGTGGTCGTCTTGCCACTGCCGGTGGGACCGGTCACCAGCAGGATCCCGTGCGGCTCCATGAGCACGTCGAGAAAGATCTTCAGCGTGTCCGATTCGAAGCCCAGCTTCTTGAAATCGAGCGCGACGCCGCCCTTGTCCAAAATCCGCATCACCACTGACTCGCCGTGCATCGTGGGAACCGTCGACACGCGCAGGTCGATCTCCTTGCCCTGCACGCGCAGCCGGATGCGTCCGTCCTGCGGCAGCCGGCGCTCGGCGATGTCGAGGTTGGCCATGATCTTGATGCGCGAGATCACGGCAGCGGACAGACGCCGCGGCGGCGACTCGATCTCGTGCAGAACACCGTCGATGCGATAGCGCACGATCAGCCGGTTCTCGAACGGCTCGACGTGAATGTCCGAGGCGCGCATGTCGAGCGCATTGGTGATGATCAGCGACACCAGGCGAATCACCGGCGCTTCGGAGGCGAGGTCCTTGAGCTGCTGGACGTCGGCGTCGAAGGCGATGTCGTCGCGCTGCTCGACGTCGCCAACGATCTGCCCGAGCGCGGACTTGCCAGCCCCGTAGAGCCGCTCCAGCGCCGCCTCGAGCTCGGTGGGAATCGCCACCAGCGGACGCACGGTGCGCCCGGTGACCATTTCGAAGGCGTTCATCGTGAACGCGTCGGTCGGATCGGCCATGGCGAGCGCGAGCTCGCTCTCGTCTTCGAACAACGGCAGCGCGCGCGACTCGCGCAGGAAGCGCGCCGAGATGCGCTCCTCGAGAATCGGAAGCTCTGGATACCGGGCCGCCTCGACCAGCGGCAAGCCCAGTTGCGCGGCGAGCGCCTCGGAGACATCGCGCTGTGCGACCACGCCCAGCGTCACCAGCAGCGCGCCGAGCTTGTCGCCCGACTCCTGCTGCAGGCGCAATGCGCGTTCGAGGCCCGCGCTGTCGAGCTTGCCGCGCTCGATCAGAATTTCGCCCAGACGTTTTCTTGGTGACTCGGTCACGACCAATCCGGACAAAAAAGAGTCGCAGAATAATAGCACGCGCGGATCTCACTCCTGAGCGTCTTCCCACGTGTATCAATGCGTTGTAGAGGTTTCTTCAAGAAAACTGTCTCCCTGCGACGACGCGGAGTCGTGGCGTTGTCGTTGTTGCCCGACGCTTTGCCGGGGCGCGCTCCCCGACGATGGCAAGTACACTGCGCATAGAGCCCGCGAATCCATTCGCGTTCCGTAGCGAGCGCTAATCGTGGGGGCCGACGCTCGCCAGATGCTCGGCGAGGCCAGGGAAAAGCTGGCGCGCGAGCCCGGGCGGCAATCGATATTGCGGGAAAACCGTCGACGTCGTCCGTCCATGCATCATGTGCACGACGCTTTGGCGCTCGTCCTGGATGTGCACGATCGTGCAGCCGCGCTTTCTCAAGGATTGCACCAGCGCGAGATCCTCGCCGAAGTCCTGTTCCGGAAATCGCATCGTGTTGAAAACCGACTGGCGCAAGACGTACGAGAATCCATAGCCGTCGACGTTCCTCTCGATGAAG
>DASXBS010000162.1:0-12234 GCA_036491555.1 Casimicrobiaceae bacterium
GCCGCCTTCGCGACGCTTAGTCGAGCATCGCCGGCAAAGCCGTTGCGAGACCCGGGAAGCGCCACAGAAGAGCGACCACCGCGAGCTGGATCACTATGAACGGAAGCGCACCGCGATAGATGTCGCGCGTGGCCAGGTCGCGCGGCGCGATCGAGCGCAGGAAAAACAGCGCGAATCCCGACGGCGGCATGAGGAAGCTTGTCTGCACGGTCAGCGCCATGAGCGCGGTAACCCACACCGGATGCGCGCCCAGCGCCAGCAGCGGCGGAATCGCGATGGGGACGACCAGCAGCACGATCTCCAGCGCATCGAGAAAGAACCCGAAGCAAAACGTCACCGCGAACACCGCGACGATCGCGACATCGAGGCCGCCGGGCAGCATGCCCAGCAAGGCGTGCACCGTCTGCACGCCGTTAAGCCCGCGAAACACCAGCGTGAAGGTCGAAGCGCCCATCAGCAATAGGAACATCATCCCGGTCAGTCGCATGACGCTGCGCACCGTCTCACCCAGGCGCTCGAAATCGAGCTCCCGGCGCAACGCCGCGTAGAGGGTCGCCACGATCGCACCGAGCGCGGCCGCCTCGACGGTGTAGATGCGTCCGGTGACAATCGAAGCGAGCAGCAGCGCGATGAACGCCAGCGGCCCAATGACCACGATCAGCAAGCGCGTCCAGGGCAGACGTTGCCGGCGCTCCGGCGGCAGCGGCGGACAGCTAGCCGGCCTGAGCAGAGCGACCGTGATCACGTACAGCAGGTATAGCGCCAGCACCACACCCACCGGCCCGAGCATGCCTAGGTAGATGTCCTTGATCACCAGCGACCCGTGCACATCTTCGCCGCGCATGATCTGCGCCTCGGCATTGGCGCCGCGCATCAGGTCGGCGAGCACGATGAGGATGATCGAAGGCGGCAGCACGGTGCCCAGCGTTCCCGCGCTGCACACCACACCGCTTGCGAGGCTCCTGCGATAGCCGGCGTCGAGCATCGCCGGCAGCGCGAGCAAACCCAGCGTGAGCACCGATGCGCCGACGGCGCCGGTGGTGGGCGCCAGCAGCGCGCCCAGGATCACCGTCGAGATCGACAACCCGCCGGCGCGCGATCCGAACAGCCCGCTCATCGCCTCGAGCAGCTGCGCTGCGAGCGTCGTACGCTGCATGATCACCCCGAGATAGACGAACAGCGGAATCGCCTGCAGCAGATCGTTTTCCATCAGGCCCACGATGCGTTGCGGCAGCGCCGTGAGCAAAGGCAGGTCGAACACCCCGAACGCGTTCCCGATCAGCGCAAACGACAAGGCGCTGCCCATCAGCGTGAAGCCGACGGGAAACCCGAACGGCAAAAGCGCGAACACCGACGCGAACATGAGCAGCGCCAGCACCGGCGCCATTGCGCTCATCGCGGCGAGGCGGCAGCATCGCCGTCCACGCCCGGGCCGACAAGCACGCCAATGTCGCGCGCGATATGGCCGGCGGTTTGCAGCAGAAGCAGCGAGGTGAACGCGAGCAGCAGTACCTTGAGCATCCAGTATCCGGGCGACCAGGTCTCGGGAAACTGCTCGAGCGCGGCGATCGAGCGCACGGTGGTGGGAATGCTGTACCACAGCACAATCGACGCCCATGGCACGACGAACAATGCGCTACCCGCCAGGTCGACCAGCGCCTTGCCCCGCAACGACAAACGCTGGTAGAACACATCGAGCCGCACGTGGCCGTCCCAGCGCATCGCGTAGGCGATGCCCAGAGAGAAGACCGCGGCGTGCGCGACCTGTCCCCAGTCGTTGGCGAGTATGTGGCCGCCACCCACCAGCTCACGCAGCGGCCATTGCGCGAACAGCGCGCCGATCACCAGGAGCACGATCCACGCACAGACCCGGCCGACCGCATCGACAATCGCGTCCGCCATCCGGGCGAACCAGCGTAGCGAGTGTAGAAGTAAGCGCATCGTTGCGCGCGCAGCATAACCGGATGCAACGCAGCACGCCACACGCGTTACAATTGCTGGCAATGCTGCTCGCGATTCCGACCTCGCGCATCTCCGGCGCGCCTGCTGCGTGTCGCCACGCAGCCGGTCGTTCCTGTCGCGACCGCACCGCCCTCGCGCCGGCGGCGCGGCGGCGATGAGCGAATTCAGCTCGCCGCAGGCGCCGGCGGGCGTCAGCTCATCGGATCTTTTCCTAGGTTTCCTCAAAGTCGGCGTGTCCGGGTTCGGCGGCGTGATGCCATTTGCGCGTCGCATGCTCGTCGAGGAAAGGCACTGGATGACCGAGCGCGAGTTCACTGAGCTCCTTTCGCTCTCGCAGTTTCTCCCGGGACCCAACATCATCAACATGTCGATCATCGTCGGCAGCCGCTATCAGGGACCGTTCGGCTCGCTCGCTGCCTGCCTCGGACTGATGCTGATGCCATTCCTGATCGTGCTCGCGCTGGCTGCGCTGTACGCGCGCTTCGATGCACTAAGCGCAGTGCGCGACGCGACCGCGGCGGTGTCGTCCGCCGCCACCGGTCTGGTGGTGGCCATGGGACTCAAGATGGCGCGCCCGCTCGCGGGGACGGCGTGGCAGGTCGCAATCGTTGTGCTGGGTTTCGTCGCGCTGGCGCTGCTGCGCGTGCCGCTGCTGTGGGCGCTGGCCGTGCTCGCGCCGCTGGCGGTCGCGTGCGCATGGTGGACTCGGCGATGATTCCGCCGGCGCTCATCGAGCTCGCGCAGCAGTTCGGCGCGCTCTCGTTTCTCACGATCGGCGGAGTCAACGCGATCATTCCGGAGATCCACCGGCGCGTGGTCGATGTCGAGCACTGGCTGACCGACGTGGAGTTCGCGCAGGCGTTCGCGATCTCGCAGGCGTCGCCGGGCCCGAACATGCTCATAGTCAGCGTCATCGGCTGGAAGGTGTACGGTTTTCTCGGCGCGCTGGTCGCCACCGTCGCGATCTGCCTGCCGACGTCGGTGTTCACGTATGCGGTGTCGCACGTCTGGAACCGCTTTCGCGATGCGCCGCTGCGCGCCGCGATCCAGCGCGGACTGGCGCCGGTGACCGTCGGCCTGGTGCTGGCCAGCGGCTACGTCCTCGCGCGCAGCGCGGACGAGACCTGGGTCGCCTACGCGATCACCGGGGTCACCGCGGTGCTCGCGCTGGCAACGCGCGTGCATCCGCTGTGGTTCCTGGTCACCGCCGCCGCACTCGGCGCGTTCGGCGTGCATTGACGCGATGCCCGAGCTGCCCGACGTCACCGTCTACGTGGAGAGCCTAGCCGCGCGCATCGTCGGTCATCGCCTGCTGCGCCTACGCGTGATCAATCCCTTCGTTCTGCGCACGGCGTTGCCGCCGCTCACCGACGTCGAGGGGCGCGTAGTTGAGCAGGTTCGGCGCCTCGGCAAGCGCATCGTCATCGCGATTGAAGGCAGCCTGTTCATCGTCGTCCACCTGATGATCGCAGGACGCCTGCGCTGGCAGGACAACGCAGCAAAGTCAGGTGGCCGCAACGTGCTCGCCGTGCTCGAGTTCGACGACGGCGCGCTCGTGCTTACCGAAGCGGGCAGCAAGCGCCGGGCGTCGATCCACCTTGTTCGCGGCCACGACGCGCTGGCCACCTTCGACATGGGCGGACTCGAGCCGCTGTCGGCCAGCGCCTCCGACTTCTCGGCGCGGCTGGTGCGCGAGAACCACACGCTCAAGCGCGCGCTGACCGATCCGCGCAATTTCAGCGGCATCGGCAACGCCTACTCCGACGAGATCCTGCACCGCGCACGACTGTCGCCCATCGCGCTCACGCAGAAACTCTCCGCCGGTGAGATCGGGCGGCTGCATGACGCCACGCAGGCGGTGCTGCGCGAGTGGACCGAGCGACTGCGCGAGCGGGCCGGCGCCGGCTTCCCTTCGAAAGTCACCGCCTTTCGCCCGGAGATGGCGGTGCACGGCAAGTTCGGGCAGCCCTGCCCGGTCTGCGGGGCACCAGTGCAACGCATCGTCTACGCCGAGAACGAAACCAACTACTGCGCGCGCTGCCAAACCGGAGGCACGATCCTCGCCGACCGGGCGCTGTCGCGCCTGCTCAAGTCGAGCTGGCCACGATCCATCGACGAACTCGGGTAGGATGTCGTCACGTGGGAGGGGAAACGGCGCAAATCCCGAGGGACGGGCTGGAGCGGCGCGAACCAAGGAGGCACGGACATGCGTTGGGGAGATTTTCGCCGCAGCGACAATGTTGAAGAAAGTACCGGTGGTGGCGGCGGCATCGGTGGAATCCACCTCGGCGGCGGCGCGGTTATCGTCGTCATCATCGTCAGCCTGCTTCTGGGCAAGAATCCGCTGGACATCCTCGCGCTGCTGGGAGATGGAGGCGCGCCGACGCAGCAGTCGTCGGTCCCCGTTCCTGCGAATCCTTCAGGGCAGCCCACGACGGTGCGCGACAAGCAGACCGATTTCGTCGCCCGCGTGCCAGGCGATACAGAGGACGTGTGGGGCCAGGAATTCCAGAAAATGGGATCGCGCTACCAGCCGCCGAAGCTCGAGCTGTTTCGGGGCCAGGTTGGATCGGCCTGCGGGCTGGCGAGCGCGGCAATGGGGCCGTTCTACTGCCCCGGCGACCAGAAGGTCTATCTCGATCTCGCGTTTTTCGACGAGCTTTCGCAGCGCTTCGGTGCGCCGGGGGATTTCGCGCGCGCCTACGTCATCGCACACGAGATCGGCCACCACGTGCAGAATCAGCTCGGCCTGATGAGCCAGGTCGAGCGCAAGAGCGCCAACGCATCCCCGGAGATGCGTAATGCACTGTCGGTACGCCAGGAGCTGCAGGCCGATTGTCTAGCCGGCGTCTGGGGACATTCGGCGCAGGCGCGCGGGGCGCTCGAGCCGGGCGACGTCGAGGCGGGCATCGCCGCCGCCACCGCGGTCGGCGACGATCGCATCCAGAAGGCAACGCGCGGCTACGTCGTGCCGGAAGCTTTTACGCACGGCTCGTCGGCGCAGCGGGTGCGCTGGTTCAAGATCGGACTGCAGACGGGCGACGTGCGGCAGTGCAACACCTTCGCGGCACGCGATCTGTAAGCGACAGACGGGTCACTATTTTGATTTCTGCTTCGACTGCCAGCTGATCTGGTTCGACCCGGGTGAAAGCACCGGTCCCGCGCCCGGCGGAGTGCTCGAGGTGTTCAAGGCACTCGACGCGCATCGTGTGGCAACGCATAACGCCCTGCCCGAGCTCGTCTGCTGCGCCGCGCGTCGGCGCACTGGCCGATGCGATCCTGCTCAGGCCACCGGGCGAGCCCGCTGCGGCGGCGAGCATTCCCTGGATGGGACATGGGACTCGAGGCGGTCCACCGTGGGCTGTCGATCTCGCTGTGGTGGGCATCGGACCGGTCGCCGCGCTCATGCGCTAACTCAGCTTCCACGCGGTAGAATCCATGTTTTGAATATGCACGAGGTTCTCATGATCCGCCCACTATGCTTCGCCACGCTGCTCGCCGGCGCGACTATATGCGCAGCGCAGACACCCGCGACCACCGAAGCTGCACCGACCGCCGCCGCAGCCCCATCGATCGCCATGCCGGAGTCGACCTGCGTAAAGCCGGACATTCCGATGGCGAAGTCGGATTCGCGTACGATCGACCGGTTCAACAAAGCGTACAAGAGCTATGTCGATTGCGTGAAGAAATACGTCGCCGACAACCAGGCTCTGGTCGACAAGATCATCGCCCATGGCAAGGTCGTGATCGACGAGTACAACGCCTTCAACGAGGAGCTGAAGGCGCGCCAGGAAGCGAAGTGACGGGCGCCGTGCGCAACGTTCGCCGATGAGCGCGACGACGCAGGCGATCGCCCAGGCGACCCTCGACGGATTCAACCGGCACTACGCGCTGTTTCGCGACTGCGCGCGCACCGCCAAGCGGCACTTCGAGGCGAGCAACTGGCTCGCCATCGCCCACGCCTCGCAGGACCGCATCGATTTCTACGACCGCCGCGTCGTGGAGACGGTGGCGCGTCTGGAGCGCGAGTTCGATTGCGCCAGCATCCACGAAGCGCGCTGGGAGGAAGTCAAGCGCCACTACATCGTGCTGCTCATCGACCACCGACAGCCCGAATGCGCTGAGACGTTCTTCAACTCGGTGTCGTGCAAGATCCTGCATCGGACGTATTTCCACAACCGCTGCCTGTTCGTGCGGCCCGCGATGTCCACCGAGCACATCGACGCCGATCCGCCGTCCTATCGCTCGTACTACCCGCGTCAGCACGGATTGCGCCACGCGCTGATCGACATCGTGCTCGACTTCCGGCTCGACTGCCGCTTCGGCGACTTTCGCCGCGATCTCGCGAATCTGCTGGCGGCCTTTCGCGCACAGTTTCCGCGACCGTTCCGCCTCGAGGCCAATCACCAGATCCAGGTGCTGTCGAGCCTGTTCTTCCGCAACCGGACCGCGTATGTGGTCGGCCGCATCGTCAACGGCTATCAGCTGCATCCGTTCGTCGTGTCGATCAAGCACGCCGCCGACGGGAGGCTCTACGTCGATGCGCTGCTGCTCGAACGCGAGGAGATTGCGCTGCTGTTCTCGGCCAATCGCGCGTACTTCCTGGTCGACATGGAAGTGCCGTCGGCCTACGTGACCTTCCTGCGGCAGATCGCGCCCGATCGCAGCGAGGCCGAGCTCTACACCATGGTCGGGCTGCAGAAGCAGGGCAAGACGCTGTTCTTCCGCGATTTCCTGCATCACCTTCGCCACTCGACCGACGACTTCGTCATCGCGCCCGGAATCAAGGGACTCGTGATGACGGTATTCACGCTGCCTTCGTATCCCTACGTGTTCAAGGTGATCCGCGACAAGATTGCCCCCTCCAAGGAGACCACGCGCGAGAAGGTGAAGGAGAAGTACGTGCTCGTCAAACACCATGACCGCGTCGGGCGCATGGCCGACACGCTTGAGTACTCCGATGTCGCGTTTCCGCGCCAGCGGTTCACGCCGGAGCTCGTTGCCGAACTCAAGGCCGTCGCTCCTTCGCTGATCGAGGACGACGGCGAGATGATCGTCGTCAAGCATCTGTACATCGAGCGGCGCATGACTCCGCTCAACATGTTCCTGCAGACTGCCACGCCGGCGCAGCGCGCCCGCGCGATGCGCGACTACGGCGACGCGCTCAGGCAGCTGGCCGCGGTCAACATCTTCGCCGGCGACCTGTTGTTCAAGAATTTCGGCGTCACCCGCTTCGGGCGCATCGTGTTCTACGACTACGATGAGATCGATTACCTCACGGCGTGTAATTTCAGGAAGATTCCGCCTGCGCCCGCGGGCTACGACGAGATGTCCAACGAGGTCTGGTACCCCGTCGCTTCCAACGACGTTTTTCCGGAAGAGTTCGGGACTTTCCTCCTGACCGACCCCGGCATCCGCAGCGCGTTCCTTGCCGATCATGCCGATCTGCTCGACGCGCAGTGGTGGCAAGCCACGCAAAATCAATTGGCGGGTGGCGAACTTCCCGAGGTGTTGTCGTACCGCGACACCGTACGCTTCGCTCCACCCGCGTCAGCGGCGACGGCGCGCACGCACGCTGCTGCCTCGGGCGTTCCCGCAACGCGCGCCTGACGACAGGGTCAGGGTGCGGAGCCAGGCGGCGCCGATTCGGCGAGCCGCCTGGCGACATCCTTGGCCTGCGCGGCAGCGCCGACGTCGCCCTGGCGCGCGGCGAGGACGTACCACGCCAGCGCCTTGCGTAGGTCGGCCGCGACGCCGTCGCCGTGCTCGTAGAAGCTGCCGATGATGTACTGGGCGCCCGCATCGCCGTTGCCAGCGGCGGCCTCGTACCAGCGCGCGGCGAGCTTCCAATCCTTGGGCGCGCCGCGGCCGAGAAAATACTGCGTCGCCAGCTCGACCTGGGCCTCGGTGTGACCCTGCAGCGCAGCTTTTTGCCACCACTCGGTCGCGGTCGAGAGCGAGCGTTCGACGCCAACGCCGCCCTCGTAGAGCAGCGCGAGGTTGTATTGCGCCTGTGCCATCCCCGCTTGCGCCGCCTTGGTGAGCCATTCCGCGCCCTGCCGCGCGTCGGCCGGGCCGCCCTCGCCGCGCAACAGCATCATCGCCAGGTTGTATTGGGCAAGACGATCGCCGCCGCGCGCGGCGGCCTCGAAACCGCTGCGCGCTCGGGCGTAATCGCCGTGCGCGTAGGCATCCAGCGCACCTCCGCCAGCCACCGCCTCGGCGGATACCGCCAAGCAGAGCAGCACGCCGAAGGCGGCACGCACGGCCACGCCAGCTCTCATGAAGCAGTCCCGGGTTACAATCCAGCGAAGTCTAGCATCGTGACTGGGCCCGTTCGAGGGTCGCGACGCCGCCAATACAGCCCGAACGGAGCACGTCGATGTTCGTCAGCGCCTTCGATCTATTCAAGATCGGTCTCGGTCCTTCGAGCTCGCACACGGTCGGACCGATGCGCGCCGCACTGCGTTTCGTGCAAAGCTTGGCGGCCGGTGGGACGCTGCCGCGCACCGCCCGCGTGGTGGTCGACCTGTACGGATCACTGGGGCTCACCGGTCGCGGACACTGCACCGACCGCGCGGTGATGCTGGGCCTTTCCGGCGAGGCGCCCGACCGAATCGATCCCGACCAGGTCGAGCCCAAGATCGAGCGCATCCGCGCGCAGCAGATGCTTTCGCTCGCCGGGACGCATCCGATTGCGTTCCGTGAAGAGGAGCATCTGCGCTTTCGCATCGACAAGGCACTGCCTTTCCACAGCAACGCCATCCGCTTCACCGCATTCGATGCCGAAGGCGCTCCGCTTGCGCGCAAGATCTACTATTCGGTCGGCGGCGGTTTTGTCGTCGACGAACAGGAAGCC
Source organism: Casimicrobiaceae bacterium (assembly GCA_036491555.1). Classification (GTDB taxonomy): domain Bacteria; phylum Pseudomonadota; class Gammaproteobacteria; order Burkholderiales; family Casimicrobiaceae; genus PALSA-1003. The sequence continues at coordinate 8,822 of DASXBS010000162.1, forward strand.
GGGCAGCTCGGCAACCAGGTCCCGACGCTGCGCGTGCCCTATCCGTTCACCAGCGCGGCGGAGTTGCTCCACCACGGTACCGAGGCGCACAAGCGCATTCCGGACATGATGCGCATCAATGAGCTCGCTTTGCGAAGTCCCGACCAGGTCAGGAACGGCCTGCTCGAGCGCTGGTCGGTCATGAACGAAAGCATCGAGCGCGGATTGCGCAACGACGGCGTGCTGCCGGGCGGTCTCAGCGTGCGCCGGCGCGCCAAGGGGCTGCGCGATGCCCTGCTGGCCCAGCGCGAAGCCGGCAAGAGCAGCCCCACCGAGCCCATGGACTGGGTCAGCACCTACGCGATCGCGGTCAACGAGGAGAACGCCGCTGGTTCGCGCGTCGTCACCGCGCCGACCAACGGCGCCGCCGGCATCATCCCCGCGGTCATCCGCTACTACCGCGAGTACTACCAGGATTCGAACGAGGACGGCATCGTGGCCTTCCTGCTCACCGCGGCCGCCATCGGTGGCCTTTGCAAGCGCAATGCCTCGCTGTCAGGCGCCGAGGTAGGTTGCCAGGGCGAGGTCGGCGTCGCCTGTTCGATGGCCGCCGCGGGCCTCGCCGCCGCGCTGGGCGGAAGCAACGCGCAGATCGAGAACGCCGCCGAGATCGGCATCGAGCATCATCTAGGGATGAGCTGCGATCCAATCGGCGGCTTGGTGCAGATTCCCTGCATCGAGCGCAACGCCATGGGCGCGGTCAAGGCGGTCAACGCCGCCTCGCTCGCGCTGCGTGGCGATGGAACACATCGCGTGGCGCTCGATGCGGTCATCAAGACCATGTACGAAACCGGCCGCGACATGATGGCGAAGTACAAGGAGACCTCGCTCGGCGGACTCGCGGTCAATGTCGTCGACTGCTGATCGCGCGCTCGGCCATTCGCGTTCGGGGATGTGTCGCGCTCGCTCGCGAACCGATACGGTATGCTATCGGGCGCTTTTCCGGACCGCGTCCGTCATGATCCGATCGCTCGACCTGCTTCGACGAAGCTCCCGCCGAGGCCCGCCATGGGTACTGCTCACCGCGGTACTGGGGTGGACGGCGCCAGCCCACGCGCTGACACCGATCCCCGACTTCGACCTCAATCTTTACGCGGGCAAGTGGTACGAGATCGCCTCGATTCCGGGCTTCCTGCAGAACCGCTGTGCGCGCGACACCGAAGTCGAATATACAGCCGCCGAGAATGGTGCGCTCGCGGCGCGGACGCGCTGCACCCGGGCGGATGGCTCGTCTGACATAAGCGAGTCGCGGGTGCGCACACTGGATCCCGCGGTGCCGGGCGCGCTCAAGATCACCACCGTGAATTTTCTGGGCGTGTGGTGGTATCCGTTCGGTCGCGAATCGATCGTGATTGCAGTGGGCCCCGAGTATCGCTGGGTGGCGCTTGGTCACCCGTCGCTGCGCTATGGACGGATCATCGCCCGCGAACCGATGCTCGCCGACGATGCGATGAGAATCGCCGCCGGCGCGCTGGGTGGCCAGCAGTTCGATCTTTGCAAGTTCGTCACCACGCCACAGACACGCGGCCGCGTGCAGCCTGCGCGCGTTTGCGACATTGTCAAATGAGCTTGAATCACCACGCAACGGATCGAGTTTCGCACGAGCGCTGGCCGGGATGGGAGGTCCTGATGCGTCATAGCCCTTCGCTGTGCGCGGGCGCAGTCGCGCTCGCGATGCTCGTCGCCTGCGAGCACAAGCCAAGCAAAGAGGAAGAGGAAGCGGTCAAGAACACGTTTGCATGCCAGCTCGCTGGGCAGCGCACCGTCATCCGCTTCGAACCCGGCGAGGCCCGGATGCTCACCGCCACCGGCGAAAAGATCACGCTGTACCAGATCGCCGCCGCCGGCGGCGGCGTTCGCTACACCAACGGCAGCCTCGAGCTGCGCGGACGCGGGCAGGACCTCACGCTGATCGAATACGGGGTCGCGACCAAGCTCGACGACTGCCAGCCCTACGCTGCGCCCAAACCCTGAGGCGGCGAGCGGTGACCAGGTTGCCCCGCGTCGGCGTCATCGGTACCGGAGCGATGGGTCTCGGCGTGGTGCAAAGCCTGGTACGCGGCGGTTTCGACGTGCGCGCCCGCGACATCCGCGAAAGCGCGCAATCGGGCGCGGTCCGCGCCGGCGCGCTCGCGGCGGCTACTCCCGCGACGCTGGCCGACGAGTGCGACATCGTGATCGTCGTCGTGGTCGATGCGCCGCAGGTGGAAGTGGTTCTGTTCGGTGACCAGGGGGCCGCGCCGGCGCTTGCGCGGGACAGCGTCGTGATGCTGTGTTCGACCGTCGCTCCGGCGTTCGTCGCCGGGGTCGCGAGGCGGCTGCGAGACTTCGGGGTCGCCCTGCTCGATGCGCCGGTGTCCGGCGGACCTCAGCGCGCGTTGGACGGCACCATGACGATGATGATTTCCGGCGATGCGGGGACGATCTGTCGCTGCTCGTCAGTGCTTCCCGCGATCTCGGGCCGCCACTTCGTCGTCGGCGCACACGCGGGGATGGCGGCGACGGTCAAGGTGCTCAACAATCAACTCGCCGCCGCGAACCTCGCCGCCGGCGCGGAAGCCATGGCGCTCGCCACGTTAGCCGGGATCGACGTCTCGATGCTACTCGAAGTGATGAATGCGAGCTCGGGCGCGAGCTGGATCGTCGACGACCGCATGCGCCGCCGCCTGCAGGGCGACGCAGAGCCGCGCGCGGCGATGACGCTGCTCGCCAAGGATTCCGGCATCGCCGTCGAAGCGGCGGCGATGCTTGGATTCGACGCGCCGCTTGCGCGTGCCGCACACGATGCATTCATCGCTGCGGTGCGGGCAGGCTATGCGCAGTCCGACGATTCGGCCCTCGTCGATTACTATCTGCGAGACAGGACGGCTACTGCCTCGCGCAACGACCTGGAACATCGGTGATGGAAATGAAGCGACTGTCCGGCGGCAATCTGCGCGCCGCCGGTTACGACGAGAAAACCCGCACGCTGGTGGTCGAGCTTTCGTCGGGGACCTTCAGCTACGCAGGCGTCAGTACCGACACTTGGAAGCGATTTGTGGGCTCGTCGTCGCCATGGAGCTTTTTTCGCGACAACATCGACGAGGAATTTCCCGCCAAGCGCATTCGCTAGCGCAGCTGGCGCCAAGCGCCGGCGGCGCGGCGGCGAGCATTTTCAATGCCGGCTGATCGACCCCGGCGCGATCCCGGCGACGCGTAACGCTTGAGCCACGCGAAGAACTCCGAGTACCACAGCCGCGAGTTCTGCGGTTTCAAAATCCAGTGATTCTCGTCCGGGAAGTAGACTAAGCGCGCGGGGACGCCGCGCGCATGCAGCGTGTCGTAGTACTGCAGCGCCTGCGTTGCGGGCACGCGATAGTCGAGCTCGCCGTGCA
>DASXBS010000163.1:0-18314 GCA_036491555.1 Casimicrobiaceae bacterium
GGTGTATTTGCGGCCAACCAGGTCGCCGATGCGTCCGAAGACCAGCGCGCCGAACGGGCGAACCAGAAAGCCGGCGGCATACGTCGCGAAAGCCGAGAGCAGTGCCGCGGTTGCGTTACCGGTGGGAAAGAACACCGCCGCGAAGAACGGCGCCAGCGTGGCGTACAAATAGAAGTCGTACCACTCGAAAACGGTCCCGAGCGACGACGCGAATATGACTCGTCTTTCCTCGCCCCGGGTGCTTAGCTGCACGTGTGCTGGTGCCGGCCGACTGGCTGTACTCATTGCGCCTCCTCCATGAAAGACCCCAAATGGTTCAGCAACCCGCTGCGGACCTCGACCCGACTCAGCAAGGCCAATGAAATCCAAACCACGCGTTCGACGGCCGCAAGAGCTTTCTTATCGTGGAATCGGGCTCCTGCGCAATGCCGGGAAGCTTACGGGAAACTCGCGGGCAATGGCAAGAAATCGCGCGGCCGGCGTTCGGCGGGCGAATGCTGCACAGCGCAGGCTTTCGCGCAGGACCAGGCCCTACGTCGCCGCAACGGCCCGGCAATGCCAACGTCATCAAAGCCGTGCTCTCAGCAATTCAGTAGCCTACTGGGATACGCAAGCCGCGACGATTGGCAGTTCCAGCGCCTGCAGTACGTCGCCTGTGGCGGCGTCTTCGGCAAACGCAACGAGCGATACCGGTCCGCTGTCCGACGGCAACTTAAACGCGATGCGCTCTCGTACGTCGCCCGCGGCGTCGAGACCGGGCGCGGCGTGCCACTGGCGCACGACATGATCGTGCCGTAGCTGCTTGCCGGCATTTTCGCCGGCAGAGACTGTACTGGTCAGCCGGTCCTGCACCAAGGCGACGACCACCCGCGTTCTGGAGCGATCCCGCGTCTCCGGAACGTTCACATGAACATCGACTTGTGCCATATCGCCTTTCGCCAACGCCAGTAACTCGACCGCGGCGCGCGATGGACGCGCATTGATCGCGGACACCGCGGACGCAGGTTCGCCGCGGACGCCCCATTGCCGGAAGTCGCGACCTTGCAACAGGACCTGCGGGGTGTAGACGTACGCGGCCTGCTGACGGCGCATTTGCTCGTATTGGCGAGCGGTGTATCCCGCGGAAGCGAAACGGTCCTTCCAGCCCAGCCGGTCCCAGTAGTCGACATGCAACGCCAGGGCGATCGCGGACGTCGGCGCGAGGTCGATTCCGGAGAACCAATTGTCGGCGGGAGGACAGCTGCTGCAGCCTTCGGACGTGTAGAGCTCGAGCAGCGCGACGGTCTGCTTTCCGCTTTGCGCGCGACATTGCGCATGAGCCAAGCCGCCGGTGAGGAGCACTGCAGCGGCGCACGCCGCGAACCAGGTCAATGGGCGACGCATCGAGAAGCCTTTCCGCGCACGGTCGATGGTGGTTGGTCGGCGCCGGGCACCACCTCTTACACCGAGGCAGGAACCACCGCTACCGGCTATGCTAGCATCGCTGCGCTGCCATCGGCGAAGTGCTTTCCGTAACGCCGATCGCGGCATCCCCTTCAAAATTCCAGGGAGTACTCCATGGGGCTATTCGGCATCATCGCTACCATCATCGTCGGCTTCATCGTAGGTCTCATCGCTCGGGCCATCATGCCGGGAGTGGACGCGCTGGGGTTCTGGCTCACCGCCGCACTGGGAATCGGCGGGTCGATCGTGGGCGGCATTATCAGCAGCCTGATCTTCAGGTCGCCCGACGGCAAGTTCCATCCTGCCGGCTGGATCCTTTCGATCATCGGCGCGATGCTGCTGCTGTGGGCGTATAACGCCTACATGCGCTAGCAAGCGCGGAGGGGGCGCGCGGCAAGTACGCGACGCAGGGTGCGGGTTCGCTCGCCAACGCGCACGCAACACAGGAATGTCAAGGCGGGAAGGGAGACGCAGGTGGGAGAGCTGATTCAGCTCATCGTTTCCGGCACCGCCATCGGCGCGATCTACGCGCTCGCAGCGCTCGGATTCACCCTGCTGTGGCAGGCGTCGGGAACGATCAATTTCGCCCAAGGCGAATTCGTCATGGTCCCGGCGTTCGTAATGCTGTTCTTCATGGGGACCGCCGGGGCGCCGATGTGGCTCGCGTTCCTGCTTACCTGCCTGGTCGCCATGCTGCTCCTGGGTTACACGTTCAAGGTCGCGATCGTCGACCCGCTGATCCGGCACGGCGTCATCCCGCTAGTCATCGCGACGCTCGGCTTATCGATCGGGCTCAAGCAGACGCTCAAAGCCGGAGTGACCGCGCAGGCGGAGCCGTTTCCGAGCCCGTTCCCCGACGGATTGATGGCGCTCGGCGACATCAAGATCTCCTACGCCGATGTCGGAACGCTTCTGCTCGCCGGATTGATCGTGGTGGGGCTGCAGATGTTCCTCAATCGCACCGTCACCGGACGTGCGATGCAGGCGGTCGCCCAGAACACCGACGCCGCCAAGGTGCTCGGCATCGACGTCAAGCGCATGGTGCTCTACACCTTCCTGATCAATGCGGTACTCGCCGTCGTTGCGGCGCTGCTGGTCACGCCGTCCTATCTCGCCAAGTTCGACATGGGCGAGTCGATAGGACTGAAAGCCTTTTATGCGGCGATCATCGGCGGGTTCAACCAGACGCGTGGCGCGCTGCTCGGCGGGATCTTGGTCGGCGTTCTCGAAAATCTCGTGGGCGCCTATATCTCGCCCGCGTACAAGGAAGGCGTCGCGCTGATGCTTTTCCTTGTCGTGATCATTTTCAGGCCCGAAGGCCTGCTCGGCAAGACTGAGGAACGCAAGGTATGACGCGCACCGGAGGGATCGCGCTCGTCGTCGCGCTGATCGCGGTCGCGCTGCTCCCGCCGTTCCTGAAAAGCTACGGGATCTACCTGATGTCGCTGCTATGCGTGTACCTGATGGCGGCGTTCGGCCTAAACCTCATCGTCGGCTATGCAGGGCAGATGTCGATCGGCCAGGCGGCGTTCTACGGCATCGGGGCCTACGTCGCGGCGATTCTCATGACCAAGCTCGGCATCTCTTTCTGGCTGGCCCTTCCGCTGGCCGCGGCGGCGTGCTTCATCATCGGCCTGGCGCTCGGCTTCCCGGCGCTGCGCGTGCAGCACCATTATCTCGCTTTCGCGACGCTGGGCTTCAACGTGCTTGCGTATCTGGTGATGCGCAACGAGGAGAAGCTCACCGGAGGCACCTTCGGCATCGCCAACATTCCGCGTCCATCGCTGTTCGGCTACTCGCTCGATGGTGCGCTGCCGTTCTTCTACTTCTGCTACGTGTCGGTGATCCTGCTGGCGCTGGTGCTGTGGTGGCTCCTGCGCTCGCCGTGGGGCCGTGCCTTCGCCGCGCTTCGCGACAACCCTATCCGCGCGGAAAGCACCGGCGTCAACATCACCGCGTATACGCTGCTGGCGTTCGCCATTGGCGCAACCTGCGCCGGCATCGGCGGCGTCTATCTCACGGTGCTCGTGAATTTCATCGAGCCGGGCCAGTTCACGCTGTCGGTGTCGCTGATGATGTTGCTCGCGGTCATCGTCGGCGGATCGGGACGCTTTTTCGGCCCGGTGCTGGGATCGGTCATCGTGATCCTGCTCCCCGAATGGCTTCGCTTTCTGAAGGACTGGTACCTCGCGCTGTTCGGATTCGCGGTGATCGTGCTGATGATTTTTCTTCCGGGCGGGCTGCTGTCGCTGGCGGACCGCTTCAAGTCGCGCGAGCGGGCCAGATGAGCGCCGCCGGGCCGTCCCAAGGCGCGAACAGCGCCCCCTTGGGGGGCAGCGATGCGGCGCGGGACGCAAGCGTGGGGGTCCACATGAACAGCACGAACGCGTTTCTCGAGATCCGCGACATGCGCAAGCATTACGGTGCAATCAAGGCGGTCGACGGCGTGAGCCTCTCGGTGGGTCCCGGCGAGATCGTCGGCGTCATCGGCCCCAACGGATCGGGCAAGACGACGCTGTTCAACAGCATCCTCGGACAGATCCAGCCGACGTCGGGGACGGTCGAATTCTGCGGCGAGGACATCACCGGCATGTCGCCGCTCGAACTATCGCGGCGCGGCGTGGGTCGCACCTTTCAGACGCTGCAGGTGTTCGTCAAGCTGTCGGTGCGCGACAACCTGATCGCTGCCGCGCAGGAATTCAAGGGCACGATGGCCAATCGCCTGTTTGCGGCACCGGACGCCGGGCTCGGCCATCATGCCGACCAGATGATCGAGATGTTCCGCCTCAGACACGTCGCGCATCTTCCCGCCGGCACGCTGTCGTATGGACAGCAGAAGCTCATCGACATCGCGATGGCATTCATGCCGGCGCCGCGGCTGGTCCTGCTCGACGAGCCCTGTGCGGGCGTGAATCCGAGCCTGGTCGATCAATTGCGCGACCTTCTGCTTGAACTCAACAGGACGCAGGGAGGGAGCTTCGTCGTCATCGAGCACAACATGGATTTCATCATGAAGCTGTGCCCGCACGTGGTGTGCATGGTCGAAGGCAAAGTGCTCGCGGAAGGGCCGCCCCGAGAGGTGCAGGCGAATCCGCACGTACTCGAGGCCTATCTCGGCAACTGAGCATGGCCACCGAGCTCGTCAATGAAGGAATCGCGGCGTTACGGCGTGCCGACTGAAAGCCGACGAGGAACATCGCGTGACCGAAAAAATCATCGAGTTCGACAAGGTCGTCGCCGGCTATTCGCCGAGCCTGACCATTCTCAACGAGACGACCCTCGATGCGCGCAGGGGCGAGATCTCGCTGCTCATCGGTCCCAATGGAGCCGGCAAGTCCACCGTGCTCAAGACGCTGTTCGGCATGCTTGTGCCGCGCTCCGGCGAAGTGCGTTTCGAGGGCAAGCGCATCAACGGCAAGCCTCCGCGTGCCCTGCTCGCCGACGGCATAGCGTTCGTCCCGCAGGGACGCAATCTGTTCGGATCGCTCTCGGTGCGCCACAACCTCGAGCTCGGGGGCATCACGCTCCCGCGCGGAGACCTCGGGGCCCGCATCGAGGAAGTGCTCGGGCGGTTTCCGCGAATCCGGGAGCGCCTCGACAATCAGGCGTCGACGATGTCCGGCGGCGAGCAAAAGCAGCTCGAAGTCGGGCGCGCGTTATTGCTGCATCCGCGCGTGCTGCTTATCGACGAGCCATCGATCGGGCTTTCACCGAAGCTGGTGCAGGAAGTCCTGACATTGCTGCGTGCGCTGGCCGATGCAGGCACCACGGTGCTGATGGTCGAGCAGAATGTGCGCACTGCGCTCAAGTACGCCGATCGCGCACTCGTCCTGGAAATGGGCCGGCTCGCTCTGGACCGTCCCGCCTCGGAAGTTCTCAACGATCCCGATCTTAACCGACTGTTCCTCGGCGGACACGTCAAGTCGGCAGCATGATCGCACCGCGAGGCCGCTGAAATGAAGGCTCGTAAACTATCGCTGGCCGCCCTCACGGTGCTCGAGTTGTCCCCGCCGGACATGGTGTCGTGTGCAGACGATGCCGGGTATTCGCACATCGGCATCCGCCTGATCCCGGCCACCGATACCGAGCCGAAGTGGCCCATGGTCGGCGACACGCCGATGGTGCGCGAGGTGCGACGTCGACTCGCCGATCGCGGCGTTACTGTGCTGGATATCGAGATCTTCCGCCTCAAGCCCGACACCCGGGTCGCGGATTTCGAGCAGGCGCTGGAGACCGGAGCGCGCTTGGGCGCGACCGCGGTGCTGGTTGCGGGCAACGATCCCGATGAGGCACGTTTGACCCAGCGCTTTGCGTCGCTGTGCGAACTGGGCGCGCGATTCGGGTTGACCATGAATCTTGAGGCGATGCCCTGGACCGACGTGCGCGATCTGGGCCAGGCCGTGCGCATCGCCTCCCACGCCGCGCGGCAAAATGGCGGGGTGCTCATCGATCCCATCCATTTCGATCGTGGCGGCAATGTCGCCGCCGATATCGCAACGGTTCCGACGACCATGCTGCACTACGCGCAGCTGTGCGATGCGCCCGCGGAGCGTCCACACGACACCGAGACGCTGCTGCTGCAGGCGCGCGCCGAGCGCCTGATGCCAGGCGACGGCGGCCTCGACCTGCGCGGCATCCTGCAGGCGTTGCCGCGCACGCTGCCGCTGGGACTCGAAATCCCCATGCATACGCTGGCCCGAACCGTCGGCGCCGTGGAGCGTGCGCGGCGCATGCGGGTCAAGACCGAGGCCCTGCTCGGCTCGCTTTGATCAATAGCGCGAACGCAAATTCGGCGCCCGATTTCCGGCGGCAACGGCGCGCCCGCCGCCTATAATTTGTCCCATGACCAGCTTGCCCACACCCGACGTCATGTACCGCGCCCTCGAAGCGCGCGACCCGGACTTCGATGGCATTTTTTTCGTGGCGGTGAAGACCACGCGCATATTCTGCCGGTCGGTATGCCACGCGCGTACGCCGAAGCGGGCCAATGTGGAGTTCTTCGCTACTCCGCACGACGCGCTCTACGCAGGCTATCGTCCGTGCCTGCGCTGTCGCCCGCTCGACGTCGGACGCGAGCCACCCGCGGTGGTGTCGCGCCTGCTCGCCGCGGTCGAAGCCGATCCGTCCGGACGCCTTCGCGAAGCCGACCTGGCGCGCATGGGCATCGATCCATCGAGCGCACGCCGCGCCTTCCAACGCTACTGCGGCATGAGCTTTCACGCCTATCACCGCGCCCGTCGCATGGGGCTCGCGCTGAGCGGCATACGCAAAGGAAAAAGCATGATCGACCTTCAACTCGACCACGGCTTCGAGTCCGGAAGCGGATTCCGCGAGGCTTTCGCACGCGTCTTCGGCACCGCGCCCAGCCAGGCGCATCACGTCGACTGCGTTTATGCGCGGTGGCTCGAAACGCCGCTGGGACCGATGCTCGCGCTCGCCAACGATGGCGGATTGCATCTGCTCGAATTCGTCGACCGGCGCGGCCTGGAGCGCGAGCTCGAGGCGTTGCGCGCTCGCCTGCCCCATCCGGTCGTGCCGGGCCATCACGCGTATCTCGACCAGATCGGCGAGGAACTCGCAGCCTATTTCGAAGGACGGTCGCTGCAGTTCAAGACCGCGCTGGCGCTTTCGGGCTCTCCTTTCCAGCTCGAGGTGTGGAACGCGCTGCGCGCGATCCCTGCCGGCACGACGCGAAGCTATCGCGATATCGCCCTCGCCGTGCGCCGCGACGCCGCGGTGCGCGCGGTCGGACGCGCCAACGGCGATAACAAGCTCGCCATCATTATTCCCTGCCATCGCGTCATCGGCGCCGACGGCAGCCTCACGGGATACGGCGGCGGGCTGTGGCGAAAAGCGTGGCTGCTCGAGCACGAGCGCACGCATACGTCCGAGCGCGGGCAGATCCCGCTTGCGATCGAGGCGCAGCGTGTCACGGCGACCGCCTGAACACGCATGACCGGCGCCGACCTCGCGCGCCTTGTCTCGCTGGGCGCGCTATGGGGAGGATCGTTCGCTTTCATGCGGGTGGCGGTCGCGGGGCTGGGTCCGCTGTGGCTGGCGGAGACCCGCGTCACGCTGGCGTTTCTGGCGCTCTACGCGTTCGCGCGAATGCGCCGCGGCGTTCCCGCCTTTCGCGCGCACTGGCGCGAGTACGCCATCATCGGGCTCGTCAACACGGCGCTGCCGTTTGCGCTCTTTGCATGGGCGACGCAGCATGTACCTGCTTCGGTCGCGGCGATACTCAATGCCACCAGCCCGTTTTTCGGCGCGATCGTCGCGGCGATATGGCAGCGCGAGTGCATCACGCCCATCAAGCTAGCGGGCATGGCAGTGGGATTCAGCGGCGTCGTGCTGCTGGTCGGATGGCAGTCGCAACAGCTCGATGGCGACGCGCTGCTCGCGGTCGGAGCAGGCCTCGCGGCGTCGTTGTGTTACGCCATCGCCAGCGTCTACGCAAGAACGAAGCTCGAGGGATTGTCGAGCTTTTCTATCGCGCTCTACAGCCAGATGACGGCGGCGGCAATGCTGGCCCTTGCTTTGCCGTTCGCACCACTTCCGATCTCGATCTCGCCGCTCGTGGTCGGCAACGTGACCGCGCTCGCGCTCGCGTCGACCGCGGTTGCCTACCTGTTGTACTTTCGGCTGATCGCCGATCTCGGCCCGGCTCGCGCGCTCACCGTGACCTTCCTTATCCCGCTATTCGGCGTCCTTTGGGGCTGGCTTTTTCTCGGTGAGCGCGTCGGCATCGACACACTCGGCGCATGCGCGCTGATCCTTTGCGGGACCGGGCTCGCGGTTCGCCAACCCGCACGCCGCAGCGTGCCGATGCCCGTGGACTAGGCCGCGTTCAGACCAGCTCGGCGGCAGGACCCAGGATCTGCTCTCGAAGCTCGCGGTAGCGCGGAAGCGTCGGGGGATAGACACAGAGATACTTGACCTGCGCGGCTTGCAAGCAGCGCTGCTTGATGATCTCCAGCTTCTGGTCGCGCGGGTTCTGCACTTGCTCGGGCTCGCGCGCGTCGACGATGGCGACAATGGTCATGTCGCGATCGCACACCACGAAGCCGACGTGCTGGTTGGCGATCTTGCGAAACGCGCGCAGGCGTTCCATGCCCTGCGGCCCGATTTTCACCTGCAATACGTCGGAGAGGCGTACGCGCGCGAAAATCTCGTGCCGCGGAAACGCCGCCTTGAGCAATAGATATACGACGTTTTCAGCCTTGGACAGAAAGCGCGGACGCAGCAGATAGAGGCCCGGAAGCTCGGCGCTCGAAAGCAGGCGCGTCGTCTCGCCTTCGGTCCATTGCACGTTGGTGGCCGGGCCGTCGAGCGAGAGTTTTCCGGCGCCAGGGGTGCGCTGGCGGCGCATCAGGCCGACCAGCACCGCGATGACCAAGGCGCTGATCGCAAGCGCGAAAAGCATCCCTGAGGTCATCGAGCAGTCTCCCTTCCAAGACCGGCCACGCGGCCAGCGCCAGTCGTTTATAGTTGTTAGCTGATGCAGTCGCGATCGATCGTCGCCTGCCCCGGTGCTCGCCTAGTCTAATCCATTTCGCCTCGAAATGCGCGACGGCGGCCTGTTAGCGCACTCGTGCAAAGCCCCGCCGGAGCGGGGCTTTGCGCGTCGCTTGCTTCCCGTTTCGCGGGAAGGATGCAGAGTGCTGAACGCCGGCGCTGCTCTGCCGGCGCTCCACGGACTTACATGTCCATGTCGCCCATGCCGCCCATGCCGCCCATGCCACCGCCGCCACCCGGCATGGCCTTCTCGTCCTTCGGCGACTCGGCGATCATCGCTTCGGTCGTAAGCATGAGGCTCGCCACCGACGCCGCGTTTTGCAGTGCGAAGCGAGTCACCTTGGTCGGATCGACGACGCCCATTTCGACGAGATCGCCATACTGCCCCGTCTGAGCGTTGTACCCGTAGTTGCCCTTGCCCTCGACGACCTTGTTGACGACCACCGACGGCTCATCGCCCGTGTTGTTGACGATCTGACGCATCGGCTCCTCCAGCGCGCGCAGGACGATCTTGATACCCGCGTCCTGATCGCTGTTGTCGCCCTTGAGTCCCTTGAGATTCGCGCGGGCGCGCAGATACGCCACGCCACCACCGGCGACGATGCCTTCCTCGACCGCCGCACGCGTTGCATGCAGCGCGTCCTCGACGCGTGCCTTCTTTTCCTTCATCTCGACTTCGGTGGCCGCGCCGACCTTGATCACGGCGACGCCGCCCGCGAGCTTCGCCACACGCTCCTGCAGCTTTTCCTTGTCGTAGTCCGAGGTCGCTTCGTCGATCTGCACGCGGATGTTCTTGACACGCGCTTCGATCCCCGACTTGTCGCCGGCGCCGTCAATGATTGTCGTGTCTTCCTTGGCGACCTCGATGCGCTTGGCGCGGCCCAGGTCCTTGATCGTCGCGTTCTCGAGCTTGAGGCCGAGCTCTTCGGCGATCACGGTGCCGCCCGTAAGGATGGCGATGTCCTCCAGCATGGCCTTGCGGCGATCGCCGAATCCGGGCGCCTTGACCGCACACGTCTTGAGAATGCCGCGGATGTTGTTGACCACCAGCGTCGCCAGCGCCTCGCCATCGACGTCTTCGGCAATGATCAGCAGCGGTTTGCCGGCCTTGGCGACTTGCTCGAGCAGCGGCAGGAGATCACGGATGTTGCTGATCTTCTTGTCGTGTAGGAGGATCAGCGCATCGTCGATCACCGAAACCTGCTTGTCGGGATTGTTGATGAAGTACGGCGAGATGTAGCCGCGGTCGAACTGCATGCCCTCGACCAGCTCGAGCTCGTTTTCGAGCCCCTTGCCGTCTTCGACGGTGATCACGCCTTCCTTGCCGACTTTGTCCATCGCATCCGCGATCGTCTTTCCGATCGAGCTGTCGGCGTTAGCCGAGATCGAGCCCACTTGCGCGATTTCCTTGCTGGTCGTGCACGGCTTGCTGATGTTCTTGAGCTCCTCGACCACGGCGAGCACTGCCCGATCGATGCCGCGCTTCAGATCCATCGGATTCATGCCGGCGGCAACGTACTTCATGCCTTCGTTCACGATCGATTGCGCGAGCACGGTCGCGGTGGTGGTGCCGTCACCGGCGACATCCGAGGTCTTGGACGCGACTTCCTTGACCATCTGCGCGCCCATATTCTCGAACTTGTCCTTGAGCTCGACTTCCTTGGCGACGGACACGCCGTCCTTAGTGATCGTCGGCGCACCGAAGCTGCGCTCCAGCACGACGTTGCGGCCCTTGGGGCCGAGGGTGACTTTGACGGCGTTGGCGAGGATGTTCACGCCGACGACCATTCTGTTGCGAACGTTCTCGCCGAAGCGAACGTCTTTGGCTGCCATATTCGTTTCTCCTGAAATCCGTGGTGTCTTGCGCGATACGAGGGATCAGCCAACCACGCCGATGATGTCGTCCTCACGCATATGCAATAGGTCCTGGCCATCCATCTTGAATTCCTGGCCGGAATACTTGCCGAAAAGAATCTTGTCGCCGACCTTGACGCCCATCGGCACCAGCTTGCCGCTGTCGTCGGTCTTGCCCGGTCCCGCGTAGATCACCTCGCCTTGCGAAGGCTTTTCTGCGGCGGTGTCCGGGATCACGATGCCACCTGCAGATTTGCGTTCCTCTTCGAGACGCTTGACGATGACGCGATCATGCAATGGACGAATTTTCATGTTAGCACTCACTCCTTCAACTTATTAAACACATTCATAGGGTTACAATCTTTGTGGTACGGCTCCTCACTGGAACCTCCCAAGGCGCGACGCTATTAGCACTCGATCGCCTAGAGTGCTAATAATAGAGCAGCAGGCGGGGTAAATCAAGAGCTTCACGAGCCTTTTGGATGCCGTGCTAAGGTTTCCAGGCGCTCCAGCCATTCCATGCGATACGAGGAGATACGCCATGTCGAGCCCGTTTCCGCCTGAAGCCCCCCCGATCGCGGCTTCTTCCCCGTCTTCCGCCGGACCTCGCAGCGTCCCCGCGGGCAATGGCGCCTCCTGGTGGGGGAAGGCATGGCGCCTGTTCACCCCGGCGGTGGCGATGTGGCTCCTGATCCTGGTAATCATGATCGTGCTAAGCATCGTGCTGTCGTTGATCCCGGTGATCGGCCATCTGGCGAGCAACCTTCTGTACCCGGTCCTGACGGGGGGGTTAATGCTGGGCTGCCGAGCGATCGATCGCGGGCAGCCGCTCACGATCAACCACCTTTTTGCAGGCTTCAGCGAACGGGCTGGCCCGCTGTTCATGCTCGGCGTGATCTATCTGGGACTGGCCATCGCCATCGTTGCCACGGTGGCGGGTATCCTGCTCGTGACCTTCGGCGCCGCGGTATTCACGCAGATGTTCAGCATCAACAACGCGATCAGCACGAGCGTGTTGCTGAGCGGTGCGTTCATGATGGTGATGGTGGGGACGCTGCTGTTCCTGGTTCTGTTCCTGCCGCTGATCATGGCGATCTGGTTCGCGCCTGCGCTCATCATGCTCGGAGGGCGCGAACCCTGGCCGGCGATGAAGGAGTCGTTCGCCGGCAGCGTGCAGAACGTGGTGCCGTTCCTGGTCTACGGGCTGATCGGGCTCGGGCTCGCCATTGTCGCGACGATTCCCCTGGCGCTGGGCTGGTTCGTCGTGGCCCCGATGACGATCGCCTCGATCTATGCCTCCTACTGCGACATCTTCGAGACGGGGAACGTCAGTTGACGACGGCGTTTGCGCCGACGATGCCGCGTACCTTCGATTTCAGCGCCGCAGGCGCCTCCTCGCGTACGAACCATCGCAGATGCGTCGAGTCCCCCGCCGCGGAAAAACCAAGCGGTCGCAGCAGGTGGTGGACCGCGGCGCGGTAGCGTGATTCGCGCGGGATGCGCACGATCCACGTTTTTTTTCCCTGGGGAGTCGCGAACAGCGCGTCCATTAGCTCGCGACCATGGCCATCGCCGCGGCGTCCCAGCTCCAGACCGGCCAGCCAGAGTTCGTAACCGCCCTCCAGCGCGCGAAACAGCCCGAAACCCGCGGGCGGTGTGCCGCTATTCCTGTTGTCAGGCCAGAACACGTATCCAGGCACGGACACGGTGTTCATCTGCCCCGTGCGCGGATCTTCCTCGACGAAATACCCGTGCGCCAGCGCTCGCTTGAGCTTGGCGAAGAAATCGATCGACTGCGCCGATTCCCCTGCCAGGGTCGACTCGAAGCTGCCTTCCGCAGCCGACTGTCGTATCAGCGAGCGCAGCATGGCAAGGTGGCCGACGTGGGCTGGAGCTAGCATGGGCGTTGGTCCCGGGTTTTACCGGGCTACGTTAGCGCGCGGGGTCGGCGCCGGGTGGGTCGGCTTACGAACGGTCCTGCATGCGCTATGAGCGGTGGGTTACCGAGCGAGCGCTCAAGGGGTCAGTGCGCCTGCTCCCAGTTCGGGCCGCAGCCGAGGTCGACAACCAGCGGGACGTCGAGCGCGGCGACGCCGCTCATCAGGCCGGGCAGCTCGCGCTGGATGCGCTCGAGCTCCTGCCCCGGCACTTCCAGGACGAGCTCGTCATGGACCTGAAGCACGAGCCGCGTCGCGAGCCGCTCGCTGTCCAGCCATCGCTGAACGACCACCATGGCGAGCTTGATGAGGTCGGCGGCAGTGCCTTGCATCGGCGCATTGATCGCTGCACGTTCGGCGCCCTGCCTTCGCGGGCCGCCACCGGCGTTGATGTCCGGCAGCCACAAGCGGCGCCCGAAAACCGTTTCGACGAATCCCTGTCGCCGCGCGAGCTCCCGCGTGCGCCGCATGTATTCAGCCACGCCGGGATAGCGCGCGAAATACTTGTCGATGAACTGTTGCGCCGCCGAGCGCTCGATCCCGAGCTGCGCGGCAAGCCCGAACGCGCTCATGCCGTAGATCAGGCCGAAGTTCACTGCCTTGATGTAGCGACGTTGATCGGCGGTCACTTGGTCGATACTGACGCCGAATATCTCGGCCGCAGTAGCGCGATGGATATCCGCCCCGGCTGAAAACGCGTCGAGCAGGGACTTGTCCGCCGACAAGTGCGCCATGATGCGCAATTCGATCTGCGTGTAGTCGGCCGAAACCATCACGTGATCCACCGGCGCGATGAACGCTTCCCTGATGCGCCTGCCCTCGGCGGTGCGAACCGGAATATTCTGCAGATTGGGATCGGTGCTCGCGAGCCTGCCCGTCACTGCGGTCGCCTGTCCGAAGCACGTATGCACGCGCCCGGTGCGCGGATTCACCATCTGCGGCAGCTTGTCGGTGTAGGTGGACTTGAGCTTCGACAGCGCACGGTGCTCGAGCAGCAGTTTGGGCAGCGGGTAGTCGGCGGCAAGCTGCTGAAGCACGTCCTCGTCGGTCGACGGCTGGCCGGTCGACGTCTTCTTGACCACCGGCAGCTGCATGCGATTGAACAGTATCTCGCCAAGCTGGCGGGGCGAGGCGAGATTGAACGGCTGGCCGGCTTCCTGGAACGCCTTGGTCTCTAGTTCCATGATGCGCTCGCCGAGCTCGCGGCTTTGAACGGCGAGCAAGGCGCCGTCGATCAGAATGCCTTCGCGCTCCATGCGAAAAAGTACCTCGCGCGTCGGCAGCTCTATGCTCGAATAGACAAAGTCCAGCTTTGCATCGCCAGCAATCCTGGGGTGGAGCAGCCCGTGGAGCTGCAGCGTGACATCGGCGTCCTCGGCGGCATATTCGGTCGCTCGATCGAGCGCGACCTGCTCGAACCCGATCTGGTTCACGCCCTTGCCCGCGATCTCCGCGTAGGTCAGCGTCTTCCAATCCAGATATCGCCACGCCAGATTGTCCCGGTCGTGCGGCCGATGCGATTCGAGCACGTACGATTGCAGCAGGATGTCGTGAGCGACGCCGGCGAGCGCGATCCCGTGATTGGCGAGCACGTGCTGGTCGAACTTGACGTTCTGACCGAGCTTTTTTGCATTGGCATCCTCGAACCACGGCTTCAATCGCGACAGCACGTGCTCGAAGGGAAGCTGCGCAGGTACACCTGCATAGGAATGCGCCAGCGGAATGTAATACGCGTGTCCGGGCTCGATCGAGAACGCCAATCCGACCAACCGCGCCTGCATCGGGTCCAGGCCTGTGGTCTCGGTGTCGAAGCACACCAGCGTTGCAGTGGCGATCTCGCCGAGCAGACGCTCGAAAGCGAGCTCATCGAGCACCAGTTCGTACTGACGCGTCGTGATCGCGTTGGCGCGCTGGGGCTCGCGTGAAATTTCACCGGTCACTTCCTGGGTCAGGGACGCCGCGCTCTGCGCACCGTTGCCGAGATCCTTGATCCAGCTCTTGAATTCGAAGCGCTCGAAAAGCGCCTTGAGCTTCGCCGCATCGGCCGCGCGCGGAACGAGGTGCGACACCTCGACGGGAAGTTCGCAATCGGTGCGAATGGTGAGCAGGCGCCTGCCTTCAGGCAACCACGCCACGGTAGAGCGCAAATTTTCCCCCACCACGCCGCCGATTTCGTCCGCGGCAGCGATGACCTTGTCGAGCGACCCGTACTGGGCGATCCACTTTGCCGCCGTCTTCGGTCCCACCTTGGGCACCCCCGGAATATTGTCGATGGCATCGCCCGTGAGCGCGAGCAGATCGAGGATCTGATCGGCACGCACTCCAAACTTGGCGACCACGCTGTCGACATCGAGCATCTCGTTGCTCATGGTGTTCACCAGGGTGATCTTCGGTGAAATGAGCTGCGCCAGATCCTTGTCCCCGGTGGAGATCACGCTGTCGATGCCGAGCGCTTCCGCCTGCCGCACCAGTGTGCCGATCACGTCATCCGCTTCGACACCTGCCACCATGATCAGCGGCCATCCGTGCACGGCGATGAGCTCGTGCAGCGGCTCGATCTGTCGCGAAAGATCGTCGGGCATCGGCGTGCGGTTGGCCTTGTACTGCGGATACCAGTCGTCGCGGAAAGTTTTTCCGGGCGCGTCGAACACGATGCCGAAGTAGTCCGGCTTGCCGTCCTCTATCAATCGGCGCAACATGGAAATGACACCGCGAATCGCGCCAGTGGGCTCGCCGCGCGACGTGCGCAGATCCGGCAGCGCGTGAAACGCTCGGTACAGATACGACGAGCCATCGACAACGACTAACTTGGGCATGGGATGATGAATCAGACGAACAAGATCCCCGAGATGATCGATCCTCAGGCGATGTATTCGACCAACGGGCAGGAAGCGTGGCGGGTGCTGGGCATTATGGCAGAATTCGCGCTCGCGACGGAGCGACTGCGCGGCATCCGGCCCGCGGTCAGCATGTTCGGAAGTGCGCGCATCGGACGCGATCATCCATATCATGACAAGGCCGAACGCATCGCGCGCCTGCTCTCCGACGCCGGATTTTCGGTGATCTCCGGCGGGGGCCCGGGATTGATGGAGGCATTCAATCGCGGCGCGCATGGCGGACGCTCGCCCGCCGTCGGCCTCAACATCCTGCTACCGCATGAGCAGACCGGCAATCCGTTCCAGGATATCGGGATCAACTTCCGTTACTTTTTCGCGCGCAAGATGATGTTCGTACGCTTCGCCTCCGCCTATGTGGTCCTTCCGGGCGGGTTCGGCACCATCGACGAGCTCACCGAGTGCCTTACGCTCGTGCAGACCGGCAAGAGTCGCCGGATTCCGATCATCCTGGTGGGAGGCGAGTTCTGGAAAGGCCTCATCGACTGGATGCGCGACAAGCTCGTGGGCGAAGGGATGATCGCCGCTTCGGACCTCGACCTGATGCGCATCATCGAGGAGCCGGAGAACATCGTCGAGGCTATTTTCGACTACTACGAAAGCCGCGGCTTCCAGCCGACCCGCGTCGAGCGCGACAAGATGCTCAATCTCTAGTTCGCTTCGGGCGCGATGAAGGCGGGTCGAATCCTGCTAGAATCGAAGCGCAAGCGAATGCCAATCGGAATCGCGGAATCGACATCATGCGCAGCTTACGCAGTTCCCTTGGCGCGACATGCGTAGTCGCCGCCTTCGCGATGGCGATGGCGCATGCGGAGCCGGCGCCACCACCACCGCCGCTCGAACCTTTGCCCGAGGCGGAGCCCCCACCGCCGGAGATCGCGAACGATCCAGAGCTCGAGCCTCAAGTTACGATCGTGCGCCGCGACAAGGAAACGCACGAGGAATACCGCATCGGAGGCAGGCTGGTCTGGATCAAGGTCACGCCTCAGTACGGCAAGCCCTATTATCTGGTGGCCGATGCTGCGCACGGGACGTTCATTCGTCGCGACAGCCTCGACACCGGCTTGCGCGTCCCGATGTGGCTGCTGTTCACCTTCTGAGGCACTCACCCAACGAAGCGCAGACGGTCCGCGGTTTATCCGCGATCCGGATGTGACCGATGGCCGATGTCCGTCTACACCCACGTCTCCCCCGAAGCGCTCGCCGCCTGGCTGACCCGATATTCGCTGGGTGAGGTATACGAGTTCGAGCCGATTGCCGCGGGTATAGAGAACACCAACTATTTTCTCACCGCCGAGAAAGGACGCTTCGTGCTGACGCTCTACGAGCGCGTCCCGGCGGAAGAGCTGCCGTTCTATCTCAACCTGATGGCGCATCTCGCTCGCGCCGGCGTACAGGCACCCGCACCGGAACCCGACCGCAGCGGCGCGCTGTGGAGTTTTCTAAGCGGCAAGCCGGCCGGACTGGTATCGCGCCTGGACGGATCTGCCGTAGTGGAACCGCAGCCCTTCCATTGCGAGGCGGCCGGCGAAACATTGGCGCGCATGCATCTCGCGGTTGCGGGCTATCGCGGCCGTCTCACCAACCGACGCGGCCCCGCATGGTGGCGGCAGGCAGCTCGCGCCGTCCGGCCGTATCTATCAGCCGATCAGGATGCGCTGCTCGCCGGCGAGATCCGGTACCAGACCGGCTTCACCAAAATGAAGCTGCCGCGAGGCGCCATCCATGGCGACCTCTTCTGCGACAACGTGCTGTTCGAGCACGATCGCGTCGCCGGCGTCATAGATTTCGGGTTCGCCGCCACCGACGCATTCGCCTATGACCTCGCCATCGCGGTTAACGACTGGTGCACGGTCACCGACACGGACGCAATCGGCAGACTTGACGATGAGCGCGTCGATGCAATGGTCAGGGGCTATGCGCGCGTGCGCGCGCCCAACGCGGAGGAATGCGCGGCGTGGCCCGTGCTGCTGCGCGCAGCGGCGCTTCGCTTCTGGCTGTCGCGTCTGTACGACCTGTATCTGCCACGGGCCGGCGAGCTGACGCACGCGCACGATCCGAGCGTGTTCGAATACATTCTGCGTGAGCGTGTCGCGTTCCCGCCGCGTTTTCCGGGTGTCGCAGCGACATGACTTCGGTGGCACCACCACCTCGTCCGCCCGCCGTGTTCGTACGCCGCGATGCGCGCAACGGCCTGCTGTGGCTGAAACAAAGCGCGGCCATGTTCCGGGCACGGCCGCTGACCTGGCTGCTGCTCGTATTCACGTACTACTTCCTGGTAGTGCTCGCGGAGATCGGGCCATGGCCGCGCGTGGGTGCGCTGGTCGCACCACTGCTCAAGCCCGTTTTCGCGGTGGGTTTTCTCGCCGCGGCGTGGACCCAGGAACGCGGCGGAGCACCGCGCTTCGAGCACCTGTTTCGCGGCTTTCGCAGCAATCTGTTCGCCTTGATCCCTCTCGGCGTGTTTTTCTTCGGAGGGATCAGCGTGGCGCTGTTGGCCACCACGCTGGTCGACGACGGAATGCTCATCGCGCTTTTGTCGGGCACGCAGCGGCCCAGCGATGAGGTGCTTGCCGGCGGCCGGCTCCAGCTGGCGATGCTGTTCGGGTCAGTGTGCGCGCTGCCGACGCTGCTGGCCATGTGGTTCGCGCCGGCACTGGTGGTGTTCGAC
>DASXBS010000164.1:0-27893 GCA_036491555.1 Casimicrobiaceae bacterium
TGTTGGCGACGATCGTGGTTCCCGCGGGGCAGGTGTTCCCCACCGTCGAAGGGCTGTTGCTCTTCGAACACGCTCCGTAGCCGCCGTCCACCGTGCTGTTGGTGCCGATCGAGCACGCGCCGTACCCGCCGTCATAGGTGACGGCCTGGTTGGTTGTGATGAAGTTGGGCACCGCGATCTCGGTCGTGTCTCCCGCGACGCCTGACAGGATCGTGTAGTCGTCGGCGTTCGGAAACCCGTTGCCAACGAAAACAATAAAGTTGCGGGCGCAGCTGTCGGCGGTCGAGATAGGCGGCGCGAATGTGGTCATCGCCGAGCTGGTATAACCCGCAACGTCGCCGTTGCCGTTGTAGAGCTGCTGCTGGTCGTATACCGCCGGTCCGAAGTGCGTTGCGTCGGTTGGCGTTCCCGCCACGCCATCGGTCGCGTGCGTCGGGCTGGTATAGCCTCCGAAATACTTGAACGCGTCGAACATCACCTCGCCATAGCTCGCGTTCGACGCGACCTTCTCGGAAGGCGTCCCGAAATTGTTGTAGA
This sequence comes from Casimicrobiaceae bacterium, assembly GCA_036491555.1. Taxonomy (GTDB): domain Bacteria; phylum Pseudomonadota; class Gammaproteobacteria; order Burkholderiales; family Casimicrobiaceae; genus PALSA-1003. The sequence goes on from DASXBS010000164.1 coordinate 538, forward strand.
TCGTCGTCAGCAGATTGTGGAATGCAAGCTTGTTGGCGACGGTCATCGGCCTGACCGCGGATCGGATGTAGCCGCCTTTGCGTCCGCTCCCGTTGTCGGTGAACATCATCAGACCGACGTTGACCTGCGCATCGACGCTGGCGCCCCCGCCCAGGCCGTCGACGACCGTCCTGATGGCGAGCAGTTCCGCCTGACCTTGCTTGCCGGTGTTGTCCGGCCAGTGCTGGCTGTTGCTGGACCAGTTCGAGGTGTTGTCCAGGATGATCAGCACGTTGGGATTGCCGCTGGTTCCCCCCGACGCGCCGATGAAGATGTCAATATCGTCTGCCACCACATTCAGCGGTGCGAGGGCCAGCCCCATGCACAGGAGAAGCTCCGTGGCCTTGAAGTAACGCGTACGCGATTCGGTGAACATGAGCCGTCCTTCTTTTCTTGGATTCAGGGACAGTAGGTCGTTACAACGTCGGAGGCGACGCGCACCGCCACGCCCTGCGTGACTGCCACTTTGGCCTGCGTCACGTCGTCGGTGGCCTGCGCGCGAATCTGCCAAACGGTGTCCGAGCACAGCGAATTGGCCGTCGAGGCGCCCGCGATCCCGAAGGTCTGACTCGTGGACAGGACGCAGGCCTGGTCGTTGAGATCGTTCAGGTTCAGGTTAACGAATGCGTTCTTAATGATCTGAGCCTTGACGCAGGTCGGCGTTGGCGTCAGCTGCACGGTGATGTCGGGATGGCCGTCGCCGTCCACGTCCACGCACTTGGTGTTGGTGCCGGCGCAGGGATTGAGAAAGACTGCCGTCGGGCTCAGAAAAAGACGTGTGGTGCTGACCGCGTCCTCGATGGCCTCCTGCGCCGCGGCCACAACCTGCTTGTGCACCTGCATGTTGCCGACGATCTGCAGGCTGCTCTTGCCGAGGTTGAGCGTGGTCAGCGCGAGCAGCGTCATGAGCACGAGCATGATCAGCCCCATGACCATCACGATGCCGCGCTGGCGATGCCGCATCGCTTTCACGGCGTAATGCCCCGCTGCGACGGATTCGTGACCCGCACTTCGGCGACAAACGCGTGCCGCTTGTAGGAAAGTCCCGTGCAAAGTGGCGATGCGTCGGGCGTGCAGGTGTTGGCGCTGCCGTCGGCGTTGTGTCCGAGGGTATAGACCTTGGTGTCGCTGTAGCCGGGCGTTGAATCGGTGTTGCGGGCGAGCAGATTGACGCGAAGGGCGACGACGTTGCGCCAGTTGCCGACCGCGCCGACACTACCCGCGCCCGTATAGTTGTCCGGATCGGCGGTGAACACGTCAGGCGCGCCGTCGGGCGTAGCGCTGGTATCCAGACCGTACTCGTACTGCAGATTTTCGATGCCTTCGACGAGGGGAACGATAGTAAATCCGGTCGCGCCGAGCTCGGCACGCTTGAGCGTCGGAATGCCATCGCCGGCATTGTCGTTGTTCGCGATGAAATAGATGTGGGTGACGAAGCGATGCAAATCAGCCAGCGTCGTGCAATCGCGCTTGTGCTTGGTCAGCCCCGCGGTGGCTGTGTCCATCGCGTAGTAATCGGTGAGATTCGACGAGTCCAGCTCGCTTGCGCTCGCGCACAGCGACGCCTGGAACCATGCCTGCGTCGTGCCACCGGCGAAAGCATCACAGTCCGTGCTTCCCGCGACGCAGGTGCTGACGCGGCGGATCACGACAATGTCGGCTCCGGTACGCACGTCGGAAAGGCAGGTCAGTGCTGCCGCGGTGGCAGCGGTGGGATTGTCGTAGCCTTGAACATGCAGCGGCATCGCCGCCTTCAGCGAGGCGACCGACGTCGCGCAGGGATCGGGCTTCGCGCCCGGCGAGGACATCGGAAACGGATCGAATTCCGCGTAGTAGCCGGCGAGCGCGAGGTCTTCGCTCAGGAGCTGCATCGCATAACGGCCATTCTCGATCTGGCGGCTCGCCTGGTCGGTGTCGCGCCGTGCCTGGCTGCTGCTGGCGAAGGCTACTGCGAGCACGGCCATGATCATCATGCCGAGCGTGACCGAGACCATCAGCTCGACGAGCGTGAAGCCACCTTGGCGGCGGTTACGCTTCATTTGCACAGCGGCAGCCCAATGGAAACGCGCGTGGCGATCACGCGTCGCATGCTTTCGTTGCTCCCATACAAACCGGAGCCGCAGGCAATGCTCGGCGCAGTCGTCGCGTTGCGTCCCTGCCACACCGCGCTCACCCGGTAGATCCCCGGGGTGCACACACCGGCGGACGCGTCTGGCGCCTGCAATTGCTCGACGCAGCCGCGCGCGCCGGCCATCGCGCCGACATTGACCGACGATGCGTTGGTCTCGGCAATACCCTTGAGGGCGTTGCTCCACTCGCACTCGTCCCGCTCCGCGCCGAGGGCGGCATTGCTGCAGTCGGCAGGCTGGCTGTCGCCTGTGCCAAGAGGCGAAGAGGTGACGTACGACTGCAGGCGGTTGGCCATGCAGGTGTTGCGCTGCGCGTCGGTCAGGACGGCGCTACTGCACGCCGCGAACGGACTCGCGCGCATGCGGTCCGCCATGTCCGCTACCAGCAGCGTCGCCTGGGCGCGTTGATAGGCTTCGACTTCGGCGGTGCTCATGCGGCCTTGCATGCCAAGCAGGCCGAGCAATCCAAAGGCGAGAATCACGATGGTGAGCAGCACCTCCATCAGGGCAAAGCCCCGAAGCGCGTGCCGCCGCATCGAGGCGAGCTTCACGGACATGCCGAGCTCTTCACCATGGGACGGCCGCTCAGGTCGACGCAAACCCAGCGCTGTTCGGTGTTCGACCCGCTGGTGACCGTGACCACAAACACGGGGTTCGTGCTGGCTTGCACGCGTCCCGAGCTCTGGTAGACGACGTTGTCGGGTCCGGTGACGGTGACATTGTTGGTCACCGAATGGTCGCCCAAGGTCAGCGTATTGGCGCTGTTGTTGGGATCGACGACACTCATCTGCCAACCAACTTGCCAGCCGCCCGACTTCGGCGCCAGCGTGGCGCTGGCATTGCGTTTGGTTGCTTCGCTCCGCGAATCGACCAGAGCAACGTAGAGGTCGGTCGCGGCGGTCTCGGCGCGTTTGCTTGCGATCAGCGACGAAAACGACGGCGCCGCGGTCGTCGCCAGGATCCCGAAGATGGCGACCACGGTGAGCATTTCCACGACGGTGAAGCCCGCCGAACGCGCACGATGGGCATGCGCTGCACGTGGCACGAATCCGCTCTCGATCTGGTTCATTTTCGGTCTCCTACCATGCCCCCGAGGGGCCCTTTGCACCGGTGTTGCTGATCGTCAATGCCTGTCCCGACAGATCGTCGACTTGTGATCCCGTCGGTGTCGCGCTCGCGGTGAAGCTCGGGGGCGGTCCGGCGGACGTCACAATGGCGATCGTGTAGAAGGGGACGACCGTGGCGGGCGTAACGACGCCCAGTGTCGTCAGGTCGGCCGCGAAACTGCGCTGGTCGAGCAGATATTGCTGTTGACGTTGCGCAATGTCCGAAAGATGCGCTTCGGCGGCGGCACGATTGCCTTTGCGAACCGCGGATTGGTACGCAGGCCACGCGATGGCCGCCAGGATGCCGACGATCGCGACCGCGATCATGACGTCGATCAGCGAGAATCCCCTGACCGTGATCGCCGTCGGCGCGGCGAAGCGCGCCGCAGGCTTGGTGCAGCTGCACCCGCGAGAAGGGACTGGTCCCTGCTTTGTACGGCACATTTTGGCAACCCGTTTATCCCGGCCTGGAAAAAATGAAGTGTGCGAAATGGCCTTTTCGCATCCAACATCTTGCAAGAGATATGCCGGTGTCCACGACAGCTGAGGCAGCCGGATGAACGGTCGCTGGGTCCGGATTTTCGGACCCGACGCATGGAAGGCGCCCAACATCCTGATGCGCGGCTTGCAGCCAGCGTTGCCGAGGCGCGACGCGATGTGACGCGTTAGGTCGAGCGCATTTAGCGTGCGGTGATGTTACGCAAAAGCGAACGAATCTGTCACGTACAAAATGCGCCGCCGCGTGATCGAAATCGATCGAGGCAGCGAACGAGGATCGCTGCAGGGAATCCTACGCGCAGCGTTGCCGCGCTCAGTGGGCGCGACAATTTCCGTGAACGTGGACGAGCAATTGCCATGCCCACTTCACGTGGGAGATCACCCGCTGCGCGCCTTGAACCAGTCGGACAGCGTCGGCGCGAGAATCTTCTGCGCCTTGCCTCCGACAAAGGTGCCGATGTGGCCGCCTGGAACGGCGACCTCAGTGTAGTCGTCGGTGCCGAAATAGCGTTGCACGTCCTTCGAGCACGACACCGGGATGATGGTGTCGCCGGTAGCGTAGATGTTCAGCACTGGCATCGTGATCGCGCGCAGATCGACGGTGCGTCCGCCCAGCACCAGCTCGTTCTTGATGAGCTTGTTGTCCTGGTAGAGATCCTTGAACCATTGGCGCACGACCTCGCCAGGATGATCGGGCCGGTCGGCGATCCAGCGCTCCATGCGCAGGAAATTGAGCAGCTTAACCTCGTCGTCGAGCACATCGACCAGGTCGATGGTGTACTTGGTGACGTTGGACAGCGGATTCATCATCAGGAACGCGAATCCGACCAGGCTGCCCGGCGCCGCGCCGTACGCGTCGACGAGATCGTCGATGTCCTCGGGCGTCAGCGCTCGCGCCCACTGATTCATGTATCCGGAGCCGGTCTGCGGATCGCGCTTGTCGCCGTGGAAATCGATCGGCGTGACGGTGAAGGCGAGATTGCGCACCTTCTCGGGAAACAGCGCCGCGTAGCAGGCGGTGAACACTCCGCCCTGGCAGATGCCGAGCATGTTGATCTTGTCGTTGCCCGAGCGCTCGCGAATGTAATCGACGCAACGGTCCAGATATCCGGACACGTAATCGTCGATGGTGAGCCAGCGCTGCGCGCGCCCGGGCGTTCCCCAATCGACGAAGTACACGTCGAAGCCCTGCGCGAGCAGCTTGCGCACCAGCGAGCGGTCGGCTTCGAGATCGATCATCTGGAAGCGTCCCACCAGAGCGTAGGTGATCAGCACCGGCACGGCGTGCGGATTGTCGACCACCGGCGTGCAGCGGTACAGCCGCACCATGTCCTCGCGCCACACCTCCTCGCGCGGGACGGTGGCGATCGCGAGCTCGTCCTCCGAGAACTCGGCCAGACGCGCCATGCCGCGCGCGATCTTGTTGCGCGCATCGTCGAGCTCTTTGGCCACCGACGCCGGCGTGATCGCGATTGCCGAAGCCGCGCGCGAGGCGAGCATGGCTTTGTCGGCGGGATTGATCATTGGCTGCTCCTTCTGCTCTTGCCGCCGCGCGCTTTCGCGGCGCGCGCGGCGGTCACGGGTTGGGGTTGGGGGTTCGGTTTGGGCGATGCGGTGCGCAGTGCGCGCAGCTCGCGCTTGAGATCGTGGAGCTCGCGATAGACTTCATCGAGCTCGCGCCGGGTCGCCATGTCCAGCGAGTCGGCGACGATGCCGGCGACCTGCTGCATCTTGCGACGATGCGCGAGCCCTGCGCGCGCCATCGCCGCGGTGGCCGCCAGCCCGCCTTCGGATTGCAGCACCTCGTGCACCGCCTGCTCGGTGTTCACCGCCCACATCTTCAGCAGTGCCAGCACGCTGTCGACGCGCTCGCCGGCGTCGGCCATTTTCGCGAGCTGCAGCGTCAGTCTTTCCAGGCCCGACGCGAACGCCCCCTGCACCAGCATTGCGTAGGCGCCACGCGCCTGATTTTGCGCGAGGCTCGCACCCGCGAGCTCCTGCAGCCCGGCCTGCAGCTTACGCATGGGGCCGAAGCCGAGCGCATCGAAAAGGCCGCCGAAGGCGCGATCGAACCCCGTCATATAGGTCTGCGGTGACGCGCTCGATACCCGGCGCATGAACTCGAGCCACGCCTGTTGCGCGGCCTGCATCGGCTGCATCGCCGCCGCCATGGCGCTCGGCGCATCGCCCGCCTGCGCCGCCGGCATGAACGGCAGCGCCGAAGCCCACGGATTGAACATCGCAGTCATCGTGCCCGCGTTGGGGGCCATCGCAGCGGGTGCGCCATCGGAGGGCTCGCGCGTCGTCGCGTGCGGTGTCAACAGCGACGTCCACGGTGCGAGCATCGCCTGCATCGCCGACGCTGCGCTGGCGCCGTCGGGTAGAGTGCCGGCCATCTGCGGCATCGCCGTGCTCCACTGCGCCAGCCAGTCGTACGCCGGTGGCGCATTCGACGTGCTCGACGCCTGTGCGGTGCCGGGAAGGTGCACGCCCAGCTGACCGAAGAATTGCGGGATCATGCCGGTCCAGAAATCGACGACCGCCTGGACGCCGCTCTCGTCGTGCGGGGTATTCATAGGATCCCCTTGCAATTCGCGGCTCTCGTTTGTGCCGCGCCGCTCATAGCGTATTCACCAGATGACCTCCATCGACCGCGAGCACCGCGCCGGTCATGTAGGAGCCCGCGTCCGAGGCGAGCAGCAACAGCGCGGCATCGAGCTCGTCGGCGCGCCCGATGCGACGCTGCGGCACGCGCTTGATAAGCGCCTGTCCGGGCTCGCTTTCGAAGAATTCGCGATTGATACCCGTTTCGACGTATCCGGGCGCCAGCGCGTTCACGCGGATCTTGTGTCGCGCGAGCTCGAGCGCCATCGCTTTGGTGAGCTGGATCAGCGCCGCCTTGGACGCGGCATAGCTCGGCACCTGCGCCGACACGCGCAGCCCGAGGATCGATGCGATATTGACGATGCTTCCGCCCTGCGCGTGCTTGACCATGTGCCGCGCCGCGGCCTGCGCAACGCGCCACGCGCCGTTGAGATTGACCTCTATCACCTGCTGCCAGTCCTCCTCGGTGTGATCGAGCAGCGGCTTGGTTACGGCGATGCCGGCATTGTTGACCACGACCGTGATCGGGCCCAGCGCTGCCGACCCGGCATCGAATGCGCGCGCCACGCTCGCCGGGTCGGTTACGTCGAGCGCCACCGGCTCGGCCTTGCCGCCGCTGGCCGCGATGGCTTCGCATATCGGACGCAGCGAGTCGACGCGCCGCGCAGCCACTGCGACGGTTGCGCCGGCCTTCGCGAGCGTCTGCGCGAAATGGCTTCCCAGCCCGCCGTTGGCGCCAGTCACCAGCGCGGCGCGGCCTTTGAGTGTCAATTCCAAGTATCTATCCTCGTGACGGAGGGCCAGCGCGGGCGAGCGCCGCGCTTACGCCGGCACCTCTGCGGCGCGCAGCGCCTTCGGGTTGGAAATCGCGACCCAGTCGGCCGCCGTACGCAGCAGATGCGCGGTCAGTGCGGCCGCGCGCGCGTCCTGGTCGAAGCTCCCCGCGCGTATCGCCAGGCACAGCGCGCGACGCTGCGACGCGAGTGCCTCCTCGTCCGGCGGCGTGCCAGACGCTGAGGGGCCCAGCAGCGCGACAATGCGCGCCGATTCTGCGCGCGCGGCATCGGCGCCGGCGCGCTGCTCGCGCAACGCGATCGCCATCGCGTTGGCGATCATGAGCCCCGCGTAGCGCTGATCCTTGTTCAGGCGCGGAAGCAACTCGTCGAGCAGCGCCTGTCGCGCAGTCGCGATGAGATCCGCCGCATCCGAAATGTTCTTCATCGGGCTTCTCCGGCGATCAGCTGCAGCAGCTCGTACTCGAGCTCGTGGACGATGCGACCGGTGAGCGCCAGCTCGAGCGAGCGCTCGCCTCCGGCGACGTGCCGTCGCGCCTGTTGCAGCGCGATGATAGCCCAGCGCAGATGCGCCATCGCCTGCCAGTAGTCGAGTCCGGCGCGATCGATGCTTCGCCCGGCAATGCGCTCGTAGCCGCGCAGAAATGGCTCCAGCGGCGCGATGCCGCCGGCTTCACGGCCGTGCGCGCCGAAGCGCCAGCAGCGCGCGGTAAACCAGCCGAGATCCTCGCGCGGATCGCCCCACCCGGCGAACTCCCAGTCGAGCACCGCGGAGAGACGCCCGCCATCAACCAGATAATTGCCGGTGCGGTAATCGCGATGGATGAGCGCGGTTTCCCATGGCGCCGGAGCATGCGTCTCGCACCAGCGCAGCCCCCACTCCAACGCGGGATACGCGTCCTCGAGGCCATCGAGATACGCGCGATAGGCGGCGATGGTCGCGCGTGCATGATCCGGCGCGGGCGGCGGGAGGCCGCCGAGATCCGCACGCGGCGGACGAATGGCGTGGATTCGCGCAAGATTGGCGCCCAGCGATTCGGCGAGCGCGTCGGCATCGGGAACCAGCAGCGCCTCCCGCGTCAGCCGGTGGCCCGCGGCCAGTCCACGCATGCGCTGCATGAGAAAGAACACGCGCCCGATCACTTCGAGATCGCGACACAGGAACAGCGGCTTCGGCGCGGTCACGCCCCCGGCGTAGGCAACACTCAGCACCTCGAACTCCTGGGCGCGCGTGAGACTCACGGCGACGCCCGAGGGGGCGTCGGTGCGCAGCACCAGGCCATGCGTGCCCTGCCAGGGACCGCCGTCGATCTCGACGTCGAGCGTCCAGTTGTCCTGGATCGCGCCCCCAGGCAAGCGTTCGAAGGTCGTAACACGCACATCGCTGGCGTGCGTTTCCGCGCGCAGCCAGCGCGCGATGTTGCCGGCGACGCTGGCATCGATGAATCCGTCGTCGGCTGGCATCGCGGGTTGAGTCGCTATTTGCATTGAAATTCCATGGTTGCCCTAGTTCGAATAGCCGGGGGGTTTGATCGGCGCGAATGCGCTCGGGTCGCGGCGCGCACCCTTGAGTATTCGCTTCGCGATGCTCCAGCGGTGAACTTCGGACGGTCCGTCGTAAACGCGAAACGCGCGCATGTCCGAAAAAATGCGGGCGACGACCGTTTCCCCGGTCACGCCCTGACCGCCCAGCGTCTGTACGCAACGGTCGACCACGCGCCAAAGCGCTTCGGAGACGATGACCTTGGCGCGGCTGGACTCGTGCAGCGCCAGCTCGCCGCGGTCGAGCACCCACGCGCAGTGCCATATCGCCAGTCGGGCGACGTGCAGGTCCATCTCGTTGTCGGCGAGCATGAATCCGACGCCCTCGTGCTCGCCGATGCGCTTGCCGAATGCTTCGCGCTTGCGCGCATAGTCGACCGCGATGTCGTGCGCGCGGCGCGCGGCGCCCAGCCAGCGCATGCAGTGCGTCAGGCGCGCCGGGGACAGCCGAACCTGCGCGTACTTGAACCCCTGCCCGAGCTCGCCGAGGATGTTCCCGGCGGGGACGCGCAGCCCGTCGAAGCGAACCACGCCGTGTCCGCCGGGAAAGCACGCGTCCAGGCTGTCCATCGACCGCTCGAGCGAAACACCTTCGACGTTCATGTCGGAGAGGAACATCGTCGCGCCGGAGTCGTCGGCCTTGGCCATGATGATCGCGAACGATGCGCCGTCGGCGCCGGTGATGAACCACTTGGTGCCGTTGATGATGTAGTCGTCGCCATCCCGGCGCGCGGTCGTCGTCAGCATCGAAGGGTCGGATCCCGCACCGGGCGGAGGCTCGGTCATGCAGAAACACGATCGCAGCTCGCCGGTCGCCAGCGGCCGCAGCCAGCGCTCCTTGTGCGCCGGGCTGGCGATCGCCTCCAGCAGGTGCATGTTGCCCTCGTCGGGCGCGAAAACGTTGAGCGCCACCGGGCCGAGCGACGAATAGCCGGCTTCCTCGAAGGCGATGGCGCGGCCGAAATGCGACAGTGCGAGACCGCCGTACTCGCGCGAGACATGCGGCGACAGCAGCTTCGCCGCGCGCGCCTTGGCGATGAGCTCGCGGCGCAGCTCCTCGGTCGGCCCGTGCGCAGTGCAGCGCGCATCGCCTTCGAGCGGAATGATCTCGTCGGCAATGAATGCGCGGATGCGCTCCTTCAGGTCACGCAACTCCGGCGAAACGTCGAAATCCAAGGGCAGTATCCCTGCGTGTTTAGTTCAGGCCGGGGCGCAAGTTGGTGGCGTTGGGTTGCGCGCCACGAGCACCGCCAGCGGCCAAGCGGCGGACGCGTCGTCGGGTACCGCCCGGCGCCGAATGCGCCGGTCAAATATCGAAAAACACCGTCTCGTCCGGCCCCTGAAGATGAATGTCGAAGCGGTAGACGACACGCCCTTTCTTATCCTCGCGCTGCGCAATCAGCGTCTTGCGGCGCGCCTCCCACTCGATGATGTTGAGCACCGGGTCCTTGGCATTGGCGGCAGCTTCGTCGGAAAAATACATCCGCGTCGAGAGGCCGATGTTGATGCCGCGCGCGACGATCCAGAAGTTCACGTGCGGCGCCATGCTGCGCTGGTTGCGGCCGACGACCACGCCGGGCTTGACGGTCTCGAATGCATAGATGCCGGTCACGAAGTCCGAGCAGCCGCGACCCCAGCCGCGAAAGGTCTTGTCGATCGGCTTGTTCTGACGATCGGCAGGATGGTTGTATTTACCGGCCGCGTTGGCCTGCCAGATCTCCAGCAGGACATCGCGCAGCGCCGTGCCCGATCCGTCGATCACGCGGCCCTCGATGCGGATGTGCTCGCCCTTGGTCTTCGGACCCGCCAGCACGCTGGAGAAATTGTTGTCGAAAATGTCGAAGCCCGCCTGCTTCGGCGCTAGGCCGATGTGCACGTACGGCCCGGCAGTCTGCGACGCGCTTTCCGTGAGGTAGTTCAGCTCGTTGACCATAGTCCTCACTCGCGCTGCATCGGGTCGTCGAACCGCACGGCATTCTCGAACCACGTCGCGCGCGAGCCGCGCAGGACGACATCGAAACGGTACGCCATGCTGTCGAGCTGGATCCCCGCGTTACGGTCGACGACCGCGATCAGCTGGCGCACCGCCGTCTCGCTGGGAATCGAGCGAAGGATCGGGCACGACGCGATCAGCGGGTCGCCTTCGAAATACATCTGCGTGATCAGGCGCTGCGCGAACCCCGAGCCCGACAGCGAATAGTGGATGTGCGCAGGACGCCAATCGTTGACGTAGTTGCGCCATGGGTAGGGGCCTGGCTTGATCGTGCGGTAGACATAGTGGCCGTCGGCATCGGTGAGCATGCGCCCGCAACCACCGAAGTTGGGGTCGATCGGCGCGATATAGGTATCTTTTTTGTGACGGTAGCGTCCGCCGGCATTGGCCTGCCACACTTCGACCAGCGCGTTTCGCACCGGACGGCGATTCTCGTCGAGCACGTAGCCGTGGACGACGACGCGCTCGCCGATCGGCAAGCCGCCCTTGGCGTAATTCATGATCAGGTCGTGGTCGAGCGGACCGAGCTCGTCGCTCGCGAACACCGGACCGGTGATCTCCGAGAGCGAGTTCTGCAGCGAGATGAGCGCCTTTTGCGGCGATCGCAGCACGCTGGTCTTGTACGTCGGCGCGTACGCCGGCGGGTGCACCGTTCTATCGCGCTGATAGAACTCGCCGAATGCTTCGCCGACGGCTTTCATGCGGATTTGGTCTCCTCCCCGACGGGCGCATGCAGCGTTTCTTCCTCGATGGGGACCTTGAGCGCGTTGAGCACGCGCGGCACCATCGCGTAGAAGCCGGCCGTCAGCGCGAGCTCGATGACTTCGCTCGAATTGAAATGCTTGCTCAGCTCGGCATACACCGCGTCGGACACGTCGCCGCGCATCATAGCTTCGGTGAGCGCCAGTGCCGCGCACTCGGCGGGAGTGAACCTCGGCGATTCGCGCCAGAAAAAAAGGTCCTCGATCTGTTCCGGCGGAACGCCCTGCTGGCGCGCCCATCGGCGGTGCTGATGCCATTCGTACGCCGACCCTTCGAGTTGCGCGCCGCGCAGGATCATGAGCTCGCGTAGCGTGCGCGTGGTGGTGCAGTCGCGACGCAGCGTGTAGGCGAACTCGATCCACGCCGACAGCAGCTGCGGGTGATGGCCCAGCACCCGGTACAGATTGAGGAACTCGCCGTTGAGCTCGCGGATGCGTTTCTTGTTCTTCTCGTCGATTTCCTTGAGCGGAAGCCGCGGTTTGCTCTTGCTCTGCGCTGCCTTGTCAGTTGCCATTGGATCTCCGATGCGACGTTGCCTGCTTCGATCGACGCTTCCGAGCGGTCGAGGTGCGTGTTCGCGCGATGCCGACCGGGGAACGCGTTGCTGCTATGCCGCCTTGAGCCGGTCGCGCAGAGCCTTTTTCTGCACCTTGCCGGTGGCAGTCTTCGGCAGCGGCCCGAAGATCACGCGCTTGGGCGCCTTGAACCGCGCCAGGATGCCGCGCACGTGCTCAATCAGCTCCTTATCGGTCGCGGCCGCGCCTTCCTTGAGCGTGACGAAAGCGACCGGCACCTCACCCCACTTCTCGTCGGGCGCGGCGACCACCGCCACCTCGAGCACCGCGGCGTGCGTGGTCAGCGCCGACTCGATCTCGACCGAGGAAATGTTCTCGCCGCCGGAAATGATGATGTCCTTGGCGCGGTCGCGCAGCTCGATGTAGCCGTCCGGATACACCACGCCCAAGTCGCCGGTGCGGAACCATCCGTCGGGGCAGCTCTTCGCGGTCGTCTCCTCGTCCTTGTAGTAGCCGAGCATGACGTTGTTGCCGCGGATCGCGATCTCGCCCATGGTGTTCGCGTCGCGCGGGACGTCGGCGCCGGCATCGTCGACCACGCGTATCGGCTGTCCGATGACGTTGTTGACGCCCTGCCGCGACTTGAGCCGCGCCTGCTCGGGAATCGGCAACTCATTCCATTCGCTGCGCCACTCGCAGAGCACCGACGGTCCGTAGGTTTCGGTGAGTCCGTACAGGTGCGTGATTTCCATGCCCAGCTCGGCGAGGCGCTCCAGCAGCGCCGGGGTCGGTGGCGCACCGCCGGTGCCGATGCGAACCGGCCGCGGCAGCCGCTGCTTGCCTGCACCCGGATCCCAGATAGTCATGGTGAGCACCGTCGGCGCCGCGCAGAAGTGGCTCACGCCGGACTCGCGCATGTGGTGCCAGATCGCCGACGCCTCGACCTTGGGCAGGCAGAGGTGCTTGCCACCCATCGCGGTCACGCCCCAGGGAAAGCACCAGCCGTTGCAGTGGAACATCGGCAGAGTCCACAGGTAGACCGAATCGCTGTTCATTCCCATGTGCAGCGCCATGGCCAGCGATTGCAGATACGCCCCGCGGTGGTGATACATCACGCCCTTGGGCCGTGCCGTGGTCCCGCTGGTGTAATTGATTGCGAGCATCGAACGCTCGTCCTCAACCGGATGCAGCAGCGGCTTGCCGGAGGCGATCAAGGCTTCGAGCTCGTCGGCGTCGCCGCCGGCGCGCACCAGGCGCAGACCACTTCCGACCTGCCCGGCGGCTTCGTTCGCGGCCTTCGCGAACTCCTGGTCGTAGATCAGCACGCTCGAACCCGAGTGGCTCACGATGTACGCCATGTCGGCCGGCGTCACCCGCGTGTTCAGCGCGACCAGCACCGCGCCGGCGAAGGGCACCGCGTAGTGCGCCGCGAGCATGACGTGCGTATTGCCTGCGAGGATTGCGACGCGATCGCAGGGTTTCACGCCGAGTGCCTTCAGCGCGCCGGCGAACTTGAGCGAGCGCTCGAGAAACTCGCCGTAGGTGTAGCGCAGCGCCCCCTCGACCACGGCGATGCGATCGGGAAAGATCTGCGCCGAGCGGTGCAGGAAGGCGGTCGGCGTAAGCGGTTCGTAGTTGAAGCCGGGAAGCATGGATCCCCTCACGCGGGCGGCGCGCTCGTCGGGCGCGCGATACGGGCCACCGCGCCAGCATGGGCTGCGCAGCCGAACGCCGTCGCACCTCTGCCCAACTGCGACAATATTATTGTTTGCATCGGGTATTCAACGCGTCGACTGCTGCACATCGAGCGGACCGCCGTAATGCTTCAAGCCGGACATCGGATCCGGCGGTGCCGGGCTCGCTTGCTTGTTCACCAGTTCGTACAAATTGCGCCTGCATGGTAGGCGTGGTAGCTTGCCGCTGTCAAGCGCGCAGCCTTCCGGATTCAGAATCGCGACGGGCCTGCAGCCGACCGTGCGCAGCCGGACAAAACGCTGATCCAATGACCCCTCCGCTACTCGCCCGTGAGCTGGTGGACGATGAAGTCCGCGACCATTTTTCTGTGCGTGGCGCGCACCGAGGGTGCAAGGAAATCGCGCTGGAATATGGCGCCGAACGTATGCAGATTGGAAACGTGGAAAAAGCAAAGCGCGCTCATCAGCATGTGCACGTCGATCGCCCGCACCTTCGAGCGGAATACCCCCTGGGCGCGTCCGCGCCGAATGATCGATTCGATGGTATGCACGATGGTGGCGTTGACGCTACGGATCGACCTGGACTTCGCGAGGTGGCGCGCGTGATGGATGTTCTCGATGGCGACCAGACGCACGAAGTCGGGATGCGCATGGTCGTAGTCGAAGGTGAATTCGGCCAGCTTGCGAATCGCCTGCTCGGGCGCAAGCGATTCCAGATCGAGCTCGGCCTCGTAGGCCCGGATGCTGGCGTATTGGCGTTCGAGGACGGCGATGTAGAGCGCTTCCTTGCCTCCGAAGTAGTAATAGATCATGCGCTTGGTCGTCGAGGTGCGGGCGGCGATCGCGTCGATGCGGGCGCCGTTGTAGCCGTCGCGGGCGAACTCCTTGGTCGCCACTGACAGGATGTTGCGCCGCGTACGCTCCGGGTCGTACTTGCGAGCGCCCGGCTTGCCGCGCGCAGCCTTGCCCGTCTTGGACCTTCCGACCACGCGGTTCTCCGATTCTTCCAGTGCGGATGCAAGGCATCATAGACAGCCGCGCAGTCGCTTGTCGAGTTCCCGATCCTTGGTCGCGGTCGCGACGCGCCGGGACGACCCGCGACTTCGTTCCACCGCCTTCTCCTGACGCGCCGCCGTCGCTGCCCGGAACGCATCATGCGCAAGTGCATCGCCACCGTCTCGATCAGCGGCACGCTGCCGGACAAGCTCGACGCCATCGCGGCGGCACGTTTCGACGCGGTCGAGATCTTCGAGAACGACCTCATCAATTTCATCGGTACGCCGGCCGACGTCAAGCGCATGGCGGCCGATCGCGGGCTCGGCATCGATCTCTACCAGCCGTTTCGCGATTTCGACGTCGCGGACGATGCGCAGTTTCGGCGCAACCTCGACCGCGCCGAGCGCAAATTCGACTTGATGCAAGCGCTCGGCGCGCCGATGCTGCTGGTCTGCTCGAACGTCTCGGCGAGCGCATGCATCGACGACGCGCGCATCGCGGACCAGCTCGCTGTGCTCGCCGAGCGCGCCGGACGGCGTAATCTGCGCATCGGTTACGAGGCGCTGGCGTGGGGACGGCACGTCAGCCGCTACCGTCATGCGTGGTCGATCGTGCGCCAAGTCGATCACCCGCACCTCGGCGTCGTGGTCGACAGCTTTCATATCCTCTCCCTGGGTGACGATCCTTCCGGCATCGCCGAGATTCCCGGCGACAAGATCTTTTTCCTGCAGATGGCCGATGCACCCCGCCTGGCAATGGACGTGCTGCAGTGGAGCCGCCACTACCGCTGCTTTCCCGGACAGGGACAATTCGACCTGTCGCGCTTTCTCGAGTTCGTGCTCGTCGCCGGATACACCGGTCCGTTCTCGCTGGAGATATTCAACGATGTGTTCCGCGAGGCGCCGAATCGTCCGACCGCGGTCGACGCGATGCGCTCGATTCTTTACTGCGAGGCGCAGACGCGCTCCCGCCTGGCGCGCCCGGACGCCGACGACGCCCCCGGGCGCAGCACACGCACGATGGGGCGCATCGAGCTGTTCGACCCGCCCGCGCTGCCGCGGCTGCACGGCGTCGCGTTTCTCGAATTCGCCGTCGACGACGCTTCGGGAGCCGAGCTCGCGCAAATGCTCGAAACGCTCGGCTTCCAGCGTGCGGGACGGCATCGCTCCAAGCAGGTGGTGCTGTACCGGCAGGGCGCGATGCACCTGATCCTGAACATGGAGCCCGACTCGTTCGCGCGCGAATACTTCGACGATCACGGCGCATCGCTGGTCGCGATCGCCTTTGGTGTCGACGATGCGCCGCGCGCGCTCAACCGCGCCACGGCGATGCATTGTCCGCGCTTCGACGGGCGTGTCGGGGTCGATGAGGCGCGCCTCGCGGCCATCCGCGCACCCGACGATACGCTCGTCTATTTCGTCGGCAGCGACGCCGTGACGCGATTGCTCGAAACCGACTTCGATCTCTCGAAGCGGCACGCGGGCGCCGGCGCAGGGTTGACCCGCGTCGATCACGTCGCACGCGGACTGCCGATCGACGCGCTCGACACCTGGATCCTGTTTCACCGCGCGGTGCTGGGCATGGAGCCGGGGGAGAGCCTCGAGCTCTCCGATCCGTTCGGCCTGGTGCGAAGCTGTGGCGTCGCGACCACCGATCGCGCGGTGCGGGCGGTGCTCAACGTGTCGCACAGCCGGGGCACGCAGATGGCGCGCTCGCTCGCCGCGCAGGCGGGCGCCACCGTCCACCACATCGCGTTCGCCTGCGACGACATTTTTGCGACAATGGGATCGATGAAGGCCGTGGGTGCGCGCTTCGTGCCGGTCGGAGGCAACTACTACGACGATCTCGCGGCGCGCTTCGATCTCGATGCGTCGTTGCTGCTGCGCATGCGCGCGTCCGACGTGCTGTACGAGCGCAGCGACGACGGCGATTATTTTCATGCCTACTCGCAAAGCTTCGGGGACCGCTTCTTTTTCGAGATCGTGCAGCGCACCGGCCGCTATGACGGCTACGGTGCGATGAACGCGCCGGTGCGCCTCGCCGCCAACGCGCAGCGCTCCGGATCCGCATCGTGACCCAGCGCATGGATGTGCCGTCGCGCTGCGCGGTTATCGCAAGCGAGCGCTGAGAACGACGTCGTCCCCATGCTGGAGATGCTCTTCACCACCGATGCGATGCGCGCCGTATTCACGGACAGCGCGCGTGTGCAGCGCATGTTCGACTTCGAGGCGGCGCTCGCGCGCGCAGAAGCCTCGGTCGGCGTCATTCCGGAGGCGGCGGTGGGGCCGATCGTCCGCTGCTGCCGTGCCGAGCGCTACGACTTCGAAGCATTGCGCGCGGCAGCGCGCAATGGCGGCAACCTGGCGATTCCGCTGGTGTCCGCACTCACCGCGCAAGTCGCCAGCGCCGATGCGAACGCGCGAGGTTTCGTGCATTGGGGCGCGACCAGCCAGGACGTGATCGACACCGGGTTGATGCTGCAGCTGCGCGATGCGCTTGCGCTGATCGCTGCGGATCTCGACCGCTGCGCCGACGCGCTGGTCGCGCAGGTTCGGGCGCACCGGGCCACGCCACTGGTCGGTCGAACGTGGCTGCAACAGGCGCTGCCGGTCACCCTCGGTCTCAAACTCGCGGGAGCGTTGAGCGCGATCGATCGGCACCGCCAGCGCGTCTCGGTGCTGCGCGAGCGCTCGGCGGTACTGCAATTCGGAGGGGCGGCGGGCACGCTCGCCTCGCTGGGGGATCGCGGCATCGCCGTCGAGTCCGCGCTCGCCAAGGATCTCGGTTTGCACGTTACCGACACGCCTTGGCACACGCAACGCGACGGTCTGTGCGAGATTGCCGCCACGCTCGGCCTGATCACCGCCACGCTGGGCAAGCTCGCCCGCGACCTGTCCCTGCTCGCGCAAACCGAGGTCGCCGAGGCCTTCGAAGCCGCCGCGCCCGGTCGTGGCGGGTCGTCGACCATGCCACACAAGCGCAATCCGGTCGGCGCCGCGGTTGCACTGGCCGCGGCGGTGCAAGTGCCCGCGCTGGTCGCGACCATGCTCTTTGCCGCGGTGCAGGAGCACGAGCGCGGCCTGGGCGACTGGCCTGCCGAATGGGATACGCTGCCGCAGATCGCGATGCTTACCGCCGGTGCGCTTGACACCATGACTCACGTCGTCGCCGGACTCGATGTCGACGCGCAGCGCATGCGCGAGAACCTCGACATCACGCATGGACAGATCATGGCCGAGGCGGTGCAGATGGCGCTCGCGCCCAAGCTCGGCCGCGACGTTGCGCATTCGCTGGTCGGTGCAGCATGCAAGCGTGCGCTCGCCGAGCATCGCCATCTGCGCGACGTGCTTGGCGACGATCCGAAGGTCGGCGCCGTGCTCGATCCCGCCGCGCTGGCACGGTTGTTCGATCCGACGTCCTACCTCGGCTCGGCCGACGCCTTTATCGAACGCGTTCTGGCGCGGCGCTCGCGCTAGCACGTCCCCAGGAGCGAATCATGTCCTTCGCCGATCTCGCCGGCGCGCGCTTTCACTATCGGTTCGACGGCGCCGAGGGTGCGGCCGTGCTCGTGCTTTCCAATTCGCTGGGCACCAACCTGTCGATGTGGGACGCACAGATGCCGGCACTGGCCGAGCGCTTTCGCGTGCTGCGCTACGACTCGCGCGGGCACGGCCGCTCCGCGGCCACGCCGGGCCCGTACACCATCGAGCAGCTCGGGTACGACGCGCTCGCGCTGATCGACGCATTGGCGCTGGAGCGCGTACACTTTTGCGGATTGTCGATGGGCGGTATGGTCGGCCAATGGCTAGGCGCGCACGCCCCGCAGCGGCTGTCGCAGCTGGTGCTGTGCAACACCGCCGCACGCATCGGCACGCCCGATGTCTGGAACACCCGCATCGAGGCCGTGAACAAGGGCGGCATGGCGGCGATCGTCGATGGCGTGGTGGCGCGCTGGTACACGCCAGCGTTCATCGCGGCGACGCCCGGCGCGATCGCGGCGACGCGCGAAATGCTCCTGACCACGCCCGCACAGGGCTACATCGCGTCGTGCGCTGCTGTGCGCGACATGGACCAGCGGCATTTCACGGCGAGCATCGCTGTGCCGACGCTGGTCATCGCGGGGACGCATGATGGCGTGACGCCGCCGGAGGCAGCGCGCTTTCTCGCCGAGCGCATTCCCGGCGCAAGCTACGTCGAGCTGGACGCGGCACACCTCTCGAACGTGGAGGCCGAGGCGGCGTTCACCTCGGCGCTGACGCAGTTCCTGTCACCGACCGCCACCTAAGCACCGGCCACCGCGCACTGACCTACGCCCCAGCCTTTACCGCGCGCGTCGTCGGTCGCAATGCGCTGCGCACGTAATCGCACGCCCTCAGCGTGAGGTCCGCCAGCAGCATGGCTTGATACATGCCCTCGACCGCGCGCTGGCGCTCGATCGGGTTCATCCGAACATGCTCGAACAGATGAGTCGAGCGACGAAGAACATCATTGGTGCTTTCCATGTGCAGCTCCTTGTCCATGGCCGAAAATCGCCGGCTCACGCTGACAAGGTAGGGATGCCGGCGGTGCGATGCCAATCGCATTTTCGGATGCGCGACATCAGCCCCGGCGATGACGTCTAAGCTCCTGATTCAAAATTGTGTGGCGCCCCGTCCACAGGCTCCCTGCGACGCTAGAATGCCCACCATGCGCGGCGCGACGAGCACGCCATCCACCTTGCCGAGGCCCGACGGGGCTGGGGGCAACTCGTCCCAATGCGCGATGACGATGCTGTTCACCGACATCGAGGGCAGCACCGCGCTATGGGAACGCGACGGCCCTTCGATGTCGCAGGCGCTCGCCGCCCACGACGCACTCACGCGCAGCGCGATCGAAGGTCATCGCGGGACCGTCGTGAAAATGACGGGCGATGGCGTTCACGCCGTTTTCAGCGATGCGCGGGATGCGCTTATGGCGACTTTGCAGCTCCAGCAGGCGCTCGAAGACCCCGGCGCAACCTTGGGCATCACGCTTCGCGTGCGCTGCGGTCTGCACGCCGGAATCATCGAGCTTCGCGACGGCGATTATTTCGGCAGCCCCGTCAATCGCGCGGCGCGAATCATGAGCGCGGCGCACGGTGGTCAGGTCCTGGTGTCGCAGGCGGTCGCCGATGCGGTTTGCGCACACCTTCCAGTCAGTGTTTCGCTGCGCAGTCTCGGCAAGGTGAGGCTGAAGGACCTGTCGGCGCCCGAGCACGTCTATCAAGTCGTGCATCCGAGCCTGCGCGCTGAATTTCCGGTCCTGCGCTCGCTGGAAGCCGTGCCGAACAACCTGCCTCAGCAGCTGACCTCGTTCGTCGGCCGCGAGCGCGACCTGGCCGACGCCGGCAAGCTGCTGACCGAGCACCGACTGCTCACGCTTCATGCGACGGGGGGCATCGGCAAGACCCGGCTGTCGCTGCAGATCGCGGCCGAATGCATGGACCGATTTCCGGACGGCGTGTGGCTGATCGAACTGGCGGACCTGACCGACGCACGGCTGTTGCCGCGGATGCTCGCCAAAGTCCTCGGTGTCAAGGAAGAGGGGGATCGTCCGCTTATCGACACGCTGATCCAGTTTGTCGCCAACCGGCAATTGTTGCTCGTCCTGGACAACTGCGAACACCTTGTTCAAGGCTGCGCTGATCTCGCCGCGCGGTTGCTCACGGCGAGCACGCACCTCAAGGTGGTCGCGTCGAGCCGCGAGCCGCTTCGCATCCAAGGCGAGGTGGTCTATCCGCTGATGCCGCTGCCGGTTCCTCACGAGTCTGCTTTGTTGAAGCGACATACCGTCAAGGGATACGCCGCGGCCCAACTGTTCATCGAGCGTGCGCTTGCGGTGCAGGTTGCGTTCGACCTCTCCGATGAGAATGCGATAGCGGTCGCCAGCATCTGCCGCCAACTCGATGGAATACCGCTGGCACTCGAGCTCGCCGCTGCGCGAGTGCGCGCGTTGTCGGTGCATCAAATCGAAGCCCGTCTTTCAGATCGCTTCCGACTGCTTACCAGCGGCGACCGCACCGCGCTGCCACGCCAGCAGACCTTGCGCGCGCTGGTCGACTGGAGCTACGAACTGCTTTCTCCCGAAGAGGGAATTCTTTTCCGGCGCATCGCGCTGTTCGCCGGCGGGTTCACGCTCGAAGCGGCCGAAGCCATAGCTCACGGCGGTGAGGGGGGCGAGAGCGACGTACTCACGACGCTCCCCGAGCTTGTGGGGAAGTCGCTGGTGGTTTTCGATGCCGAGCGCGACCGCTACCGGCTGCTGGAGACCATCCGCCATTACGCACAGGAGCAGCTCGCCGCATCGGGCGAAGCCGATGAGATAAGAGCCGTGCACGCCAGCTTCTACCTCGAGTTTGCGGAAAAAGCGTCGCCTAAGTTATTCGGTGCGCAGCAGGCGCGATGGCACGAGCAACTCGATCTCGAGCGCGAAAATATTCTCGCGGCGCATGAGTGCTACGGGCGCGCCGATCATGACGCAGCGCTTGGCCTTCGTCTGGTGCACGCAATGAAGTACCACCTGATCTGCCGGGGCCAACCGGGGCTCGGGCGGCGACTGACGCTCGAGGCGCTGGCTCGCGCCGGCGCGCAGCGACGCGATGCCGCCCGCAGCGGGGCGTTGTTCGACGTGGGACAGACCTGCTGTTTCATGGGGCGATACGACGAGGCGCGCCCGCTGCTCGAGCAAGGTCTGGAGATCGCGCGTGAAATCGGCGACCTGCGACGCGTTGCCGCGATCCTGCAAGCGCTCGGATTGGCGGCGCTTGGACAGGGCGATCGCGTGGCGGCGCGCGCCCATTTCGAGGAGGCCGTGGCGCTCGCGCGCCAGCGCGGCATCAAGCGTGAGATTGCCGCTGCGCTCAACGCGTTGGCGCAATTGCACCGGGTCGACAATGCGCTCGATGTCGCCGAGCCGCTGTTCGACCAGGTGGTCGCGCTCGCCCGCGAACTCGGCGACCAGGAGACTATCGCAATTGGTCTTCTCAACCTGGCCATGGTTTCCATCGCCAGAAAGACGGGCGCGCGCGCGCGATCGACACTGATCGAGGTATGCATGGTCGTCAACGAGACCTGGTCAACTCCGGTCGGCCAAAGCTTCGTCGAAGTGTGCGCGGGTCTTGCCGAACTGGAACAGGATTGGGCGCGCACTGCCCGCTTTTTCGGCATGGCCGAGGCGCACAATCACCTGACTGGCTTGCGCCGCGATCCGGTCGACGAGGCGTTTCTCGCACAGCACGTGACCGATGCAAGATCTCGCCTCGGCGATATGGCCTTTCGTGCGGCGGAAACGGCTGGGCGCACGGTCGGCTTCGCCGACGCCGTTGCCGAGGCGCAGGCCTGGCTACATCATCAGGGGTGAGCGTCAGTGTGGATCACCAGCGCCTATACCGGCGACCCGGCGCGGTGGCGACGCGGCGGCAGATCCCAGCGCGTGACCCTCGATCAATCGCCGTTGACGACGAAAGGATCCTTCACCGCACAAAGCGTGCCGTTGCTTCTCTGCAGGTGGACGCCGTATTTGTAAGGAGTCGGGCTCGTCGCGGTGTTTTCGTCGGTGAGGTCGTACTTCGCGCCGTTGTCGTGCGCATTCGTGAATTCGCCGGATGGAGGAAGTGGCGGTGTGGTGAAGGTGATGCCACCGGGCGCGGGCACCCACTTGAAGCCTGCGGTCTGAATTTCCCAGTCGATCCTGATATGGTGATGAATCTTTGGAACCGGCAACTGGTCGGGGTTCAGGGTAATGTTCGCGGCGTTCGAGCAGTCTCCGCTGACCATCACCGAAACCTTGCAATTATTGGGCGTGCAATTGAGCGACCCCGGCGCCGATGAGGTCTGCTGCGATTGCGGCTGGCCGCACGCGATCAACGTTGCTAAGACGACAACGGCGAATGCGATGATTTTGGACGCCATGTGATTCCCCCTTGCTTGAAACGAACGATTCAGACGTGTTGAAGCGCCCGCGCCGACCGCGCACGAAGCTAGCGATCTGCTGAAGCACCGATCAGTTTAGCATTGTCGGAGCCCGCGCCACCGCTCACCCGTTGGGCAAAATGACCATAGCCGGATGCATGGAAGCGAGCTCATTGCGCAATCGCTCGGCACGTCGCCTCGGCAGCGAGATAGCGTGTGGTTTCGGTTGATCCGCCTCAACCGAGCGCTCTGTAAGCATTGACGCGACCTGCATTCATTCCGATACTTCAATACTGCGTCGGCAGCCCGCATTGCCGCGCGATCCAACTCGGGGGGAGCATGGCAAAGAGCAAACGCAAGGTCAAAGGTGCGAAGCAGGACGAGGCGGATCAGTCCGCGTCGGGCAACACGCTTTCCGGCAAGGACTACGATCGCGAACTCCGAAAACTGCACGTCGAGCTCGTCAAGCTCCAGGAGTGGGTAAAGCTCAAGGGGCTCAAGGTCTGCATCGTGTTCGAGGGTCGCGACGGTGCCGGCAAGGGAGGCACAATCAAGGCGATCACCGAGCGGGTGAGCCCCCGGGTGTTCCGCGTGATGGCGCTTCCAGCACCGACCGAGCGCGAAAAGTCGCAGATGTACGGGCAGCGTTACTTCCCTCACCTGCCGGCGGCCGGCGAGGTCGTCATCTGGGACCGCAGCTGGTACAACCGCGCCGGCGTCGAGCGGGTCATGGGTTTCTGCTCCGAGGACGTCGCGGAGAAGTTTCTGGGAACGTTGCCGGGGTTCGAGAAGCTGATGGTCGATTCCGGCATTATCCTGCTCAAATACTGGCTGGAAGTGAGCCCGGAAGAGCAGACACGCCGGCTCGCATCGCGCGTCGACGACGGTCGCAAGATCTGGAAGCTCTCGCCGATGGACATCAAGTCGTACACGCGCTGGGACGATTACACCAAGGCGCGCGATGCCATGTTCGCGGCGAGCGACACCGCATGGGCACCTTGGTACGTCGCGCGCTCCGAGGACAAAAAGCGTGTGCGGCTCAATATCATCTCGCATCTGCTTTCGCAGATCCCGTACAAGTCCATCCCGCGGGCAAAGGTGAAGCTGCCGAAACGCAAGGTGCGCGCCCAACCTCCAGCGGAATCGGTCAAGTTCATCCCTGAGAAGTTCTGACGCGAAGGCGGCTTTTCAGGCTCGCGCGCACCGGTCCGCGTGACGGTTCCGGGCGAAACGCGAAAGGCGGTCGAGCGACCCTCGACCATGCGATGCAGCCGTCAGTCGGTGAGAACGATGTCGCGCTTGGCGATGACGTCGCCCAAACGCTGCCGCTCCTTCGCCATGTACGCCTCGAACTCGGCGGGCGAATCGCCGACCGGCGTCGCCCCGGTCGCGAGTACCTTCTCTGTCACATCCGGCTGGTGCATCACCTTCACGATCTCGGCGCTCAGCTTGCTCGCGATCTCCGGCGGCGTGCCCGCCGGCACCACGATGCCCCACGTCTGCGTGATCTCGTAGCCGGGAACCGTCTCTGCGATTGTCGGCAGATCGGGCAGGCTCGGGTTGCGCTCGGTGCCTGTGGTCGCCAGCGCGCGCACACGGCCGCTGTTCATGTGCGCGCCCGCGGCGATGGGTGAGGTAATGATGTACTGCGCATTGCCGGCGATGACGTCGCTCAGTGCCGGCGCCGCGCCTTTGTACGGAACGTGCACGACCTTGATGTCGGCCAGCAGGTTCAGCATCTCGCCGGCCAGATGTGCCGGCGTGCCGACGCCGGCCGACGCATAGTTGAGCGCACCGGGCTTTTCCTTCGCGAGCTTGACCAGCTGGGCGATGTTTTTCGCCGGAAGCTCGTTGTTCACGACGAGGACGTTCGATGCGGTCGCGATGCGTGTGATCGGCAAGAAATCCTTGACCGGATCGTAGGGCAGGTTCTTTCGCAGGTTGGGCAGGATCGCGTAGATGGCCGTCGTCGTCAGCAGCAGCGTGTAACCGTCGGGCGCCGACTTCGCCACGAGGTCCGCGCCCAACGCGCCGCCGGCGCCGGGACGGTTGTCGACGACGACCGGCTGCCCAAGGTTGTTCGAAAGCTTCTCCGTGACCAGGCGTGCGAGTTGGTCGGGTGCACCACCGGCGGAATCGGCGACGACCAGCCTGATCGGACGGTTCGGGTACGTCTGCGCGCTCACACCCGGCGCGCAAAGCGCGGACACCACGAGCAGCAGCGCGGCGCGGTTCAAGCACTTCATGGCTTCTCCTCGGACGCACCCGCGGCGTCGCGGCCGCCAACGTTACCCCCGCACATTGGCGGCGTCCAGCGCGGTCGCTGTGCAATACTTTCGGAATGCGCGCCACCAATATGCTCGTGCTCATGTCTGACGAGCACAATCCAAAATTTCTCGGGGCCGCGGGCCATTCATTCATCACCACCCCCAGCCTCGATGCGCTTGCCGCCCGTGGCACGCGCTTCACCGCAGCGTACACGACGTGCCCGATCTGCGTACCGGCGCGGGCGGCGTTCGCCGTCGGCCGCTACGTGCACGACATCGGCTACTGGGACAACGCCGACGGCTACGAAGGTGCGATCCCGAGCTGGCACCACGCGCTGCGCGACACCGGCCATCGCGTCGTCTCGATCGGCAAGCTGCATTTCCGCGGCCGTTCGGGCGACGACCACGGCTTCTCCGAGGAGATCCTCCCGATGCACATCGTCGACGGCATCGGCGACGTCAAGGGTCTGGTCCGCGAGAACATCCCTAAGCGCAAGGGCGGCGACAAGATGGCCAAGCGTGCCGGCCCCGGCGAGTCGGCATACACCGTGTATGACCGCGACATTGCCGCGCGCGCGCAGATCTGGTTGCATGAGGAGGCGCCCAAGTGGCGCGACCGACCTTGGGTGCTGTTCGTGTCGTTCGTGTGCCCGCATTTTCCGCTCACCGCGCCGCCGCAGTGGTTCTACCGTTACTGGCAGCAGGACCTGCCGCTGCCCAAGCAATA
Organism: Casimicrobiaceae bacterium; assembly: GCA_036491555.1. GTDB lineage: Bacteria > Pseudomonadota > Gammaproteobacteria > Burkholderiales > Casimicrobiaceae > PALSA-1003. The sequence continues at coordinate 26,132 of DASXBS010000164.1, forward strand.
CGCGAAGGACGCGCGTCCGCATCATCCCTTTCTCGACACCTACGCGCACACGGTCGACTATGATCCCCACTTCGCGTCCGAGGCCGACGTGAAGCGGGCGATCGCCGGCTATGCAGGGTTGGTGTCGGCGATGGACGAAAACGTAGGCTACGTACTGCGAGCGCTGCAGGACGCTGGGCTCGCGCAGGACACGCGCGTGATCTACACGAGCGACCACGGCGACAACGTCGGTGCGCGCGGCTTGTGGGGCAAATCGACCCTTTACGAGGAAAGCGCCGGCGTGCCGCTGATCATGGCCGGCCCAGACGTTCCGGTGGGCGGCGTTGTTGCCACGCCGGTGTCGCACATCGACTGCGCGCCGACGATTCTCGAAGCGGTCGGCCTGCCGCGGTGCGTCGGCGGGCGGGCGCTCCCCGGCGCATCGTTGTTCGCGCTGGCGAGCGGCGCGATCGCGCAGAGGCCGGTGATTTCCGAGTACCACGCGACAGGCTCCCTCGCGGGCGCGTTCATGCTGCGCTTCGGCAAGTGGAAGTACTGCCACTACGTCGGTGCACCGCCGCAGCTCTTCGACCTCGAAGCCGATCCCGAGGAGCTGATCGACCTGGCAAGCGACCCGCGCTTCGCCTCCACGCTGGCCGAGGGCGAACGGCAGCTACGCGCGGCGCTCGATCCGGAAGCGACCGACGCGCGCGCAAAGCGACGACAGGCCGAGCTCCTCGCCCAATTCGGCGGCCGCGAGAAGGCGCTCGCTCGCGGCGACCTGGGCTTCACGCCAGCACCCGGCACCACCGCAGAAATCGATTAGCCCGCGGTACGCGTGTGCTTGTGGAACGCGCACCGCGACCCTCGATAACTGGCCCTCGTTTGATGAACGTCAACGGCCGCGTGAAGGCGATGTGAGATCATTACAGTTGTCGAACCTTCTTTCGAAGGATCCCGGTGGACCCAATCAAGCAAGCCGAACATAGCTCCAAGCTGTCGACCAAAGTTGCGCGCCTGTTTCAGCGGCGCATGGAACTCGCCCAGGAGCGCTATCGAACCCGCATGAAGCGTGCGTTCGACGACAGCGTCGCCGTGCTCATGACTACGCCGAAAACGCCGTGGGAGCTCTGGAGCCAGAGCTACGAATATGGAGTGGATGCGGCTCAGCGATCGGTGATGTTCCTGGATACGCTGCGCCAACGCGGCAATAACTATCGCGAGCACAAGCGCAAGGGGCAGCCGCCGCTGCTGCACTTCGATTACGAAACCGTGCTCGACGGGCGCAAGCTCGAGCGTCCGGTCAACTACGCGCTGGTGAAGATCGTGCCGCCCAAGGGCATCACCATCGATCCAAAACGACGTCCTTACGTGATCATCGATCCGCGCGCCGGCCACGGTCCCGGCATCGGCGGCTTCAAGGACGATTCGCAAGTGGGCGTGGCGCTGCGCGAGGGACATCCGGTCTACTTCGTGATCTTCTTCCGGGATCCCGAGCCGGGGCAGACGCTACTCGATGTCTGCGCGGCCGAGCAGCAATTCGTCCACCATGTGCGCGTGCTGCATCCGCAAAGCCCAAAGCCCGCAGTTGTGGGCAACTGCCAGGGTGGCTGGGCGGCGATGATGGTGGCGGCGTCGAGTCCCGACGACACCGGTCCGATCGTGATCAATGGCGCGCCGATGTCGTATTGGGGCGGCGCGTGGGCGGAAGGCGAAGGCGACAACCCGATGCGCTACTCCGGCGGCATGCTCGGCGGAACCTGGCTTGCCTCGTTCACCGCGG
>DASXBS010000165.1:0-6969 GCA_036491555.1 Casimicrobiaceae bacterium
CACCGACCTACTGATTACGAATCAGTTGCTCTACCAACTGAGCTACAACAGCCCGGAAATGCGAGGCGAGTCACAGCCTTTTGCCCCTTCGACGCGGTGCGTATTATACCCGGGCACGCCAGCCCCTGCCAGGCGGCATACTACGCTCCCGTCACTCTCGGCAAGCCGATTGAAACCAACGCGCCACCTGGTCGGTTTTCATGCGGTCACGTCACGCTTGCGCCAGCGCGCGGAATCGATCGAGACACTGTTCGTGCTCGCCGGGCGCCACGACGCTCGCATGCGCGAGCTGCTCGAGCGCGCTACGCTGGCCGGGGTCGACGTGCAGAAAGTCGACGAGCGCCAGCTGCATGCGCTCGCCGGACACGATCGACATCAGGGCGTGGTCGCCGCGATCGACGGTAGCGTGCCGCTGGTCACGCTTGATGAGGTGCTGGAATCGTGCGACGGTTCGCCGCTGCTGCTGATTCTCGACGGCGTGACCGACCCGCACAACCTTGGTGCCTGCCTGCGCAGCGCCGACGCGTTCGGCGCGCACGCGGTCATCGTTCCCAAGGACCGCGCTGTCGGGCTAAACGCCACGGTGGCGAAGGCCGCGTCCGGTGCGGCCGACACGGTTCCGCTGGTGTCGGTGACCAATCTGGCGAGCGCGCTGCGCGAACTCAAGCAGCACGGCATCTGGCTTGTGGGTGCCGCCGCCGACGGCGCGGAAACGCTGGGCTCCGCCGATCTTTCCGGTCCGCTGGCGTGGGTGCTGGGTGCCGAAGGAACGGGGCTGCGCAGGCTCACTCGCGAGCTCTGCGACCGAACGATCAGCATTCCACTGCAGGGCAGCGTCGGCTCGCTCAACGTCTCGGTCGCGACCGGCGTCTGCCTGTACGAGACCGCAAGACAACGGCTGTCGGCAGCCACGCGCTGATCCTGTCAGGGAGCAGGGCATCCGCCGAGGTTGTCACGGCGATCGTCCACGACTAGCATGGCGCCTTGCTCGCGGTCTGGCGAGCGCGTTCCCGAGGAAAGCCCATGTCGTCCACTGACCGTAAAACTCGCTTTGCGCGCGCCACGCTGTGCGTGGCACTGGGCATCATGTCCGCCGCGGCTGCCGCCAAGGGCACCCTGGTCTACTGCTCGGAGGGCAGCCCTGAAGGCTTCCAGCCGCAGTTCTTCACCACCGGCACCACGTTCGATGCGGTGTCGGTGCCCATGTTCAACCGCCTGGTCGAGTTTCAGATCGGCACCACCAACATCGTTCCCGCGCTGGCCGAATCGTGGACGCTATCGCCCGACGGCAAAACCTATACTTTCAAGCTGCGCAAGGGCGTCAAGTTCCACAGCAACGCCAACTTCAAACCGACGCGCGACTTCAATGCCGACGACGTCGTCTTCTCGTGGAACCGCATGGCGGATGACAATCACCCCTTCCACAAGATGACCGCCGGCCAGACGTTTTCGTACTACGAAGACATGGGCATGAAGAACATCGTCGGCAGCGTCGAGAAGATCGACGACTACACGGTGCGCTTCAACCTCAAGCGTCCGGAGGCGCCGTTCCTTGCCGACATGGCAATGGATTTCGCGTCGATTCTGTCCAAGGAATACTTCGAGACGATGCAGGCCAAGGGAACGCCTAACGCCGCCGACGTCTATCCCATCGGCACCGGCGCCTTCGAGTTCGTCTCGTACCAGAAGGACGCGACCATCCGCTACAAGGCGTTCGACCAGTACTGGAAAGGCCGTCCCAAGGTCGACAACCTCGTGTATTCGATTACCCGGGACGCCACCGCGCGTTACGCCAAGCTCAAGACCGGCGAGTGCCAGGTGATGGCGTTCCCGAAGCCCGCCGACCTGGATGAAATGAAAAAGGACAAGAACCTGGTCGTCCAGCAGAAGGAGGGGCTCAACATCGGCTACATCGCGTTCAACGTCGAGAAGAAGCCCTTCGACAACAAGCTGGTGCGCCAGGCGCTGAATCTGGCGACTAACAAGGAAGCGATCCTGAAGGCGGTCTACCAGGGCAACGGACAGACTGCCAAGAACCCGATCCCGCCGATCCTGTGGAGCTACAACAACGCGGTGCAGGATTATCCGTACGATCCGGCCAAGGCCAAGCAACTGCTCGCGCAGGCGGGCTTTCCCAACGGCTTCGAGCTTGACCTGTGGTACCTCCCGGTCACGCGTCCGTACAATCCGGACGGCAAGCGCATGGCCGAAATGATCCAGGCCGACTGGGAAAAGGTGGGCGTCAAGGCCAAGCTCGTGACCTTCGAATGGGCCGAATACCGCAAGCGCGCCAAGGAAGGCCAGCATCAGGTGGTGATGTTCGGATGGTCGGGTGACAACGGCGATCCCGACAATTTCTTCGTCCCGCTGCTCGGGTGCGAGGCGGTCAAGGGCGGGGGCAACAATGCGCGCTGGTGCAATCAGGCGTTCGAGGACCTGGTGGTGAAGGCCGCACAGACGCCCAAGCAGGCCGATCGCGCCAAGCTCTACGAGCAGGCGCAGGTGATATTCAAGGAAGAAGCTCCTTGGATCACGCTGGCGCATTCGATCCGTTTCGATCCGGTGCGGACCGAGGTCAAAGGGTACAAGATGGACGCGACCGCGCATCACTACTTCGACCAGGTCGAGGTGAGTAGCAAGTCAGCACCAAGTGAGTGACAAGTGAGGTGCTAGTGTCCGCAGGACCCTAGCGGCTGATGCTCGCGTTCGTCCTTCGCCGCGTCGCGCTGATCATTCCCACCTTCGTCGGCGTGACGCTGCTTGCGTTCGCGCTCATCCATCTCATCCCGGGCGATCCGGTCGAGAATCTTTCGGGTGAGCGCGGCATGGATCCGGCGCGGCGAGAGCGCCTGCTGCACGAGTTCGGCCTCGACCGCTCGCTGCCGGTTCAGTACGTCGAATACGTAGGCCACGTTCTGCGCGGCGACCTCGGCTCGTCGTTGACCACGCACGAAAGCGTGCTCGGCGAGTTCACCACGCTGTTTCCGGCGACCGTCGAGTTGGCGTTGTGCGCGATGCTGCTGGCGACGCTGCTCGGTATCCCCGCCGGCGTGATCGCGGCGCTCAGGCGCAATACGGTCGCGGATTACGCGGTCATGGGCGTCTCGCTCACCGGCTACTCGATGCCGATTTTCTGGTGGGCGCTGCTCCTGATCCTGTTCTTCTCGGTGCACCTGGGATGGACACCGGTGTCGGGGCGCATCGCGGTCGAATACGACGTGCCGGCGATGACCGGATTCATGCTCATCGACGCGCTGCGCTCCGGCGAGCCGGGAGCGCTGCGCTCGGCACTCTCGCACCTCATCCTGCCGGCGATCGCGCTGGGCACGATCCCGCTGGCGGTCATCGCACGCATGACACGCTCGGCGATGCTCGAGGTGCTACGCGAGGACTACATGCGCACCGCGCGCGCCAAGGGGCTTTCCGCGTGGCGCGTCGTGCTCGTGCACGCGCTGCGCAACGCGCTCATTCCGGTGATCACGGTGATCGGCCTGCAGGTGGGTCTGCTGTTGTCGGGCGCGATTCTGACCGAGACGATCTTCTCGTGGCCGGGCGTGGGCAACTGGCTGGTGCACGGCGTGCAGTCGCGCGACTATCCGGTGGTGCAGGGCGGCATCCTGCTGGTTGCTGCGATCGTCATCTCGGTGAATCTGCTGGTCGACCTGCTCTACGGCGTGATCAACCCGCGCATCAGACATGGCTGAAGCGGCAACCGCGCGCATCACCGCGCTCGCGCCGCCAACGCCGCTGCGCGAATTCTGGAACGCCTACCGGCAAAGTCGCGGTGCCCTGATAGGGTTGTCGATGATCGTGATGCTCATCGTGCTCGCGGTCGCGGCTGGCGTGATCGCCCCACATCCGCCCAACGAGCAGTTTCGCGATTTCACGCTGACCCCACCGGCATGGAGCGCGGAAGGGACGTCGCGTTTCCTGCTGGGCACCGACGCCGTGGGACGCGACATCCTGTCGCGTCTCATCTACGGCACGCGACTGTCGCTGTTGATCGGACTCATTTCGGTGAGCCTCTCGATGACGCTGGGGGTCGCGCTCGGACTGCTCGCCGGGTATGCGCGGGGGCTCACTGAGACTGTCATCATGCGCCTGATGGACGTGATGCTGTCGCTGCCCAGCCTTCTGCTGGCGATCGCGGTCGTCGCGGTGCTGGGCCCGGGACTCATCAACGCGATGTATGCGATTGCGATCGTGCTGCTGCCGCATTTCGTGCGGCTGACGCGGGCGGCGGTGATCGCCGAAGCGGGGAGGGAATACGTGGCCTCGTCGCGCATCGCCGGCGCCGGCCCGCTCCGTCTGATGTTCGTGACCATCCTGCCCAACTGCATGGCGCCGCTCATCGTGCAGGCGACTCTTGGATTCTCGTCGGCAATCCTGGACGCCGCCGCGCTGGGCTTCCTTGGCCTCGGCGCACAGCCGCCGACGCCTGAATGGGGCTCGATGCTGGCCGACGCGCTCGAGTTCATCCAGCGCGCGTCGTGGGTCGTGACCTTTCCGGGGCTCGCGATTCTGGTGACGGTGCTGGCCTTCAATCTCATGGGCGACGGATTGCGCGATGCGCTCGACCCAAGGCTCAAGCACTGAGGGTAACGACCATGGCGCTGCTCGAAATCGAAGACCTGCACGTCGAATTCGGAAGCGAAGGCTCGCCGCTGATCGCGGTCGACGGCGTCGACCTCAGTATCGACGCCGGGGAAGTCGTCGGCTGCGTCGGCGAGTCGGGCTCCGGCAAGAGCATTACCGCGCTCGCGGTCATGGGACTGATCGATTTTCCCGGGCGCGTTCGCGCACGCCGCATGCGGTTCGGCGGCCACGACCTGCTGGCGCTCTCGCCGCGGCGGCGGCGCGCGCTGGTCGGGAAGGATATCGCGATGATCTTCCAGGATCCTCTGGCGAGCCTGAATCCTTGTTTCACCGTTGCCTTCCAGATTGGCGAAGCGCTGCGCGTGCACGGCAGCGCCGAGGAGCGCCGAAGTGGAACGCTGCGGCGCCGCCGCTCGCTCGAGTTGCTGCAGCAGGTCGAGATCCCGGACGCCGCGCGGCGGCTCGACGCGTATCCGCATCAGCTCTCCGGCGGGATGGCGCAACGGGTGATGATCGCGATGGCGATCGCATGTCGTCCGCGTCTGCTGATCGCCGACGAGCCAACCACCGCGCTCGACGTAACGGTGCAAGCGCAGGTCCTGGATCTTCTCGCGCGCCTCCAGCATGAGCACGGCATGGCATTGCTGCTGATCACGCACGACTTGGCGGTCGTGGCGCAAACCGCGCAACGCGTGGTCGTGCTCTACGCCGGCCAGGAAGTCGAGTCCGGAACGCTGCCTTCGCTATTCGACGCGCCACGCCACCCGTACACGCAAGCGCTGCTCGCTGCGCTGCCCGAGCGCAACCGCGAAGGCGCGCGCCTGAAGGCCATCGCGGGCACCGTACCCGCTCAAAGCGAGCGCCCTGCAGGTTGCCTGCTGTCGCCGCGCTGCGAGTACGCTCGCGCGTATTGTGTCGAGCGCCGCCCGCCGCTCGAGGGGAGCGCCGTTGCCAAGGTGCGCTGCCACTTCCCGCTCGATCCGAACGGCGTGCCGACGCGCGGCTGGAGCGCCGCCGAGCACGAGCCGACCGCTCCCTGAGCATGGAAGCTATCCGACCGTTGCTCGAAGTCGCCGGCTTGTCGCGGCACTATCGCGTCGCGCGCGGCCTGTTTCGCCGCCCTGTGACGGTGCACGCGCTCGAAGACGTGAACTTCACGCTCGACGAAGGTCGCACCCTGGCGATCGTCGGAGAATCGGGGTGCGGGAAGTCGACGCTGGCGCGCCAGGTCACCATGATCGAGCGCCCGAGCGCGGGCTCGGTGAAGTTCGACGGCATCGATGTCGCGCACGCCGACCGCGAATCGCTCAGGCGCTTGCGTCCTTCGGTGCAGATGGTGTTCCAGAATCCGTATGCGTCGCTTAATCCGCGCAAGCAGGTTATGACGCTCCTGCAGGAGCCGCTCGTCATCGCCGGCGCCATGACAGCGGCACAACGGCGCGAAGCCGCGGAAGCGATGCTCGACGAGGTCGGCTTGCTGCCTGAGCACGCGCGCCGCTACCCGCATATGTTCTCCGGCGGACAGCGTCAGCGCATCGCCATCGCGCGTGCGCTGATGACGAAGCCGCGGCTGCTGGTGGCCGACGAGCCGGTGTCGGCGCTCGACGTTTCGATCCAGGCTCAGGTGCTTAATTTGCTCATGGACCTTCAGCAGCGGCGCGGCGTCGCCTACCTGTTCATCTCGCATAATCTCGACGTGGTTCGCCACATCGCCGACACCGTCGCCGTGATGTACCTCGGTCGCTTCGTCGAGATCGCGTCGCGCGCCGTGCTGTTCGCAGCGCCGGCGCATCCCTACACGCGGGCGCTGTTCGCGAGCACGCCGCGCCTGGATGCGAAGCGCGTCCCGTCGCGACAGGTGCGCGGAGAACTGCCTTCTCCGGTCGCGCCGCCGTCCGGGTGCGCCTTTCACACGCGCTGTCCGTATGCCATCGAGCGTTGCCGCGTCGAGTTGCCCCTGCTCGCGCCGTTCCGCGACGCTCGAGTAGCGTGCCATCGCGTCGCCGAGCTTGCCTGAGCTGCGGCGCGGGTTTTCCGCGCTCGGTGCGTCGCCGGGCGTTCTTCCTACATCCGAATCGGACGCGCACCGATAGCCCGTGCACGGTGCTTTGGCCAACATGGCCCGCATCGGTACCCGGGGGACTGCATTGGCGAACGGATGGGCCGGCAAACTGCGCCGCATCGGAGCGATTGCGATGGACGCGGCGCGCAAGTGGATCGACGATCGCGCGCCGAGCATGGGCGCGGCGCTGGCGTACTACACGGCGTTCTCGCTGGCACCGCTGCTGGTAATCGTGATCGCCATTGCCGGACTCACGGTCGGCCATGACGTGGCCCAGTCCGCGATCCTCGCGCAGTTGACCAACCTGCTGG
>DASXBS010000166.1:0-3667 GCA_036491555.1 Casimicrobiaceae bacterium
TCGGCACGAACATGTTTCCAGGAAGGTGCAGCTCGTCCTCGGTGGCGTCGCGGAGAATGAGCGATCCGATGCCAAGCAGCGCGCCATCGGTGCCGATCAGTGCGGCGCCGCTCCAGTCGAGCGTGGGAGGCGAGGTGAAGATCGCTGAATCGAGCATGTATTCCCAGTTGCCGGTAAATCCCCTGCGGGAGACCACAAAAGCCCGCGTGACGCCGTCGCGCCCGCCGCGATTGACGATGAGCACGGGGCTTGTGGGCGCGAGCGCGTCGGAGTTTCCGAGCACGATGGGATGCACCTCCATGGGCGCGACCGGGCGTACCAGGCCAAGGCCGCTGACCTGGTCGTACGCAACCACATGCGCTGGCACGGTTCGGCCGTGCACGTCGACTATGCGCACCTCGTCGGCCTCGATCAGGAGATAGCCGATGGTGAGGGTCAGTCCGTCGGGAGCGATGACCACGCCGGTGCCTTCGCGCTCCGCACCCAGCGTCTCCGCACTGCGCGCGTCGGGCAACGCGCGCGTCTCGATCCTGACGATCGCCGAAAACAAGGCGTCGGCGTCGGTCGTTTGCGCAGCGGGCGGATCGTCGGCGTGCGCATGCGCGCAAGCGAGCAGCATCAGTGCACACGACAGGCAAGCGCGAAAGATGCGCCGCGCACGAAGCACGCCGTCGAACATTCTCAGCATGACGACTTCCACAACGATCGGCGCGCTCGATGCACTCGCGTTTGCGCCATGGTCCACTATAGCGCGATGGGCGCGCCGCGGCGACAGGGCCCGCTATAATGGCGCGAACAAGCTCGACGTGGGGAGGACATTCCTTGAAGACCAGCGCCGTCGGCGCGGAGGACCTTGCGCGGTCCGTCCTCGCCGTGCCCCCGCTCGCGCGTCACGGCGATCTCACGCTCAATCCGGTCGCGAACACTGCGCTGATGCGCCACCTAGAGGCCGGTGGCGTGTCGACCCTGATGTACGGCGGCAACGCCAACTTCTACAACATCGGCCTGTACGAATACGGCTCCGTGCTCGATTTCCTCGAGCAGACGGCGTCTCCGTCGACCTGGGTGATCCCATCCGCGGGGCCCGACTTCGGCAAGCTGCTCGACCAGGCGCGTGTGCTGCGCACACGGGCGTTTCCCACCGCGATGGTGCTTCCGCAAACCTTTCCCGCCACTCCCGACGGCTGCGAAAAGGCGATCCGGATGTTTGCCGACAGCTACGGGCGCAAGGTCATTGTCTACATCAAGGCCGAGAATTACCTGACCGCGGCGCACATCACGCGCCTGGTCGATGCCGGCATTGTTGCCGCGATCAAGTACGCGGTCGTGCGTGACGATCCGTCGGACGATCCGCTCTTGCGCGAATTGGTGGACTGCGTCGATGCGAAAATGATCGTCAGCGGCATCGGCGAGCGTCCTGCAGTCGAGCACCTGCGTGTGTTCGGGCTGGCGGCATTTACTTCGGGATCGGTCTGCGTGGCACCGCGCGGTTCTGCACGCATGCTGGCGGCGTTGCGCGCAGGCGACTTCGGCACCGCGGAGGCGATCCGCGCAGCATACCTTCCGCTGGAAAATCTGCGCGACGCGCACTCGCCGATCCGCGTGCTGCACGAAGCGGTGACGCTCGCGGGCATCGCCGACATGGGACCGATGCTGCCCCAGCTCTCCAACATCGGCGCCGCGCACACCGGCGCCATCCGCAGTGCTGCGCAGGCGCTGCTCGCCCACGACAGGACCCTGCAATGACCGAATCCGCCAAGCCCCGGCGCAAGACGCCGGAACAGTTGCGCTCGCATCGCTGGTATGGCTCCAACGACATGCGACAGTTCGGCCACCACTCGCGCACGTCGCAGATGGGCTACTCGCGCGCCGACTACCTCGGCAAGCCGATCATCGCCATCATCAACACCTGGAGCGATATCAACGCCTGTCATGCGCATTTCCGGCAACGCGCCGAGGAGGTCAAGCGCGGCGTGCTGCAGGCGGGCGGATTCCCGCTCGAGATGCCGGCCATCGCACTGGCGGAAGTGTTCCAGAAGCCGACGACGATGCTCTATCGCAACCTGCTGGCGCTCGAGACCGAGGAGTTGCTGCGTTCGTATCCGGTCGACGGCGCCGTGCTGATGGGAGGCTGCGACAAGACCACGCCGGCGATGCTCATGGGCGCGATCAGCATGAACCTGCCCGCGATCTTTATGCCCGCGGGTCCGATGCTGAGCGGCAATTGGCGCGACAGGCCGCTGGGGAGCGGCTCCGACGTATGGAAATACTGGGCGGAAAAGCGCGCCGGCAACATCACCGACAAGCAGTGGCTGGAGATCGAGGATGGCATTGCACGCTCGCCGGGGCATTGCATGACCATGGGCACCGCGTCGACCATGACTTCCGCCGCCGAGGCGTTGGGCTTCACGCTGCCTGGCGCCGCATCGATTCCCGCCGCCGATTCGCGGCACGGCCGGATGGCAGCGGAGACCGGCCGCCGGATCGTCGACATGGTATGGGAAGACCTGAAACCACGCGACATCCTCACCGCGGCGAGCGTCGACAACGCGATCACGACGGTACTGGCGCTCGGCGGGTCGACCAACGCGGTCGTGCACATGATCGCGGTCGCTCGCCGCGCCGGCGTGGCCCTCACCCTCGATCGCTTCGATGAGCTCGCGCGCCGCACGCCGCTGATCGCGAACATTCGGCCGGCGGGCAATTACCTGATGGAGGATTTTTTCTACGCTGGAGGGTTGCGCGCGCTGCTGGCGGAAATCTCCGACCTGCTCGTGCTCGACGCGCGCACGGTCAATGGCCATACGCTCGGCGAGAACATCACCGGCGCCGAAGTGTTCAATCACGAGGTCATCCTGCCGCGCGACAAGGCGCTGGTGGCGAACGGCAGCCTCGCGGTGCTGCGCGGCAATCTCGCGCCCGACGGCGCGGTGATCAAGCCCGCTGCCGCCGAAGCACGGCTGCACAAGCACACCGGCCCTGCGGTCGTGTTCGCCGACTACAACGACATGGCCGCGCGCATCGACGATCCCGCACTCGCGGTGACGGCGGACTCGGTCCTCGTCCTGCAGAGCGCCGGTCCTCTCGGCGCGCCGGGCATGCCGGAATGGGGCCAGCTGCCGATTCCCAAGCAGCTGCTCGCGCAAGGCGTGCGCGACATGGTGCGCATCTCCGACGCCCGCATGAGCGGAACGAGCTACGGCGCGTGCGTGCTGCACGTGGCGCCGGAATCCTTCGTCGGCGGACCGCTGGCGCTGGTGAAGGAAGGCGATCTGATCGAGCTCGACGTCGCCGCACGCAAGATCGAGCTCAAGGTCGATGCGGCCGAGCTGGCAAAGCGCCGCGCCGCGTGGAAAAAACCGGCGCCCAAATACGAGCGCGGCTACGGAGTGCTGTATCAGCAGCACATCACGCAGGCCGACCAGGGGTGCGATTTCGATTTTCTCGAAGGCACCGCACCCATATCCGACCCGGAGATCCATTAATTTTGTAAGGGCAAGCCATGAAAGTCGAAGTCCTCAAAGTCGCGAAATTCCCGCCTTTTCTCGACGCCAAGCTCAACGCCGCATTCAGCATCCAGGACATGACGGCGGCAGCCGATGCCGACGCTTTTGTCGCCGGCGTCGCGCCGGGGATACGCGGCCTGTGCTGTTTCGGTTCCAGCGTG
>DASXBS010000167.1:0-18749 GCA_036491555.1 Casimicrobiaceae bacterium
CGCGCTCGTTGTCGGCCTCGCGGGCAACTATTCGCACATCCTGCTGCCCGCGACCGGCTTCGGCAAGAACATCGCGCCGCGCATCGCGGCGTTGCTCGATGTCGCGCAGATCTCCGACATCATCGCGGTCGAATCACCGGACACCTTCGTGCGGCCGATCTACGCAGGCAACGCGTTCGCAACTGTCCAATCCAAGGATGCGAAAAAGGTCGTCACCGTGCGCACCACAGCCTTCGATGCGGCCGAAGCCGGCACAGCCTCGGCCGCGATCGATGCGGTGACGGCGCCGGCCGATTTCGGGAAGGTCGAGCTGCTGGGGCAGGAGCTCAGCAAATCGGATCGCCCCGAGCTCGCGGGCGCGCGCGTGGTTGTATCGGGTGGTCGCGGCCTGCAGAACGGCGAGAATTTCAAGATGCTCGAGGCGCTCGCGGCGAAACTCAATGCCGCGCTCGGTGCGTCGCGCGCGGCGGTCGACGCCGGCTACGTGCCCAACGACTATCAGGTCGGGCAGACCGGCAAGATCGTCGCTCCCGATCTGTACATCGCGGTCGGCATTTCCGGCGCGATCCAGCACCTCGCGGGGATGAAGGACAGCAAGGTCATCGTGGCCATCAACAAGGATCCCGAGGCGCCGATATTCCAGATCGCGGACTATGGCCTGGTCGGCGACCTCTTCGAGATCGTTCCGGCATTCACCGCCGAGCTTGGCGGTTGAGCGTCGACGCGACCAGCGACGACAGCGCGACATGAGCACTTATCACGCTCCGCTGCAGGACATGCTGTTCGTCATGAACGAGCTTGCCGGGCTCGACCAGATCGGCAAGCTCCCCGGCTACGAAGACGCGACCCCTGACACGGTCACCGCGATTCTCGAGGAGGCGGCCAAGTTCGCCACCGAGGTGCTCGATCCGCTCAACGCGGTCGGCGATCGCGAAGGCTCGACGCTGGTCGACGGCGGTATCGTGCGCACACCCGCAGGGTTCAAGGAAGCGTACCAGCAGTTCGTCGCCAACGGCTGGAACGGATTGACCAAGCGGCCCGAGCACGGCGGACAGGGACTGCCGCAACTCGTCTCGACTGCGGTAGAAGAGATGTGGCATGGCGCCAATCTCGCGTTCGCGCTGTGCCCGTTGCTCACGCAAGGTGCCATCGAGGCGCTGGAGCTCGTCGGCACCGACCAGCAGAAGGCGATGTACCTGCCGAAAATGGTCGAAGGCACGTGGACGGGCACGATGAACCTCACCGAGCCGCAGGCGGGCTCGGACCTTGCCGCCGTGCGCACGCGCGCGGTGCCGCAGCCCGACGGCAGCTACAAGCTCTACGGCCAGAAAATATTCATCACCTACGGCGACCAGGACTACACCGAGAACATCGTGCACCTGGTGCTCGCGCGCACGCCGACCGCGCCCGAGGGTGTCAAGGGCATATCGCTGTTCGTGGTGCCGAAATTCCTAGTCAACGCGGACGGCAGCGTCGGGGCGCGCAACGACGTGCAGTGCGTCTCGCTCGAGCACAAACTCGGCATCCATGCGAGCCCGACCGCGGTGCTTGCGTACGGCGATCACGGTGGTGCGGTCGGCCAGCTCGTCGGCGTCGAGAATCGCGGCCTCGAGTACATGTTCATCATGATGAACCTCGCGCGCTATTCGGTGGGCGTCGAGGGCATCGGCATTTCGGAGCGCGCCTACCAGCGCGCGCTCGACTACGCGCGCGACCGCGTACAGGGGCGCGCGCCTGGCCTCGATAAAGCAACGCCGACGGCGACCATCCTGCAGCACCCGGACGTGCGCCGTATGCTGATCACGATGAAAGCGCTCACCGAGTCGATGCGCGCCGTCGCGTATATCACCGGCGCCGCGATCGACAACGCCACGCATCATCCCGACGCCGATGCACGCAAGCGTCACCAGGCGTTCGTCGACTTCATGATTCCGATAGTCAAGGGTTGCGGCACCGAAGTCGCGCAGCAGGTGACGTATCTCGGGCTGCAGGTGCACGGCGGGATGGGCTTCATCGAGGAAACGGGCGCCGCGCAACACTACCGCGATGCGCGCATCACCACGATCTACGAGGGCACCACGGGCATCCAGGCGAACGACCTCATCGGGCGCAAGACCGCGCGCGACGCGGGCGTCACCGCGCGTGCGATCTCCGCCGAGGCGGCCAAGGTGGCGGGCGAGTTATCGGCGTCCTCCGAAGCCGATCTGAAGGCGACGGGCGCCGCGCTGTCGTCGGCGGTGAATGCGCTGAACGCGGCGATCGACTGGATGGTCACGCATTTCGGCCCGTCGCCACGTGCTGCGTTCGCCGCCGCGGTGCCTTACCTGCAGATGTGGGGGCTGGTCGCGGGCGGCTGGCAGATGGGGCGCGCGGCACTGATCGCGCACAAGCAACTCGAGCAGGGCGCGGGCGACGCGAGCTACCTGCGCGGCAAGATCGCAACGGCGCGCTTCTACGCGGATTGCCTGCTGCCGCAGGCGGGCGCCTTGGGGCATGCGATCACCGTCGGCAGCGAGAGCGTGCTGGCGATCGCGGACGAGCAGTTCTGAGCGCTCACGCGGCGCTGCTGGTGAGGCGTTCCAGGGCCTCGTAGATGCCGGGTGCGCAGGCGAGCACTGCGCCACCCACGGCAAGCCCCTGGTCACCGGGATAGGGCCACGTGCGCCCGCCTGCTTCCTCGACGAGCAGCAGGCCGGCCAGGGCGTCCCAGGGATGCATGTGCGGCTCGACGTAACCCTCGTAGCGTCCCGCTGCAGTGTGCGCGAGCATCAGCGCGCCGGCCCCCATGTCCTTCACCGCGGCGCCTGCCTCATAAAGGGCGCGCTCGAGCCGCAGATGCGCGTCGAGCGAATGCCGCGGCACGAAGCCCGCGCAGATCATCGCTGCATCCATGCGGTCGCACGCGGAGACGCACATCGGAGCATCGTTGCAGAATGCGCCACCGCCGCGCACCGCTCGAAACAGCTCGTCCAGCGACGGGTCGTGGATCACCCCGATCCGGCGCTCACCGTCGACCAGGAACGCGATCGAGACGCACCAGTAGCGCACGCCGTGAACGAAGTTGATCGTGCCGTCGATCGGATCGACCAGCCACGCGCGTTCACCCACGTCGCCGCCAGCTTCCTCGCCGAACATCGTGTCGTCGGGAAACGCCTCGGCGAGCCGCGTGCGGATGTGCATCTCCACCGCGCGATCGGCCGCGCTGACGAAGTCCTGCGGTCCCTTGGACTCGGTATCGAAGTCGATCTCGCGGTGGAAATAGCGAAGCGCAAGCTCGCCGGCTTCGCGCGCAAGCTCGGCGGCGAACGTCGCGCGCGTTTCAATTTCGCGCGGCGTCATGCCGCGGAGATGGGGACGACGCCGTGGCGCGCGAGCGTAATCGACACCGGTGCGCCGGGCGCGAGCGGCCGATCCACCGCCATGCTGATCACGAACAGGTCGCCGAGCACCGTCACGACCGTGTATTCCATGAGCCCGCCGATATACGCGGCCTTGCGTACGGTGCCTTCGAGCCCGGAGCCTCCCGGCGCCGCGAGCTCGACCGCCTCCGGGCGGATCGCGACGTCCACCGCGCCCGGTGCGAGATTGCGGTGCGGCAGCCGAACGGTCAGCGGCCCGAGCGCGAGATCGCCGAAACGATCGTCGATACGCTTGAGCGTCCCGCGCACGCGATTCGCATCGCCCATGAAGCCGGCGACGAACACGTCGCGCGGCTGCTCGTAGAGCTCGCGCGGAGCACCTTCCTGCGCGATGGTCGCCTTGTTCATCACGATGATGCGATCGGAGACCGCCATCGCCTCGGCCTGGTCGTGCGTGACGTAGACCACCGTCAGCGAAAGACGCTGCTGCAGGTCACGTATCTCCTCGCGCATCTGCCGGCGCAGCCTCGCGTCGAGGTTGGAAAGCGGCTCGTCGAACAGCAGCACCGAGGGCTCCAGCACCAGCGCACGGGCGACGGCAACGCGCTGCTGCTGCCCGCCCGAGAGCTCGGAGGGCAGGCGCGCGTCGAAGCCGGTCAACCCCACCGTGGCCAGCGCCGATTGCGCGCGCGCGTGCACGTCTGGTTTCGAAAGCCGCGCGACCGTGAGGCCATAGCCGACGTTCTCGAGCACGCTCATGTGCGGAAACAACGCGTAGCTCTGGAACACCATCGACACGTCGCGCTCGGCGGCCGGCACGCGGGTGACATCGGCACCGCCGATGAAAATCGTTCCCGACGTCGGCAACTCGAGGCCGGCGATCATACGCAGCGTGGTGGTCTTGCCGCACCCCGAGGGCCCTAGCAGCGTGACCAGCGTCCCGGCCGCGATGTCGAAGCTGATCTCATCGACCGCGGCGACCTCGCCGTAGCGCTTGGTGACCGAGCGGAATTCGATAGTAGCGGCTTTCATCGCGACGCGTTCTCCGCTGTACAACCAAAGGTCATGCCGCGCTCGCGCCCAGCTCGCCCACCGGCGCGGCGGCGACGGTCCCGCGTCGGCCCAGACGACGCACGCCGACCACGCGTCCGATCACCCAGATGATGATGAGCATGAGCACGATGAGCACCGAAGAATACGCGATAGACACGCCATAGTCGCCGTTGGTGACGCGGTTGATGATGTAGGTCGTCGCCCATTCGTACTCGGCCGACACGAGGAACACGATCGCCGACACGGTGGTCATCGAGCGTACGAAGCTGTAGACCAGCGCTGCCACCACCGCGGGCTTGAGCAGCGGCAACAGCACGCGTCGCAGTGTCGTGAATCCGCGCGCCCCGAGTGTGGTCGACGCTTCGTCGAGGCTCTTGTCGATCTGCGCCATCGACGCCATGCCGGCGCGCACGCCGACCGGCATGTTGCGGAAGACGTTGCACACGATGAGGATCAGCGCGGTGCCGGTGAT
Organism: Casimicrobiaceae bacterium; assembly: GCA_036491555.1. Classification (GTDB taxonomy): domain Bacteria; phylum Pseudomonadota; class Gammaproteobacteria; order Burkholderiales; family Casimicrobiaceae; genus PALSA-1003. The sequence goes on from DASXBS010000167.1 coordinate 4,885, forward strand.
CTCGATGGGCGGCACGTTGAACGCGAGGATGTACGAGACGCCGATCACCGTTCCGGGAATGGCGAAGGAAAGCAGCGTCCCAAACTCGAACGCCGACTGGCCGCGAAAGCGGTGGCGCGTCAGCACGTAGGCGGTGAGCAGGCCCAGCACCGCGGTGACCGGCGCCGCGATCGCGGAGAGCTTGACCGTGGTCCAGAACGAGCTCCATGCGGTGCCGACCCAGAGCAAACCGTTGGGTCCCGACTCTACGCCGAAGGCCTTGATGTAATGACGCAAGGTCGGAGTGTAGTTGCGCCCCCATTGCTCGACGAAGCCGCCGACGAACGCCATCGCGTAGATGACGATTGTGAGCGTCATCCACGGAATGGCGACCGAATAGCAGAGGCGGCGAACCCGGTCGGGAAGCGCCGTCGGCAGTCCCGAATCGCCCTTGCCCGACATCGACGTGTACACTTTGCGGCCAAGCACCCCGCGCTGCGCGAAAAACGCGGCGAGCGCGAATCCCAGCAGGATGATGCCGAGCGCCGCGGCGCGCCCCTGGTCGAGTTGCGCGCCCACCACCGAATAGAACACTTCGGTCGCGAGCACGCCGAAGTTCCCGCCCAGAACGATGGGATTGCCGAAATCGGCGATCGACTCGATGAAGCCGATGAGAAAGGCGTTGGCCAGACCAGGGCGCATCAGCGGCAGCGAGACATCGACAAAAGTGCGCCAGCGATTCGCGCGCAGAGTCTGCGCGGCCTCTTCCATGCTCGGCGACACACCTTCGACCACGCCGACGAGGACCAGGAATGCGATCGGAGTGAATGACAGCAGCTGGGCCAGAATCAGCCCGGGAAGGCCGTAGAACCAGCGCGAGGGCTCGATGCCGAACGCCCATTCGAGCGCCTGATTCACCGCGCCGGCGCGGCCGAAGAGAAGGATGAGCGCGAGGCCGATGACGAAGGGTGGCGTGATGATCGGCAGGATCGACATCGCGCGCAACAGTTTCTTGAGGCGGAAATCGGTGCGCGAGACGACCAGCGCGAAGCACAGGCCCAGCGCGGTCGTGCCGGCGCCGCAGATCAGCGCCAGCAGCAGCGTGTTCCACGCCACGCCGCAGCGCGGCCCGTCGGTGAGGCACCCCAGTCCCCACACTTTTTCCTGGAGAAAGCGTCCAAGGAACGCCGAGGGCGCGAGATTTCCACTGTCATCCTGGAATGCGCTTATCAGGATATTGAATACCGGGTAGAAGGTGAAGATCGCGGTCGACACCAGGACCGCCACGATGCAGCCGGCGATGAAGCCGTCCCCCTGGAAATAGCCGCGCTCGGAGAGCCCCAGCGCGAACAGCATCGCGAAGGCGCTCAGCACCAGCGTTGCGCCGATACCGATCCCGAACTGACCCTCGGGCAGCTTGCCGAAGACGTTGGCGAGCGCCTCGAACGACCATCCCTGCGCACCGATCGCAAATCCCTGCAGCAAGGTGTAGAGAAAACCGGCGCCGCCGATGCTGAGCAGCGCGTTGGCGCGCCACCCGCGGTTGTTGCGCATCAGCAGCGTCACCGCCGCGAGCACCAGCAGCGCCCCGCTCGGCAGCAGCCACGTGCGTCCGTGAAGGATCCCCTGCAGCAGAGCCGGCGCATTCGCCTTGTCGCCCAGCGCGCGCAGCCAACCCAACGAAAAAAGCGACGCCTCCAGCGAGTACCAGGGAAGGAGCAGGAAGCCCACGGCACCGAGGGCGATCCAGAACGCAATGGCGTTGCGGCTGGATCTCATCGCGCGTTGGCGTTGATTTCTTTCTCCCAGCGCTCGAGCAGCCGCTTGCGCTCAAGGGTCGATCCGTACTTAGCGCTGTCGTAATTGATGAGCTTGATGTCGGCGAGGTTGGGCACCTGCGGCGGCAGCTGCACGTTCCGGTTCGTCGGGATAGCGTACTCGCCGACGGCGAGCCCAATGGCTTGCGCCTCGGCGGTCAACGCCCAGTCGAAGAACTTGCGCGCATTCTCGGCATGGCGCGCGCCCTTGATGATGGCCATCGAGCCGACTTCGTAGCCAACGCCCTCGCAGGGGAGGATCGCCTTCACCGGAAAGCCGCGCATGATTTCGTTGATCACGCCATGCAGCACCGTGCTGCCGATGCCGCTCTCGCCGCGCGTCACCGCGGTCATCGGTCCGATGCCCGAGCGCGCGTATTGATTGACGTTGGCGTTGAGCGCCTTCATGTAGCGAAACGCCGCGTCCTCGCCCATCACCTGCACCAGCGAGGCGAGCATGAGATACGCCGTTCCCGACGAATTCGGGTTGGACAACATCACTTCGCCCTTGTAGATCGGATTGGTCAGATCCGACCAGCAGCGCGGCACCGGCAGTTTGCGCCGCTCGAGCACCTCGGTGTTATAGCCCAGCGCCAGGATGCCGCCGTAGACGCCGGCAACGCGATAGCGCGATACCTCCGCTTCGCGGCGCGCCCAGTCGTGCAACTGGTCGAGATTGGGCGATTTATACGTCTCGAGCAGGCCCTCCTCGGCGGCTTGCAGGAAGGCATCGCCCGGCCCGGCCCACCAGATGTCGCCCTTGGGATTGTTGGCCTCGGCCTTGATCTGCGCGAACAGCTCGCCGGTCGCTTTCTGAGTGACGTTGACCTTGATCGCGGTCGCTTTCTCGAAGCCGTTCGCCATGCCCTGGCACCACGCGGTGTCGGGCGAGCTGCAGTACATCGCGAGCGTGCCCTGAGCCAGCGCCGAGGTCGAGGTCAGCGCGAGTGCAAATGCAAGCGCCGTTGTCGTTCGAAGCAAGGTGACGTATCTGCAGTACAGCCTTGCCCGAGACAGCAGATCCCTCGTCGCTTCGCTTCTCGGGATGACGCATCGGTCTCCGATCGCCGCGATGCTGCGCATCTTGCTCTCGGACGGATACGTCACTTAGTGACCGCGCCGCCTCCAACTTCCTTGTCCCATTTCTCGAGCAGCCGCTTGCGCTCAGCCGACGAGCCGTACTTGGCGAAGTTGTAGTCGATGAGCTTGATGTCGGCTGGGCGCGGCGAGAGCGGTGATACCGGCGTGCTCACATTCGACGGCAGCTGGAACGACGACTTCGATTCGTACGAGAGCTTCTGCGCCGCGGGTGTCAGCGCCCAGTCGTAGAACTTTTTCGCGTTCTCGAGATTGCGCGCGCCTTTGATGATCGACATCGACCCGATCTCGTAGCCGGTGCCCTCGCAGGGCGCGACGCTTTTCACCGGGAATCCCGCCGTCGCCTCCGTCACCACGTCGTGAATGAATGCGACCGCGACCATGTTCTCGCCGCGAGCGGTGGCCTTGATCGGACCTACGCCCTGCCGCGAGTAGTTGGAGATGTTCTTGTTCCAATCCTTGAGCATCTTGAAGGCTTCATCTTCACCGAAGAGCTGCACCAGCGTCGCGATGGTGGTGTACGCGGTGCCCGACGCGTTGGGGTTGGCCATCTGCAGGTCGCCCTTGTATTCGGCGCGGCCCAGATCCTTCCAGCACGCGGGAGCGGTCGCTTTTTTCTTGGCTACGAGCTCGGTGTTGTAACCCATGCCGAGCACACCCAGATAGATGCCGACGGTCTTGAATCCCGACTGCTCGGCCTGCTTTTTCGCCCACGGTTGCAATTGGTCGAACAGCGGCGACTTGTAGGCGATGGTCAGGTCCTGCTCGGCCGCCTGCAGGTGGGGATCGCCCGTCCCCCCGTACCAGATGTCGTGCTTGGGATTGGCCTTTTCGGCGGCCACGGTGGCGAACGACTCGCCCGACCCCTTAAGCGTCAGGCCGACCTTGATGCCAGTCGCTTTCTCGAATTCGGTCGCGGCCATGTTGCACCATTCGGCGGCCATCGGGCAGATCACGTTCACCTGCTGTTGTGCGGCAGCTGGCAGCGCGACAACGCAAAGCGCGGCGGTCCTTAGCGCGGTGATCCAAAGCGAACGCAGCATCATTCCTCCCGGGTCGGCCTTCTTGTAGTAATTCTGCAATAATCCGTGATAGCGCGGCGTCGAGTCAACCGCTGCGTCCCTTCGTAACGAAAACATGCGCGGCCGACCTTGATTCGCTTTGGGATCGATTTGGGGGGAACCAAGACCGAGATCGTCGCGCTTGCCGAGGACGGTTCGGAGTTGCTGCGCCGTCGCCTGCCCACACCGCGCGAGGACTACGACGCGATCCTGGCGCAGATCGTGGCGCTGGTGGCATCCTCCGAGTCGGAGCTCGGCACGCGCGGATCCGTCGCCATCGGCACGCCGGGATCGTTGTCGCTGGCGACCGGCATGCTGCGCGGCTCCAACTCGGTGTGTCTCAACGGCATGCCAATCAAGGCAGATCTCGAGCGCCTGCTCGCGCGCGAGGTGCGCATCAACAACGATGCCAACTGCTTCGCGCTGTCGGAGGCCAGCGACGGCGCAGGTCGCGGTGCGGCGGTGGTGTTCGGCGCGATACTCGGCACCGGGGTGGGCGCGGGTGTCGTGGTCAACGGCTCGGTACTCACCGGCCGCAACGCGATCGCGGGCGAGTGGGGGCACAACCCGCTGCCATGGGCTGACGACGACGAGCGGCCCGGACCGCGTTGCTTTTGCGGCCAGCACGGCTGCATCGAGACCTTCGTGTCCGGGCCCGGTCTCGAGCGCGATCATCGCGCCGCGAGCGGAAAGCTCCTCGCAGCGGGCGAGATCGTGCGTCTTGCCGAGGCCGGCGATGCCGCGGCCAACGCGAGCCTTCAACGCTACGAGCGCCGGCTTGCGCGCGCGCTGTCGCACGTAATCAACCTCCTCGATCCGGACGTCATCGTGCTTGGCGGAGGCATGTCCAACGTCGACCGCCTGTACTCGGCGGTGCCGCGACTGTGGGGCGAATGGGTGTTTTCCGACCGCGTCGACACCGCACTCCGGCGCCATCGTCACGGCGACTCGAGCGGCGTGCGGGGCGCGGCATGGTTATGGGGAGCCTAGCCTGGAGACAGGATGCACGAAAGGCGATGTCCGCGGCCCCGCGGACCTCGTGCTGCCCGATGGTGCGCGCTGACGCATTACGCTAGGATGCCAAGTCTTCGGGCAAGAGCGAACGCGACATGTCTTCCAGCAGCCCGGCCGAACCAAGCGCTTCCCGCGAGTCGATGGATTACGACGTGGTCATCGTCGGCGCCGGCCCTGCGGGTCTCTCTGCTGCGATTCGCCTCAAGCAGCTGGCGGCGACAGCAGGCAAGGAGTTATCGGTCGTCGTGCTTGAGAAGGGCTCCGAGCCGGGGGCGCACATTCTCTCGGGCGCAGTGATGGACCCGCGGGCGATCAACGAGCTTTTTCCGGACTGGCGCGAGCGCGGCGCGCCGCTCAACACGCAGGTAACCGAGGATCGCTTCTACCTCCTGACCGAGAAGAAGGCGTATATCAACCCGCACTGGCTGTTGCCCGACTGTTTCATCAACGATGGTTACTTCATCGTGAGCCTCGCGAATGTCGTGCGCTGGCTCGCGAAGCAGGCCGAGGAGCTGGGCGTCGAGATCTTCGCCGGCTTTCCGGCAAGCGAGGTGCTGTACGACGAGCAGGGCGCGGTGCGCGGTGTCGCGACCGGCAACATGGGCGTCGGCAAGGACGGCAGGCCGACCGCCAATTTTCAGCCCGGCGTCGAGCTCATTGGCAAGTACACGCTGTTTGCCGAAGGCGCGCGCGGCAATCTCGGCAAACAGGTCATCGCGCGCTACCGGCTTGACGAGGCGCGTGATCCACAGACATGGGGCCTCGGAATCAAGGAGCTCTGGGAGATCGATCCGGCAAAGCACGTCCCGGGGCTCGTGCTGCACAGCGCCGGCTGGCCGCTCGATAATGCGACCTACGGCGGCGGCTTCATGTATCACTTCGAAAACCATCAGGTGTCGCTCGGGCTCGTCGTCGGCCTGGGCTACACCAATCCCTATCTGGAGCCGTTCGAGGAATTCCAGCGGTACAAGACGCACCCGCTGCTGCGTTCGTTCCTGCAGGGCGGCAAGCGCATTGGCTACGGCGCGCGCGCGATCAACGCGAGTGGACTGCAGTCACTGCCAAAGCTTGTCTTCCCGGGCGGCGCTCTCGTCGGCTGCGATGCCGGCTTCCTCAACGCGCCCCGCATCAAAGGCTCGCACGCGGCGATCAAGACCGGCCTGCTCGCCGCCGACGCCGCATTCGACGCGGTCACCGCGGGCCGCACGCGCGACGAGCTCGTGGCGTATCCTGCTGCGTTCGAGGCAAGCTGGCTCTACGACGAGCTTCATCGCGCGCGCAACTTCAAGCCGTATCTCGACATGGGGCTCGTGGCCGGTGCCGCGCTGTGGGGGGTCGACCAACTCGTTTTCCGCGGTAAGGCACCCTGGACGCTCCACCGCAAGTTTCCCGATCATGCCAAGCTCAAGCCCGCCGCCGAATGCACGCCGATCGCGTATCCGAAACCCGATCAGCAAATCACGTTCGACAAGCTGTCGTCGGTCTACCTGTCAAATACGAATCACGAGGAAAACCAGCCGCCGCACCTCACGCTCAAGGACCCCAATGTGCCGGTGGCCGTCAATCTCGCGCGCTACGCGGGCCCTGAAGCGCGATATTGCCCGGCTGGCGTGTACGAATTCGTCGCCGACGAACGCGGTTCCGGCCAACGTCTGCAGATCAACTTCCAGAACTGCGTGCACTGCAAAACCTGCGACATAAAGGATCCGACGCAAAATATCGTCTGGGTTACGCCCGAGGGCGGTGGCGGACCCAACTACGGTGGAATGTAGCTTGGCGTCATTACGACATTGCCGTATGGGTCATAGATGAGCCCGCTCGGAATTTCACTGCTCATGCTCGTTGCGTTTACGGGCTTCTTTTGGCTTGCATGGCGCAAGCTCGCCATCGTCGCCGCGCTGCAGCCTGAGGTCCGCTGGGATCACCCTGGTGCGCGTCTCAAGCGGGTCTTCGTCCATGGATTGCTGCAATCACGGATGATCTTCGGTGATCCGAAGGCGGGGCTGATGCACTGCGTGATTTTCCTCGGCTTTGTCGCCTTGCTCGCGCGCAAGGTGCAGTTGATCGTTATCGGTTACCGCGATGGATTCGTATACCCAGGGTTGGCCGGTGGGCTGTTCGCCGGAGCGAAGGATCTTGTCGAGCTTGCCGTGCTGGCGGCAGTCGGTTATGCGTTCTGGCGGCGGTTCGTCATTAGACCCTCGCGGCTGGAGCGTAACCTCGAGGCTGTGCTGGTCCTGTCGCTGATTGCCGCAATCATGATCACCGATCTGCTGTTCGACGGCTTTCGGTTCGCGTTGCTGGCGGGCGCGGATCCCGGCATTGCCCACGAACAAAGTTACGCTGTGGTGGGTGGTGCGCTTGCGTCGGCGTTCGGCGGGTGGAGCGAGAACGTGTTGCGCGCCGCGTACCACACGCTTTACTGGCTGCAGATGCTGACCGTGTTTGGATTTCTCGTGTTGCTGCCGCTTGGCGAACATTTCCACATCGTTACCGGCATACCGGGGCTCTTCTTCGCTAAGCCGGGACCGTTGAACCGCGTGCCCTCGGTCGACCTCGATCGCGTGATGAACGCCGCGGACGGCGAGGAAGTGAAGGTCGGGGTGCGGACGGCGCGCGATCTGATCTGGAAGGACGCATTCGACGCATTCACGTGCACCGAATGCGGTCGCTGCAAGGAGGCTTGCCCGACGTTCCTGACCGGCAAGCCGCTGGCGCTGAAATGGGTGCACGACAGCGTAAAGCACCATCTCATGGAGAACCGGCAGACGATCGTCGCCGGCCCTCTGCCCGTAGGCACCGACGATCCGCTGCCGCCGCTGGCTGGCGACGTCATCAGCGCGGACGCGTTGTGGGCATGCACGACTTGCGGCTATTGCGAGAGCGCATGTCCGATCGAGCTCGAGCATCTCGGCAAGTTCTACCGGATGCGCCAGCACCAGGTGATGATGGAGGGTGCCTTCCCGCACGAGCTCAAGGCAGTCTTCGATGCCTACGAGGTCCAGAGCAATCCGTGGGGCCTCGCCGCAGATACCCGCGGTGCGTGGGCGAACGGCTTGGGGGTGCCGATCGTGCAGACAGTGGACGACATCAAAGGACTCGACTACCTGTTCTACGTCGGCTCCGCCGAGTCATTCGATCCGAGAGGGCAGAAGGTCGCCACTGCGTTCGTCAAGGTGCTGCAGGAGGCGGGCGTCAGGGTCGGCATCCTCGGCGCCGCCGAGTCGTCAACCGGCGAATGCGTGCGCCGCGCCGGTAACGAGATGCTGTTCCAGCAATTGGCGGCCACGCTCGTCGCTACGCTCAATGGACTCGGCGTCACGCGCATCGTGACCTGCGATCCGCATGCGTTCAATTCACTCAAGAACGAGTATCCGGAGTTCGGCGGTCACTACGAAGTGATTCACCATACGCAGCTGATAGCGCGCCTTGTTGCCGAAGGCCGCCTGAAAGTGCGCCCGGTGTTCGAGCGCGTCATCTATCACGAGCCATGCTATCTTGGGCGACACAACGGCGAATATGAGGCGCCACGTTCCATCATTGGTAGTGTGGTGAGGGACACCCCCCTGGAGTTCCCTCTTAGTCGGGCAAAGGCGATGTGCTGCGGCGCCGGGGGCGCGCGGATGTGGATGGAGGAGTCGATTGGCAAGCGCATCAACGTGACTCGCGTCGAGCAGGCGTTGCCGCAGGCGCCGACGGTTATCGCCACCGCCTGCCCATATTGCGCCGTAATGATGGATGACGGCATCGGGACACTCGGGCAGGACGGAGCGATTGAAACCCGTGATGTCGCCGAACTCGTCGCCGAGGCAATGGAGCATCGCCCGCGCGCAGTAGCCATTGCCGCCACGGATGCGCGTGCGCCGGACTAGCTTTTCCAGGACATCAGGGGTGCGCCGTTATGATTCGCTTTGTTCCGCTCGGTTGCCGACCACGAATACGCCCCAAATCCCGCTTCACACGACGATCGTTCCGGTACGCTGGGGTGACGTGGTTAGCTGAGTCGTGGCGAGGTCAGCCATGATCGAACCTCTCTGGCGCCCGTCCCCCGCGCGCGTCGCGCGGGCGAACGTGACCGACTTCGCGGCGCGCGCCGCGCAGCGGCACGGCGTCGTGCTTCCGGACTATAGCGCGCTGTACGCATGGTCGATCGCGCACCGCGAGTCGTTCTGGCGCGACCTATGGGACTATGCGCAGATCATCGGTGAGCCCGGAACGCAGACGCTGGTCGACGAGGATCGTATGCCCGGCGCGCGCTGGTTCGTCGACGCGCGACTGAACTTCGCCGAGAACCTGCTCGAGCGCCGCTCGCATGACGCCGCCGCCGATGCGCTGGTGTTCTGGGGCGAGGACAAGGTCAAACGCCGTATGTCGCACGCCGAGCTGCGTGCCGCGGTGTCGCAAACGGCGCAGGCGCTTGCTGCCGCCGGCGTGGTCGCCGGCGATCGCGTCGCCGGCTACATGCCCAATATGCCAGAGACCATCGTCGCCGCGCTCGCCTCGGCTGCGATCGGGGCGATCTGGTCGTCGGCCTCACCCGACTTCGGCGTGCAGGGGGTGCTCGACCGCTTCGGCCAGATCGAGCCGAAGGTCCTGTTCACGGTCGATGCCTATTGGTACAACGGCAAGCCGCAGCCCATCGTGGAGAAGGTCGCTGAGATCGCGGCCCGATTGCCTTCGTTACGGCGTGTCGTATGCGTCACCTACCTCGGCAGCGATGCCGGCGCGCAAAAGTCGATCGATATGGTGAAAGAGGGCGTGAGCTGGGACGATTTTCTCGCGCCGCACCGTGCCGGCCGCATCGATTACGTGCGTCTGCCCTTCGATCACCCGCTGTACATCATGTATTCGTCAGGTACGACGGGCGTGCCCAAGTGCATCGTGCATGGCGCCGGTGGCGCGCTACTGCAGCACGTGAAGGAGCACCGGTTGCACGGTGACATCAATGCCGACGATCGGCTGTTCTATTTCACGACTTGCGGATGGATGATGTGGAACTGGCTGGTTTCCGGCCTGGCGTCGGGGGCGACTCTTCTGCTGTACGACGGCTCGCCGTTCGTCGGCGACGGGCGCATCCTGTGGGAGCTCGCCGAGCAGGAACGTGTCACGCATTTTGGCACGTCGGCCAAATACATCGATGCGCTTAAAAAGACAGGGCTCGTTCCGCGCACGCAATACCGGCTCGACGCGCTGCGCACGATATTCTCAACAGGAAGCCCGCTCGTGCCCGAAGGCTTCGACTACGTCTACGAGTCCATCAAGGACGACATTTGCCTGTCGTCGATCTCGGGAGGGACCGACATCGTTTCCTGCTTCGCGCTGGGCTGTCCGACGCGGCCGGTGTGGCGCGGCGAGCTGCAATGCCGCGGACTCGGCTTGAGCGTCGACGTGTACGACAGCGACGGGCATCCGGTGCGCGAGCAAAAGGGCGAGCTCGTGTGCACCTCGGCATTTCCGTCGATGCCGATCGGTTTCTGGAACGACGCTGACGGCTCGAAGTACCGTGCGGCGTATTTCGAGCGCTTTCCCGGCGTATGGTGTCACGGTGACTTCGTCGAACTCACCGAGCACGATGGGATGATCATCTACGGACGCTCCGACGCGACGCTCAATCCCGGCGGCGTTCGCATCGGCACTGCCGAAATCTATCGCCAGGTCGAGCAGCTCGACGAAGTCGTGGAGAGCATCGTCATCGGCCAGGAGTGGCCGCCGGGCGAATCGGGCGACGTGCGCGTGGTTCTGTTCGTGCGCCTGCGCGATGGCCTGGTGCTCGACGATGCGCTGATCGACCGCATCCGCCGGCAGATCCGCGCCAATACCACGCCGCGCCACGTTCCGGCCAAGGTCGTGCAGGTGACCGACGTCCCGCGCACCAAGAGCGGCAAGATCGTCGAGCTCGCCGTGCGCAACGCCGTCGCCGGCGAGCCGGTGAAGAACATCGAGGCGCTAGCCAATCCCGAGGCGCTGGACCAGTACCGCAACCGGTCCGAGCTTCGCACCTGATGCTGGGCATGCCGAAGGTCCGTCGGTGCTGATCGATCGCGCGCGCTCGCAGCTGCTGATCGTCGATATGCAGGAAAAGATGCTGCCGGTGATCGCCGACGGCCGGCGCGTGCTGGATGCATGCCTCGGGCTGATCGAGGCCGCGCAACGCATCGGCGTTCCGGTGGCCGCGCTCGAGCAGTATTCCAAGGGCCTGGGACCGCTGGTCGCCGAGCTGCGCGCGCTGTTGCCCGAAAGCGCGATCGCCTGCAAGACGCATTTCTCCGGCGTCGCCGCATCGTGCATGCAATCGCTCCCGGGAAGCGACTGTCCGCAGATCGTCGTCGCCGGCTTCGAAACGCATGTATGCGTGCTCCAGACTGCGCTCGAGCTTCACCACGAGGGGAAGGACGTGTTCGTCGTCGCCGACGCCGTCGGGTCGCGCCGCGTCGAGGATCGCGACCTTGCACTCGCGCGGATGCGCCAGGAGGGGGTTCGCATCGTGTCGCGCGAGATGGTCGTGTTCGAGTGGCTCGGAGAGGCCGCCACGCAACTGTTCAAGGACGTGAACAAGGCGCTTCTGAAATGAGGTCGCGGTGAATTTCGTGGCGGTCATCGCGGCGCTCGCATTCGAGCAGCTGCGCGGTGTCCGTTGGCGCGCAACGCTGGTGCACGGGTTCCGCCGCTATGCGCGTGCGCTGGAGCGCCGCCTCAACGCCGGAACGACACAGCAGGGGGCGATCGCCACCGCATTGGCGCTGGTGCCGCCGGTGCTGGTCGCCGGCGGCGTCTATCTGCTGCTCATACAGCTGACCGTGCTCGTGGGCATGCTGTGGAGCGCGCTGGTGCTGGTGGTGGTGATGGGATTCAGATCCTTCAGCCAAGCGTACGCCGCCATCGCCGATGCGCTGAAAGCCGGCGACGTAGTCGCCGCGCGCAGGCGGCTGATCGCATGGCGAGGAAGCGATGCCGGTGGCGCGCTCGCTGGAGAGATTCCCAAGCTCGCCATCGAGCAGGGGGTGCTCGACGCGTACCGGAACATTTTCGCGACGCTGTTCTGGTTCCTGCTGGCACCCGGACCCGCGGGCGCACTGCTGTATCGGCTCACTTCGCTGCTCGCTGAGCAGTGGCGCGGTGAGGCGACGACGCCGATGGGAGCGCAGCTCGCCCGCTTTGGCCACCCGGTCGCACGCCTGCTCTATTGGCTGGACTGGATCCCGGTGCGCCTGACCGCGATGAGCTTCGCGGTGGTCGGCGATTTCGAGGACGCGGTCTATTGCTGGCGTACGCAGGCGCGCACGTGGCCGTCGCATGAAGAGGGCATTCTGCTGGCCAGTGCTGCCGGCGCGCTCGGCTGCGCCCTGGGCGGGACTTTGACCTCGGCCACCGACGATCCGGAATTCCGCCCCGAGCTGGGTGTGAGCGATCCCACCGACGCCGACACCATGCCGAGCGCCACGGGGCTGGTGTGGCGCGCGTTGCTGGTATGGCTGGTCCTGCTTCTGCTGCTGACGCTCGCGTACTGGGCCCCGTAACAGCCGTCCGGCGCTATTCCCAGGTGCGCTCGCGCCGCTCGCTGTCGGCGAGCAGTCGATGCAGAAGGTCGAGGCGCCAGGGCAGCACGTCACCAGCGGCGACCGCGTGCTGGACCGCGCAGCCGGGTTCCAGGTCGTGGCGGCAATTGCGAAAGCGACAGTGGCCGAGCAGCGGACGCAGCTCGACAAAGGCGTGCGCGATGTACTCCGGTTCCAGATGCGCCAACCCGAACTCCTGCATGCCGGGCGAATCGACGATCCAGCTCGTGGCGTCGATCGGGTAGAGCGTCGTCTGCGTGGTCGTGTGCCGTCCGGTCTGCAGCGATGCCGACACGTCGCCGATGCGGGCGGCGGTGCCGGGAAGCAACGCGTTGATGAGCGTCGATTTGCCCATGCCCGATTGGCCGACCAGCACGCTGCGCTGGCCGGCGAGCCATGGAACGAGCTCGCGCGCATCGCTGAGCGCGCTGGTGCGAATCACCGGGTAGCCGAGCGCCGCGAACGGTGCGAGCCGCGGCAGCAATGCATCCGATCCAGGCAGGTCGCTCTTGTTGGCGACCAGCAGGAACCGGCATTCGCTGCTTTCGGCGGCGATGGTCCAGCGATTCACCAGCTCGTCGTCATAGGGCGGGTCGGGCGCGACGATACCCACGATCTGGGTGACGTTGGCGGCGATCAATTTCTCGCGGTGCGCGTCCGAGCGGTAGCACAGCGAGGTGCGCGCAAGCACGTCGACCACGACGCCGCTGCCCGGCGTGCTGGCGTCGACCACGACGCGATCGCCGCATGCGAGGGTACGCGTGCGTCCGCGCAGCACGCACAGCACCTGACGTCCGTCGTCGAGCACGACCGCGTAGTGGCGCCTGTGCGTCGACGTGACCAGGCCTTCGATCACGGCGCGAGCTGGTCCGTCTTGGCGGCGCAGATGCAGTCGTTGAGGGTGACGCCCCCGGCGTCGTGCGTAGACCACGCGACCACTACGCGACCGTAGTGCACCGACAGATCGGGGTGATGGTCCTCGACGTTCGCCATCCACGCCAGCGCATTGACGAAGGCGATAGTGCGATAGAAGTCGGGAAAACGGTAGGTCCGCATGAGCCGCTTGTCGGCGTGCTTCCAGTCCGGCAGCGCCGCCAGCAGCGGTTTGAGCTCGGCGGTGCTCAAGCGCGGCGCGCCAGCGCGGCAATGCTGCGCGGCAAGCGTGGCTTTGTCGCCTAAGTTTGATGCGCGCTTCATTGGACATTGCCCTGGGGAAAATGATAATAGCGCTCGTCTAGGTAAGCGCCGATATGCGGCTCGTCCTCCGGAAAGTAACCGCTGCCGAGTTGGGTGTTGCAGTACGTGATCTGCGCCGCGAGCTGGGCCGGAGTGGTGACCTT
>DASXBS010000168.1:0-1569 GCA_036491555.1 Casimicrobiaceae bacterium
AACGGCGCTACGCGGGCAGCCCACCAACCAGTCGACGTTCACCCGCGCTGCAGACCTCTTGCTGCACGACGCCAAGGGCTTTGGGCACAACGCCTTCAAGATCGATCTCGCTCGCCGCGCGATCATTCGCGCACTGACGCAGGCGGCGGCCGGCACCCCGCAGTCGCAGTCCAATAAGAAAATCCGGTGAGCAGTAGCAGACCCATGACGACTTACATCGGCACCGCCACATCCCGCGTCGATGGTCGCGCCAAGGTCACCGGCGCCGCGAAATACGCGGGGGAGTTCAACACTGCCGGTCTCGCCCATGCCAGTCTCGTCACATCTACCATCGCCAAGGGCCGCATCGCGCGCATCGACGCGAGCGAGGCGCTTTCCATCGAAGGCGTAATCGATGTGTTGACGCATCAGCATCGGCCACCCATGGCAAGGACCGACAGCGCCTACAAGGACGATGTAGCTCCGGAAGGAGCGCCGTTCCGGCCGCTTTTTGACGACAGGGTCTTGTTTGACGGGCAGCCGGTCGCGCTGGTGGTCGCCGAGGAGCCAGAGATCGCGCGCTTCGCGGCGTCGCTGGTCCGCGTGGAGTACGGCAAAGAAGCACACGTCACGGATTTGTATCGCCAGCGTCATGCGGCCGTCGCACTGGAGCCGGACCGCGACCAGTTCGGCCCGCCAAAGCCGCGCGGTACCCCCGAGCGGGCGTTTGCCGCAGCCGAGCTGTGCCACCGGGGCGAGTATCATACGCCGATCGAGCATCACAACCCGATGGAGCTCTATGCTTCGACGGTGATCTTCGAGGGCGATGGCAAGCTGACGGTCTACGACAAGACGCAGGGCGTCCAGAACGTGCAGCGCTATGTATGCAGCGTGTTGGACATGAAGTCGGACGACGTACGCGTCATGTCGCCTTTTGTCGGCGGCGCGTTCGGTTCCGGACTACGCCCGCAATTTCAGGTGGTCCTGGCCGCGCTGGCGGCGCGTGCGCTGAAGCGCTCGGTGCGCCTCGTGCTGACCCGGCAGCAGATGTATGTGCTCGGGTATCGGCCTGCCATGATCCAGCAGATAGAGCTGGGCGCAAGAGCCGACGGGACGCTCGACGCAATCACCCACGATGCGGTCACGGTAACGTCGCAATTCGAAGACTTTTATCGGCAAGAGACCGGCTGGTCCGGTCTCCTCTACAAGAGCGCCCATGCGAAATACACGCACAAGCTCGCGCGGCTCGATCTCGCTACGCCGTGCGACAT
This sequence comes from Casimicrobiaceae bacterium, assembly GCA_036491555.1. Taxonomy (GTDB): domain Bacteria; phylum Pseudomonadota; class Gammaproteobacteria; order Burkholderiales; family Casimicrobiaceae; genus PALSA-1003. Next base: position 1,251 of record DASXBS010000168.1, read on the forward strand.
GCGCGCCCCCAGCGCCGCGCCCGGCGCCTACGCGCTCGAATGCGCGATGGACGAACTGGCGGTCGCCCTCAAGCTCGATCCGCTCGAGCTCCGTCTGCGGTGTTATTCGGATCGCGACCAGCACTCCGACCGGCCCTACAGCAGCAAGAGCCTGCGCGAATGCTACCGCCAGGGCGCGGAAGCTTTCGGTTGGGACAAGCGCGACCCCGAGCCGGGCTCGATGCGCGACGGCACCGAGCTGGTGGGCTGGGGCATGGCGACCGGCGTCTGGGAAGCGCTGCAGGTACCGATCGCCGTGCGCATCGCGCTGACGGCCAAC
>DASXBS010000169.1:0-3422 GCA_036491555.1 Casimicrobiaceae bacterium
TTCGCGGTCGCGCCCGACCTCTACTCGCGCCTGGGCCACCAGGTGACCAAGGATCCTAACGTCGCGGGCGAGCTGATGTCGAAACTCGCGCCGGCCGACGGCGTCGACGACCTGTTGAGCACGGTCGCGTGGATCAAGAAACAGAAAGAAGCCGAAGGTGCCCGTATCGGGGTGATAGGCTTCTGCATGGGTGGGAGCTACGCGATGGCGCTACCGTGCGTGAGCAAGGACATCAAGGCCGCGGCGCCATTTTACGGCGAGGTCCCCGGCGACGATCAACTGCGCAATCTCAACTGCCCGGTATTCTACGCCTACGGCGAGAATGACGGATGGATCACGAGGGCCGACGTTGACCGGCTGGCCGCGGCGCTCAAAAAGTTCAACAAACGCGGCGAAGTGAAAATCTACAAGGGCTGCTCGCACGGTTTCTTCAACGACACACGCAAGGACGTCTATGCCGCGGGCGAAGCGCGTGACGCGTGGGAAAAGGCGATCGCGTTGTTCAAGGAAAATCTTGGCGCGTAGCGCCACACCGCCCGGACCGCGCGGGCATCTGGTGCTCGGCAGCCTGCGCGAGGTGCAGCGCGACCCGCTCGGACTTCTGCGCGACGGCTTTCGCGACCACGGCGACGTCGTGCGCTTGCGCTTCGGCACCACGCGCGCCCTTCTGCTCGCCCATCCAGAGCACATCGGCCGCGTGCTGCACGACAACCATCGCAACTACGACAAGCACAACGTCGACTACGCGGTGCTGCGCCGCCTGCTCGGCAACGGCCTGCTGACCAGCGACGGCGAGTTTTGGCGTCGCCAGCGCCGGCTGATGGCGCCGATGTTCCATCGCCATCGGGTCGCCGGGTTCTGCAACCTGATGGTCAACAGCACGCTGGAGATGCTCGAGCGATGGGACGCGATGGCGCGAAGCGGCGAGAGTTTCGACGTCGCGGCCGAGATGACGCGCCTGACGCTCCCGATCGTGGCCAAGGCTCTGTTCAGCGCCGACGTGAGCGACGACGCCGAGGCGATCGGCGCGGCGCTGACCGAAGTCAATCGCCAGTTGGGCGAATTCAGCCTGCTCGACATGTTCTGGATGATCCCGACGCCGCGCAAGCGGCGCTTTCGCGCCGCCGTACAAACGCTCGACGAGGTGGTCGGTAAAATAATCGACGCGCGCCGCCGCGCGACGTATCGCAACGAGGATTTGCTCTCGATGTTGCTCGAGGCGGTCGACGAGGAGACCAGCAAGGGGATGACGCCGCGCCAGGTGCGCGACGAAGTGCTGACGCTGCTGCTGGCCGGTCATGAAACCACCGCCAACGCGCTCGCCTGGACCTGGTACTTACTCGCGCGAAACCTCGCAGCCGAGAACAAACTCCACGACGAGATCGCGAGCACGCTCGGGGAGCGCGCGCCGGGCGCGCCTGACCTGCCACAACTCCGCTACACGCGGATGGTGATCGAAGAATCGATGCGGCTCTATCCGCCGGCGTGGGCGATTTCGCGCAACGCCATCGGCGAGGACGAGATCGGCGGCTACCCCGTGCGGCCCCGGACCAACATCATCATCTGCAGCTTCGTCACCCATCGCCATCCCTCATTCTGGGAGGAGCCCGAACGCTTCGACCCCGAACGCTTTTCGTCCGAGCGCTCCCAGCGGCGACCAGACTTCGCCTACCTGCCGTTCGGCGGGGGCCCGCGAATATGTATCGGCAACGCGTTTGCGACGACCGAGGCGCAACTGGTCGTCGCGACGATAGCCCAGCGCTACCGGCTACGCCTCGTGCCCGGACATCCGGTGGAACTCCATCCCCTGATTACGCTGCGTCCGCGCCACGGCATACGGATGACGTTGTATCCAGCCGCCGACTCCGCCGCCGCGGAACGTCGCGGTCGCGCCGCGCGATGACGACGTGTTGCGCTAAGCGTTACGAGAACTGGCGCAAGAACTAGCGAAAAACTAACGATAGATCATATCGATCGAAAGCGTGAGCACGCCCTTGCCCGAGTATTGAAACTTGCACTGATCGAATGATGGTGCCCTGAGTGTCGGATATACGTTGTTGGTGAATCCGTAACCCTCGAGCGGATAACCGAACCTCCGGTCGAATTTGCCGTTGCCGTTTTCGTCATGAAACACGGTAGCGGCGTACGCGCCGGCCGGCAGCCCCTTGAACTCGCACACAGCCTTGTTGCCCTCGATAGGCACCGAAATTTTACGGAACTCCGTGCCGACAGTGGTAAATTCAGCGGAGTTCGCGCTCGACCATAGGGAGCAAATCACGGAGCCTTTCTGATTGCGCACGCCGTTCACCACGATGCGGATTTCGCCCGGCTGGGCCCCTGCCGGTTGCGCGCGTGCGAGACGTGGCGCGAGCGTAAATCCGATCGCCATGGCGAGCGCCCATGTGAACCCTTTGCGCATCATCCTGATTGATTTTTCCTGATTGACTTTTCCACGCCGTAAGTTCCCCCTGGGCGCCGCCCGCCGTGTCCCGCATTAAGGGCATGGCTGACGGTCACAATGGGGCCTCTCCGAATCAACGCTTGACGTAGTCAGTGCTTGCCGTATTCGAGCGCCACGCCTTTGCGCTGCGCGTAGATGTAGGCCTCGAGCGCGCGCAGCTTCGGATCGTTGGAGTTGAGCGCCTTGCCCTTGATTGGGTTCTCGATACACCAGTCGATCATATCGCGCAGCAGCGCGACCCGCTGAAGCTGGACTTGATACTTGGGATAAGTCTCGGGATGCGTATTGGCGGCGTCGGGATGGCACATATCGCAGCTTATTCCGATCGTGCTGCCGAGCGCCTTGTCGTCGTGAAAAACGCGCTTGCCCTCGGCGACGAACTTGTCGGTCTCGGCTTTCCATACTTTGTAGTCGCGCGGCTGAAAGCTCGCGTACGTGTCGCCCTGCTGAACCGCCAGCGAGGGCGCCGCCGCAGGGGCCTGGGTACCCGATATTGTCGCGGTCGAGGCCTTGGGGCTAGGCGGTGTGGCTTGGGCGACTTCCCATCGCTCGCCTGGATGCGCCCGTCGCCACCGGTCCATCAATTCGTTGCTCGCGGCCTGCGCTCGCGCGCGCGACATCGTCTGTCCGGGCTTTAAGTCCTTGACCTCGATACTGGTCTTGCCGTCGCAGAGCATCACGACCGTGCCGCTTCGCGCCGCGGGAACGTCGTGAGCCGCCGCCTGCTGCGCATACGAACGCGCGCAGCGAATCGCCAGGGGAGCGCCCGCGATCGCGATTCCAAACATCAGGAGAACTATTCGTCTGGAGATCATTGTCGCCTCGTCGAATAAGGGACCGTCGAGTATCGGTTGGCGATCAATAGCTCGCGAACTGCGGCGCCGGCGGCCGATAGACCTTGCCATGCAATCGCAGGTATTGCGCGTGGACCGTGACCGGGTTGCGGTCCCACAGGTTGTAC
>DASXBS010000170.1:0-19528 GCA_036491555.1 Casimicrobiaceae bacterium
AACTACACCGACTACAAGGCAGGCATTACGTACTCGTGGGCAGGTGGCTGGACCGTCGGGGGCTACTGGACGGACACCAACGCCAACAAGCCTGCATATACGTTGGGTACGGGGCCGTTCATCGGCAAGTCGACGGGAACGGCTTACATCCAGAAGACGTTCTGATAACCGCGGGCCCTGCATGACGAGGCCTATGCAATTTTCGAGGGGCGAACAATGAAACTGGTCACCGCAATCATCAAGCCGTTCAAGCTCGACGAAGTCCGCGAGGCTTTGTCGGCGATCGGCGTGCAGGGCATCACCGTCACCGAGGTCAAGGGTTTCGGGAGGGAAAAGGGCCACACGGAGCTTTATCGAGGCGCCGAATACGTGGTCGATTTTCTGCCCAAGGTCAAGATCGAGGCCGCGATCAAGAGCGAAATGCTTGATCGCGTCATCGAGGCGATCGAGAAGGCGGCAAACACCGGCAAGATCGGCGATGGGAAGGTTTTCGTCTTCGAGCTCGAACAAGTCGTGCGCATCCGGACCGGCGAGACCGGTGCGGACGCACTCTAAGGGGAACACCATGAAGCGATTGCTCACGTTGATCGCGATCGTCGGCGGTCTTGCCGTCTGCAGCCATGCGTTCGCAGATGACAAGACATCCGACATGAAGGTCGACAGCACCACCGTCGCGCAGGCGACTCCCTCGCCAGCCCCCGCTGCGCCGCCGGCAGCAGCGCCCGCCGCACCCGCGGCGACGACGCCCGCCGCACCGGGAGCCGCGCCTGCCGCGGACGCCAAGCCGGCGGATGCTGCCCCGCCCGCGCCCACCGCGCCCTATCTGACTCCCGCGGACAAGATCAGCTCCGGCGACACCGCGTGGATGCTCACGTCGACCGCGCTGGTGTTGATGATGACCATTCCCGGCCTCGCGCTGTTCTACGGCGGCATGGTGCGCAAGAAGAACGTCCTGGCCACGTTGATGCAGAGCTTCGCGATCACCTGCCTCGTGACTGTGCTCTGGGTAATCATCGGCTATTCGCTGGCATTCATGCCGGGAGGCTCGTTCATCGGCAGCTTGGACCGGCTGTTCCTCAACGGCATGCTGTTCCAGAAGGAAGCGGGCAAGCTCACCGTCTCGCATCTGGCGACCACGATTCCAGAATCGGTCTACATGACGTTCCAGATGACGTTCGCGATCATCACGCCGGCGCTGATTTGCGGTGCGTTTGCCGACCGCATGAAGTTCTCCGCGATGCTCTGGTTCATGGGCCTGTGGTCGGTGCTCATCTATGCGCCGATCGCGCACATGATGTGGGAGCCCTCGGGTTACTGGGCGGCCGCAGGCGTGCTCGATTTCGCCGGCGGCATGGTGGTGCATATCAACGCCGGTATCGCTGGCCTGGCGTGCGCGCTGGTGCTCGGCAAGCGCATTGGCTACGGCAAGGAAGCGATGATGCCGTTCAATCTGACGCTGACGCTGATAGGTGCATCACTGCTGTGGGTGGGCTGGTTCGGCTTCAACGCGGGTTCGGCAGTCGCCGCCGACGGTCGCGCGGGCATGGCGATGGTGGTGACGCAAGTCGCGACCGCGGTGGCCGCGCTGGCGTGGATGTTCACCGAGTGGATCGCCAAGGGCAAGCCTTCGGTGCTGGGCATCGCATCGGGTGCGGTCGCGGGCTTGGTCGCGATCACGCCGGCATCGGGCTTCGTGGGCGTGATGGGCTCGATCATCATCGGCATAGCCGCCGGCGTGCTGTGCTTCTTCGCCGCGACCTCGGTGAAAAAGGCATTCGGTTATGACGATTCGCTCGATGCGTTCGGCGTGCACTGCGTCGGCGGTATCGTGGGTGCGCTGCTGACCGGCGTGCTCAACGTCAAGGAAATCAGCGGCGCCGACGCCAGCATGTACGCGCAAGGCGGCGCCGTTCTCACGACGCTGGTGTACAGCGGCGTCGGCAGCTTCATCATCCTCAAGGTCATCGACATGGTGATCGGTCTGCGCGTCTCGGAAGAGGAAGAACGCGAAGGCCTGGATGTCAGTCTCCACGGCGAGCGTGTGGAGTAGGACGCGTCAGCTCGGTCCTAGTTTCTCCTCAGTGGCTTTCGGGGCGCGCCAAGCGCCCCGTTTTTTTGGAGAGTCGCCGCGGGGCCCGTCTGCACGGGCGACCCGGATGGCGAGCCTGCGCACCGGTCGAACAACGTTCAGCGCCGCTTCTTTTTGCGCGCACGCGGATGCGCCTGATCGTAGGTCTTGGCGAGCGCCTGGAAATCCAGATGCGTGTAGATCTGCGTGCTGGCGATACTGGCGTGTCCGAGAAGCTCCTGCACCGCGCGCAGGTCGCCCGAGGATTGCAGCATGTGCGAGGCGAAGGAGTGACGCAGCATGTGCGGATGGACGTGCCGCGGAAGACCCTGCTTGATCGACCAAGCCGCCAGCCGCTGCTGGATCGCCCGCGGCGCGAGGCGACGTCCCGACCGGCTGATGAACAGCGGCGCGACTTCCTGCGGCGACAGGCTTCCGCGCTGCGCCAGCCACGCACGCAACGCCTCGCGTGCGGGTCCGCCGACGGGCACGATGCGCTCCTTGGATCCCTTGCCCCACACGCGTACTTCGCCACCAACGAGGTCGAGCGCGTTCACGTCGAGTCCGGCGAGCTCGGAGACGCGCAGCCCGGATGAATACGCAAGCTCGAACAGAGCGCGATCGCGCACCTCGAGCACGCCATCGCCGCCCTGCCTTGCGGTGAGCAGCTGAGCGGCTTCGTCAGGCGACAGTGCGGAAGGCAGGCGACGCGCGCCGCGCGGTGCGCGCAGTCCGACGCAGGGATTGTCGACGAGCCGAGGGTCACGTTCGATCACAAATCGATAGAACGCGCGCCACGACGAGAGCATGCGTGCCAGGCTTGACGCGCTCAAGCCGCGTTGATGCAGCATCGCCAGACAGCGCCGGATCTCGGCCGAAGACAGCGCCGACAGCGCGGCATCGCCAGCGAGCGCCTTGAGCGCGCGCGCGTCGCGCGCGTAGGCGACGCGGGTGTTAGCAGGGCGGGTGTCCAGATGCCGCTCCCATGCGTCGAGTAGCGCATCGTCGCCGCGCGGAACGCCCGGCGGTGCGTCCCTGCGCGCCGCGCTCTTCATCGGTCAGCCTTGCGGCAGGAAGCGCGCCGTCGCGACGCTGGCGAGCTCGGCGAGGCGGGTGAGGTACATCGTGCCCATGCCCGGGTAGAATCGCCCCGGGTCGTCGCTGCCCAGCGCGAGCAGACCGAACGCTTGATGCGTGCGCAGCGGCAGGAAGGCGAAAGACTGGAGTGTCGCTCCACCCTCGAACCAGTCGCGCGATTCGAACGGGGCCTGCTCGCCACAATACGGCGAACCCAGCGTTGCCGCGTAGTCGCGAAGTTCCTGGCTCGTGGCCGCCAGCTCGGGCAAATACGATTGCTCCGGCACCTTGCCCCACAGCCGAAGGGCGACCTGCGGAATCTGAAAATCGTCGACCAGGCTGTGGTAGAGAACGCCGAGCGTCGTCTCGAGGTCCATCGCCGAAAACAGCGCCAGCGTCGAACGGTGGAGTTTTTCGCTGATGGCATCGTTCTCGCTGCCGAACTGGATCAGCTCGCGCAGTTTGGTCTCGAGCTGGCCATTTTTTTCGCGCAGGGTGACGATCTGGCGCTCGGCGATCGGGATCGCGTGGCCGCCGTGCGGATGCGGAACGTAGATCTCGGACAGGACGTCGGCGTACTCGTCGAAGAATTCCGGGTGCTGCTGCAGATAATCGGCGACGGCCTTGGAATCCATCAAGTGTTCCTCTCGTTGATCGTTGGCTGCGTTGCAGCCGCCTTACCCTCGGTGGCCGAATCTGCAGCTCTCCGGAAACCGATCTCCCACTCGCCTTCGAACACTGTCTGCGCGGGGCCGGTCATCCACACCGGATGGCCCGCGCCGGCCCATGCGATGGCGAGTTCGCCGCCGTGCGTCGCCACGCGAACCTCGGCATCGAGCAGTCCGCGCCGTATACCTGCGACGACCGCCGCACAAGCCCCCGTGCCGCAGGCCAGCGTTTCGCCGGCACCACGTTCCCACACGCGCAGGCGAATGTTAGCGCGATCGACCACCTCCATGTAGCCCGCATTCGCGCCGTCCGGAAACCGCGCGTGCTGCTCGATCAGCGGTCCTTCCGTGCGAACCGGGGCGGCATCGACGTCGGCGACCACCTGCACCGCATGCGGGTTGCCCATCGATACCGCGGTGATCGACACGCGGCGTCCGTCGACGTCGAGCGGCTGCACGACGGCGTCGCTATCGCTCAGGAACGGAATCTCGGCGGGTGCGAAACGCGGCCGGCCCATGTCGACGCTCACCTGGCCATCGGCTTCCAGCGCGGGCTCGATGATCCCGCCGCGCGTCTCCACACGTATCACGCGCTTGTCGGTCAGGCCGCGCGCGCGAACGAATTGCACGAAACAGCGCGCACCGTTGCCGCATTGCTCGACCTCTGCGCCGTCCGCGTTGAAAATGCGGTAGCGAAAATCGACGCCGGCCTGCGCCGGCTTCTCGACGACCAGCACCTGGTCGCAGCCGATGCCGAAGTGACGATCGGCGATGCGCCGGACCTCGCCCGCGTCGAGTACGATGGATTGGGTGACCGCGTCGAAGACGACGAAATCGTTCCCCAATCCCTGCATCTTGGTGAAGCGAACACCCCGGCTCATGGCGCCCTGGGGCCGAATCCGCGGTCGACACGCGTGACCGGAACACGTCCTTTTTTCGCGAAGGGGAGCCTGGTGCCGTCGGTGAGCGTCACCGACCCGCCGACGGTGTAGTCGATCGGCACCTGCGCCGCGAGCGTCATGAGCGCGGTGGCCACGGCGCCGATGTCGACACGCCCAGCGACCTCGACGCTGGCGTCGCCGTGCGCGCGCAGTTCGCCTACGCGCGACGTGTGTCCTGACGCTGCGTTTCGACCGTCGATCGTCACCGCGAACTCAAGCTGGTCGACCGAGAGGGGGAATTCGTTGGGGTTGTATACACGAAGACCGATCGTCAAGTCAGCCTTGGCATCGACGATGCGCAAGATCCTGAGCGACTCGACCGCGACTTCGGGGGGCTCGAAGCGACCGCCGCCCAGCTGGACGCACGCGGCGAGCAAGAAAATAGCTGTCGCGAGCGCACCCGCAAGCCAGATCGGGAGCGATGGTTTCACGGGCAGATTCCGGGGTCGATAGCGCGGAGCGCGCGTTAGCGCTGCGATCGGATCACGCGTCAGACATTGAAGCGAAAGTGCAGCACGTCGCCGTCCTTGACCACGTAGTCACGGCCTTCAACGCGCATCTTACCGGCTTCCTTTGCGCCCTGCTCGCCCTTGCAGACCATGAAATCATTGAAGGCGATGACTTCGGCGCGGATGAAGCCCTTCTCGAAATCGGTATGGATCACGCCGGCCGCCTGCGGCGCAGTGCTGCCATGGCGGATGGTCCACGCGCGCACTTCCTTGGGACCGGCGGTGAAATACGTATCGAGCCCGAGCAGCTTGTATCCCGCGTGAATCATTCGATCGAGTCCGGCCTCGGAGAGCCCCATGTCGTCGAGGAAGATCTTTCTGTCGTCGGGCGCCAGATCGGCGATCTGCGATTCGACCGCGGCCGAAATCGCCACCACGGGCGCGCCCTCGGCGCTGGCGTACTGCTCGACGCGCGCGAGCAGCGCGTTGTCCTTGAATCCATGCTCGGCGACGTTCGCGACGTACATGGTCGGCTTCATCGTGAGCAGGAACAGCGGCTTCAACACCGCGCGCTCCTCGGCATAGAGCTCGACTGAACGCGCTGGCCTACCCTGATCGAGCGCGGCGCTGATCTTTTCCAAGGCCGCAACCAGGCGCGCGGCTTCCTTGTCGCCACCCGATCGCGCGATCTTCGTGTGCTTGGAGAGCTGCTTCTCCACCGTCGCTAGGTCCGCCAGCGCAAGCTCGGTATTGATCGTCTCGATATCCGAAACGGGATCGATCTTTCCGGCGACGTGAATGACGTTATCGTCGTCAAAGCAGCGCACGACGTGCGCGATCGCATCGGTCTCGCGAATGGTGGCGAGGAATTGGTTGCCCAGACCCTCGCCCTTGGACGCGCCCGCGACCAGCCCCGCGATGTCGACGAATTCCACCACGGCCGGCAGGACGCGCTCCGGCTTCGCGATCGCAGCGAGCGCTGCGAGGCGCGGATCGGGAACCTCGACAATGCCCACGTTCGGCTCGATGGTGCAGAACGGGTAATTCTCGGCAGCGATCCCCGCCTTGGTCAGCGCGTTGAACAGCGTCGATTTGCCGACGTTGGGGAGTCCGACGATGCCGCACTTGACGCTCATGGAGCCGCTGCCTTCGGTGGTGTGTCGCCGCGTGGCCGCGTGTGCAGCTCGTGCATAGCGCGCTCGGTTTCGCCAGAGGCGAGTCGCGGCCAGACCACGAGCACGCGCGCTATCGCATCGTCGATCGCGGGTCGCTCGTCTCGCGTGGGCGGATGCAACACGAAGTCCGCGACTTCCTGTTCCGACAGCGCGCCGTCGCGTGGATGACCAATCCCGATGCGTACCCGCCAGAATTCGCCGGTGCCGATCGCGGACGCGATGTCCTTCAATCCGTTGTGGCCCGCGAAGCCGCCACCGAGCTTGAGCTTCACCGCGCCGGGCTTGAGGTCGAGCTCGTCGTGCGCGACCAGAATCTCGCCAGGGGACACGCGATAGAAGCGGGCCAGTGACGCGACCGCCAGCCCGCTTCGATTCATGAAGGTCTCGGGAATCGCAATCCGCGGTTCCGATCCGGCGACGCGCGCATAAAACTTGGGCTCGCCGCGCAGCGCGACGTTCAACCGCGTCGCGAGCGCGTCGACGAACCATGCCCCCGCATTGTGGCGCGTTGCCGCGTATTCACGACCCGGGTTGCCGAGGCCGACGATGAGGCGCAATGGGTGGGCCATGAAAGAAGTGACGGCTTCGTAGAAAAAAGGCCCGCCGGCTGTCACCGCGCGGGCCCGTTTCCGATCGGCGGATCGGTCGTGTCGACTTATTTCTTGTCGTCTTTCTTGCCCGCGGATTTTTCCGAACCTTTGTCGGCGCTCTTCTCGGCACCTTTCTCCGGACCTTTCTCGGCAGCCTTGTCGCCCGGCTTCGCTTCTTCGCCGGCAGCCGCTTCGGTCGCGACGCCTTCGGCAGCAACCGCAGTCTCCTCGACTTCGACGACCACGCGAGGAATGATCGCCGTCACCACCACCGGATCGTTGGCCCCGCGCGTGACCGCGGAAACTCCCGCGGGCAGCTTTAGATCCGAGACGTGGATCGACTGCCCGACCGCCAGGGCCGCCAAGTCCACCTCGATGAACGTCGGCAGGTCCTTGGGCAGGCACGAGACGTCGAGGTCGGTGAGCACGTGACTGATGATCGCATCGGTCGTCTTGTGCGCAGGAGAGTCCTCGGCGTGCGTGAAGTGCAGCGGAACCTTGATATGGATCTTGCGCGACTCGTCGACGCGCTGGAAGTCGACGTGCAGAATTTCGTTGCGGAACGGGTGCATCTGCACGTCGCGAAGCAGAACACGCTGCGACGCACCGTCGAACTTCATGGTCAGGATCGACGAGTGGAATGCTTCGCGCTTGAGCGCATGGATGAGCGCGTTGTGATCGACTTCGATCGGCTGCGGCGCTGTGCTGCCGCCGTAGACAATGCCCGGCGCACGGCCGCTGCGACGAAGACGCCGGCTCGCGCCGCGTCCTTCGGTGTTCCGCGCGAAGGCGGTGAATTCGTGCTGTTGCATGAGGACTCCTTGTGTCTGCGGCCTTCCGGGGCTCGTGCCCGTCGGTTACGGTCGTCCGCGGTGGCGACACCGGCGCCGACCGCGAAGGGCCTATGCGCCGGGAAAGCCTTGAATTATAACCCGATTGCGCAAGCCCTCACAAGCTGAGGATCGACGCGACGAAGCTATTCGGTGAACAGCGAGCTGACCGATTCCTCGTTGGAAATGCGCGTCATCGTCTCTGCCAGAAGCTGAGCGCACGACAGCACGCGAATGCGCTTGCATGCACGCGCCTCGTCGGACAGCGGAATCGTGTCGGTGACCACGATCTCATCGAGCTCGGATTCGGCGATGCGCTGCACCGCCCCACCCGAGAGCACCGGGTGCGTGCAATACGCGAGCACCTTGCGCGCGCCGTTCTCCTTGAGCGCCGAAGCCGCCTTGCACAGCGTGTTCGCGGTGTCGACGATGTCGTCCATGATCACGCAGGAACGTCCTTCGACATCGCCGATGATGTTCATGACTTCGGCGACGTTGGCCTTGGGACGGCGCTTGTCGATGATCGCGAGGTCAGAATCGAGCCTCTTGGCGATCGCGCGTGCGCGCACCACGCCGCCGACATCCGGCGATACCACGAGCAGATCGTCGTGGTTCTGCTTCCAGAGGTCACCCAGCAGCACCGGCGTCGCATAGATGTTATCGACGGGGATGTTGAAAAATCCCTGGATCTGGTCGGCGTGCAGGTCCATGGTCATCAAGTGGTTGACACCCACCGTCGTGAGCATGTCCGCGACGACTTTCGCGGTGATGGGCATGCGCGCGGAGCGTGGGCGGCGGTCCTGCCTCGCATAGCCGAAATAGGGAATCGCGGCGGTGATGCGGCCCGCCGATGCGCGCTTGAGCGCGTCGACCATCACCAGTATTTCCATCAGACTGTCGTTGGTCGGCGCGCAGGTCGACTGCAGAATGAACACGTCGCGGCCGCGGACGTTCTCGAGCAACTCGACCATCACCTCGCCGTCGGAGAAGCGGCCCACCAGACAGCGCCCGAGACTGGTGTTCATGTGCCGCACGACGGCCTCCGCGAGCCGCGGATTGGCCGTGCCGGTGAAGATGCGCATCCGGTCAAAAGCCATGGTCGGAATCCGGTGACGCGCCGCGCGCGAGAACTGCGCCGCGTCTTGAGGGAGTGGCTGGGGAGGTAGGGATCGAACCTACGAATGCCGGAATCAAAATCCGGTGCCTTACCACTTGGCGACTCCCCAAGGGAAAACGTCGGGTCCGCTATGTCAGGCGAAACACCACAACGGATGGCGGGTAATCGATCGCGCGACAAAACCGGTGATGCCGCCCGGCATCCTCGAAAGCGCCCGCTGCGCGGCGCCCTCGGTGGCAAAGGCCGCAAATACGCAGGCCCCCGACCCCGTCATGCGCGCGCCCGAACCAGGAGCCTCCTGCGCGAGCGCATCGAGACAGCGGGCGATATCCGGAAACCGCGCCGCCGCAACGGCGTATAGGTCGTTGCGGCCATATCCTTCGGAAAAGACTCGCATTTTCGCGGAGTCGCTGTTACGTGTCAATTCAGGCGCCGCGAAAATTTCGCGCGTTGGCACTGTCACCGCAGGTGTGAGAACCACGTACCAGAGTATCGGCATTGTCATCGGGCAAAGCTGCTCGCCCACGCCTTGCGCGAATGCGGTTTCGCCGAACACGAAGAATGGAACGTCGGCGCCAAGGTCCAGGGCAAGCGACATCAAAACCTCGCGCGACAGCGCGAGACCCCACAGCCGGTTGAGCCCGAGCAGTACCGTAGCGGCATCCGAGCTGCCGCCGCCCAGCCCGCCACCGATGGGGAGATGCTTATCGACGCGCAGTGTCACACCGTGCTCCACGCGGCAATGCCGCTGGAGCGCACGCGCCGCGCGAATCGCAAGATCGTCGTCGAGGGCGATCCCGTGATTCTCGCCACTGCGCACGATAGCGCCGTCGTCGCGCAGCGCGAGCGTAACGGCGTCGGCGCGGCTGATGAGCACGAACAGCGTCTCGATCGAGTGATAGCCGTCGTCCCGACGACCGGTGACGTGAAGAAATGCGTTGAGCTTGCCGGGCGCCGGCAGCCGAACCATTCGCGGACCGGTGGCGCTCATTCCCACGCGTCGACGACCATTCGCACTTCGATGTCCGGATAGGAGAGCGTCAGGCGCGACGGACGCGGATCGCCCGCGCCGTCGCGCGTGAAGCCCTGATAGACGATGGTCCAGCCGTCCTGGCGCAGGAGCGAGGGGGCGCCGTCGGGGCTACGCTCGGACTCGAACGGTGTCCCTGGACGCGGCGCGCCTTGAATCCAGTAGACCAGCCCATCCACCGGCAGGGCCCACTCGAGCGAGCGTGCTGTCAGCGTCGCCCAGTCCGGTGCACTCGATTCGCGGCCATCGGCAATTCGCAGCGAGACGCCAGTGGAGCTCCCAGTCAGCCGCGCAACGGTCTGCCCCAGTGGCGAAGCGAGGTCGATCTCATCGTCGGTCACACGATGGCGCCAGCGAAACGTCGCGGTGAGCGCTTGAGTGGCTCGGCGCAGCGAAAGGCGTCCGCTGGCCTGGAACGTCGCGCGAACCGGCGGAAAGCTCACCGCCTGCGCCGTATCGCCGCCACGTTCGCTGGGTAGTCCCGCGCAGCCGAACAGCGCAGCGGCACAAGTCAGCGCAGCCATCGCGGCAACCGCGCTGGCGCGGGCCACGCGCATCACCACGCATGCGGCCGCGGCATCGGCATCAGCGAGCCGCGTTACGGGCCGAAACGACGAACCGTTTCCAGCAGCAAAGCGTTGTCCGGCGTCTGCTTGAGCTGCGATTGCCAGATTTCCTGAGCGCGACCGCGTTCACCCTTGGCCCAGAGCACCTCGCCCAGATGCGCGGCGATTTCGGGATCGGAGTGGTCGGCCAGCGCGCGCCGCAGGAATTTCTCGGAATCATCGAGATTGCCCAGGCGGTACTGCGCCCATCCCATGCTATCGAGAATGAACGGATCGGCCGGAGCGAGCGCGAGCGCCTGTTCGATCAGCTTCAGTCCTTCCGCAGTTCGCTGCGTGCGATCGACCAATGTGTAGCCCAGGGCGTTGAGCGCTTGCGCGTTGTCGGGCTTGAGCGCGATAACCTGCCCGAGGCGCTTTTCCACTTCGTCCAGTCGATCGAGCTTTTCGGCGACCATCGCGATGTCGTACATCAGCTCGGCCGAATCGGGATATGTCACCAACGAGGCGGTCAGCGCCGCATAGGCGGCTTCGTTGTCGCCCGCATCGCGAAGCAGCTGCGCGTCGGCTTGCGCGCGCTCGATGCGCTGGTCGCGTCCCTCGGGATTGAGATCCGCCAGATAGCGGCGCGCTCCCGTCAGATCGCCTTTTTTCGCCATCAGCGCGGCGATGCGCATCTGCGAAATCCACGCGCGATCACCCTCGGTGACCTTGGCATAAAGCGCGATCGCATCGTCGTAGCGCTGCGTCTCCTCGGCAACCTGGGCGAGATAGAACGTGACCACGCCGGGCTCGCCGAATCCCTCCTTCTGAAGCACGGTAAAGATGCGTTGAGCCGTGGCGAAGTCGCGCATCTGAAGCGAAAGCGCCGCGATCGCGAACTGAAGCTCCTTGTCGCCAGGGTCGGCCACCGCGAGGCGCTGGAAAACTTCGCGCGCTTCGGCAAATCGCTTCTGCTCGACGTAAAGCTGAGCGAGCGCGATCGAGGCTCCGCGCGATTCGGGCGCAGCGGATACGAATGCATTAAGAAATCCGATCGCGCCTTCGGGCGAGCTCTTGGCGAGGATGTCGCTCTTGACCAGCGCAGCGCGTTCCCAGCCTGGACGCAGCTCAAGCGCGCGGTCGGCCGCGCGTACCGCGACGGCGAGGATTTCAGGATCTCCAAGACCCGTGTTGTAGCCCGCAAGCGCGACAGCAAATTGAGCCTCGGCAACGTTGGGATAGGGCTTGGCCAGCTCGACGATCAGCTTGTAAACCGCGGTCTTGTCGCTTTGCGCCGTCAGCGCAAGATTCAACTGGAGAAATGCATCACCCAGCGTGCCGTTGGCCGACGCCTCCGCGAGAACATGTTCCAGCTCGGCCTTGAGTTCGTTGCCGGCACCCGATTGCGTGAGCGTCGCGACCATCTGCTTTGCGCGATCTGCAGTGGGATCGAGCGCGAGCCAAAGCTTGGCCGACTCCAGCGCGAGTGCGCGCTGGCGCGCGAACAAAGCGACTTCGGTGGCACGTCGGGCCAGCCGCGGCTCCTGGGACTCGCGCGCCGCCTCGAAGTACGCGCGTGCGGCAAGCGCGGCGTCGCCGCGCTGCAGTGCAATATCACCGACGAGAATGCGATAGAGGATGTCTGCGGACAGGCCCGATTCAACGCTCGGGGACGCCGCAGGGGACGTCGGCGCCTGCGCGAAAACCGGCGAGGCCGCGAATGTGCCCATGACAAGCGCGATCGCTACAACGGCAGGGCGGAAACGGCGGGAAGGTTGCACGATGTGCTTCACTTTCTGCAGGCGGGATGCCGGCCAATATGAGCCAAATCTTAGGGTATATTGGGCAGAGCAACAAACGCCGCCTGTCCCCCCAAATGCCCGAACTTCCCGAAGTCGAGACCACGCGACGCGGTCTCGTGCCCCACGTACTAGGGCAGAAAGTGACGGCGGTGCGAATCTACGACCGTCGATTGCGCTGGCCGGTTCCCGGCGATCTGGCAAAGAAACTGGTGGGCTCGGTAGTTGATAGCATCGACCGTCGCAGTAAGTACCTACTCTTTCGAACAACCGCGGGAGTCCTCATCGTCCACTTGGGCATGACCGGAAGCCTGCGGCTCTACGAACATGCTCCGCCACGACGGCCGCATGACCACGTCGATATCCGATTCGGCAACGGTCGGGTGCTGCGCTACCACGATCCGCGGCGCTTCGGTGCCATGCTTTGGAGCGCTACGCACGACACCCATGCGCTGTTGGCCAGGCTCGGCCCCGAGCCGCTCGAAGCCGCATTCACCGCGGATTATCTGCACGGCGCGCTGCGCCGGCGCACCGGCGCAATCAAACCCGCCCTGATGAACAGCGACGTGGTGGTGGGG
This sequence comes from Casimicrobiaceae bacterium, assembly GCA_036491555.1. Classification (GTDB taxonomy): domain Bacteria; phylum Pseudomonadota; class Gammaproteobacteria; order Burkholderiales; family Casimicrobiaceae; genus PALSA-1003. Next base: position 12,868 of record DASXBS010000170.1, read on the forward strand.
GTGGGCAATATCTACGCGAGCGAGGCGCTGTTTCGCGCAGGCATCCGCCCGACGCTGCGCGCCAATCGTCTCGCGAAGACCCGCTGCGAACGCCTCATCGTCGCGGTGCGCGAAACGCTCAGCGCGGCGATTGCGCGCGGCGGCAGCACGCTGCGCGACTACGTAGACAGCGATGGGCGGGCCGGAAACTTTCAGCTCGACTACTTCGTGTACGGGCGCGCGGGCCAGCCGTGCCGAGTGTGCGGAACACGGATTCGGGCGACTCGGCAGGCGGGCCGCGCGACGACCTACTGCCCCACCTGTCAGAAGTAACTACAAGATCCCCCGTGCCCTTCATTTGGCGCGCTTTGTGCTAGAGTTTCCCGGGCCACTGCCACCCTGCGTTCTTGCCGGGTGGAACCGCGCATGTTTGTTTGCAGCATTCCGCCGAGGGGGGCGGCGACATGATGCAGTCCAAAGACCTCGCAGCGCGTTTTGAAGCCTACAGCGACTGGCGCCGCCGGTTGTCTTCAGGCATCTCCCGCCTCCACGACTGGTTGTCGCAGCAGGAGCTGGCGGACGCTAACGCCGACCTCGCCATCCAGCACCTGCTGGAGCGGCTGCACCAGGACAAGCTCGTTGTCGCTTTCGTTGCCGAGTTTTCGCGAGGCAAGTCCGAGCTGATCAACGCGATCTTCTTTGCCGATTTCGGACAGCGTCTGCTGCCGTCGGCGGCGGGACGCACGACCATGTGCCCGACCGAGCTGCTCTACGATTCGTCGCGGCCACCATCGATTCGTCTCCTTCCAATCGAAACGCGAGCGCGCAACGGCAGCGTCGTCGAATTCAAGAACTACGCCGACGAGTGGGTAACGCTTCCGCTCGACATGTCGTCTGCGGACAAGATGAGCGAGGTGCTCTCGCAAGTCTCGCAGGTCAAGCGTGTGCCGGTCGCGCTCGCACGCAAGTATGGGCTCCATGATGACGGCGAAGTGCTGTCGAGGACCGCCGGTGCCGACGAACGGGTCGTGGAGATCCCGTGCTGGCGCCACGCCGTGATCAATTTCCCCCATCCGTTGCTGCAGCAGGGGCTGGTCATTCTCGACACGCCGGGATTGAACGCGATCGGCACCGAGCCCGAGCTCACGCTCAATTTGCTGCCGAACGCGCACGCGATCCTGTTCATTCTCGCGGCCGACGCTGGCGTCACCAAGACCGACATCGACGTGTGGTCAAACCATCTGGTCGGCGAAAACCCCGCCAGCAGGGAAGGCCGGCTGGTGATCCTCAACAAGATCGATGGACTGTGGGACGACCTTCGAACGCCTCAGGAAGTCGACGCCGAGATCGCGCGCCAGGTGCGCACCAGCGCGCAGCTTCTCGAGCTTCCGCCGGCGCAAGTGTTCCCGGTGTCTGCCCAGAAAGGGCTGCTGGCCAAAGTGAATGGCGACGACGCGCTGCTTGCACGCAGTCGTCTGCCGCAACTCGAGCTCGCGCTCTCCAAAGAACTGATCCCGGCGAAGCGCCAGATCGTCGGCTCGGCGACGCGAGCCGAGATCCGGCTGCTCGCAGCGTCGATGCGAACCATCCTCGAGAGCCGCATCGCAGGCATTCGCGAGCAGCTCGCCGAATTGCGCGGACTGCGCGGCAAGAACCAGGACGTCGTCGGGCACATGATGGAGCGCATTCAGCAGGAGAAAGACCTGTTCGAGCGCGGAATGCAGCGCTACACGGCGCTGCGCACGGTCTTCACGCAGCACACCAATGCGCTCTATGAATCGATCGGGCTGGAGACGCTGCGCGGCACCGCCGCGCAGACGCGAAAGCGCATCGAGTCGAGTCCCTTCACCAAGGGTGTGCGCTCGGCGATGAACGATTTCTTCGCAAGCATCCGCGAAAGCCTCGACCGGAGCGGCCGGCAGACTGCCGAAATCCACGAGATGATGCAGGCGATGTATGTGCGCTTCGCGCGCGAGCACGGGCTCGAGGCCTTCACTCCGCCGCCGTTCTCGATGCTCAAGTATCAGAAGGAAGTAGAGCGTCTGGAACGTGCGTACAACGTGCACTTCAACACGCTGTGGAACATGGTCAGCAAGGCGAAGTTCACGCTGATGAAGCGGTTTTTCGAAACCGTCGCGATCCGCGTCAAGCACGTCTACGACATCGCGAACCGCGACCTCGACAGCTGGCTCAAGACGGTCATGGCGCCGCTGGAGACCCAGGTGCGCGAGCATCACCTGCAGCTGCGTCGCCGGCTGGAAAGCGTCAAGCGCATCCATCGCGCGAGCGACGAGCTCGAGGAGCGCGTTAGCGAACTCGAGCAAGCCGAGGCGGGGGTTCGCCTGCAGCTCGATGCGCTCGGCGTCGAGCTCGCCGGCATCGACGTGATCATCGATCAGCCGGAGCTGGTGCCGCAGGCGGCAAACGCCGCCTAGGACTTGGTCCCCGTTGTTTCCGGGACCGCTTTCGCCGCCATCAGCGCTTCGTACTTGAGCTGCAGAGCGGCGCGCGTTTCGACGTGCTGCGGATCGAGCGGGATGCAGTCGACGGGGCAAACCTCGACGCATTGCGGCGCATCGAAGTGACCGACACATTCGGTGCACTTGCGCGGATCGATCACGTAGATCTCAACCCCCTGCGAGATCGCGCCGTTCGGGCACTCGGGCTCGCAGACATCGCAATTGATGCATTCGTCGGTGATAAGCAATGCCATTGCGTTCAGGCACCGCGCGGGACCTGGGCGGCGCCGACCTTTGCCTTGAGCTTCGCCTCTACCGCGGGATGGACGAAATTGCTGATGTTGCCGCCGAAGCGCGCGATTTCACGGACGATCGTCGAGGACATGAACAGATATTGCTCAGCAGGAGTGAGGAAAAGAGTTTCGACCTCGGGGTAGAGGTTGCGGTTCATTCCGGCCATCTGGAATTCGTACTCGAAATCCGAGACCGCGCGCAGCCCGCGGACCACGACCTGCGCGCCGACTGCGTTCACGAAATCCATCAACAGCCCCGAGAATCCGGCCACCTCGACGTTGACGTACCCGCCGAGGACTTCGCGGGTCAGCCCGATGCGTTCCTGCGTGGTGAGCATCGGCCGCTTGCTTTCGCTGTCGGCGATGCCGACGATTACCCGGTCGAACAGTTTCGCCGCCCGGCGGACCAGGTCTTCATGGCCGCGGGTAATGGGGTCGAAGGTTCCTGGATAGACGACGGTGAGCATGCTGGGTCAGGCGGGTCGCATTGGGCGGAGCAGATGATAATGCACCTGACCTGCCCTGTCGCGGCGCAGGATTTCGAACCCAGTGGGCTGCGCCAACGCACACCCCGATTCGGCATAGATGACGCCATCGGGGGTCAATCGGTCGGCCAGCGCAGGCAGCATCGACGCCCAGGGATCGAGATCGAAGGGCGGGTCCATGAAAATGACATCGAAGCGTCGCGCCTCGCGCAGCAGGAACGTCCGCGCGTCCGCACGATGCACTTCCAGGCCACGCGCACCGAGCGCTGCCGCGATGTCGGCGAGCGCGTGCACCAGTTGGGGATTGCGATCGACGGCCACCGCGCGCACCGCACCGCGCGAGAGCGCTTCGAGCGAAAGAGCGCCGCTGCCGCAGAACAGGTCGAGCGTCGACTGACCGTGCAGATCCTGGCCCAGCCAGTTGAAAAGCGTTTCGCGAACGCGATCCGGCGTCGGTCGAACGCCAGCTTGCGGAGGAAACCGCACGCGGCGCCCGCGCCACACGCCACCGATGATCCGAACCTGATGGGAAAGGGGCAAGCGGACAGTCGCGATCAGGCCGAAGGGTAGAATTATAGCTTCGACGATGCACTTGACTTGCGCCGCACCCATGTTCGAGCTTTTCAAGCGCAAGACCGATGCGCCCCCCCGACCCTGGAGCGAGCGCCTCAAGGAAGGCTTAAGCCGCACGCGCGACGTGCTCACGCGACCGATCACTCTGCCGATCGGTCGCAAGACGCTCGGTGAAGATGCCCTCGAGGAGCTGGAATCGGCATTGCTCGCCGCCGATGTCGGCGTCGCGGCGACATCGCATCTGCTTGCCGACATGCAAAAACGATCGCGCGGAAGCGATCCACCCGACGCACGTGCAGCGCTGCGCGCGTCGTTGTCGACGCTGCTGTCTCCGATGGAGCAGTCGTTGCGCATCGGCGAGCAGCGACCATTCGTGATCATGCTCGCGGGGGTCAATGGCGCGGGCAAGACGACGTCGATCGGCAAGCTGGCCAAGTATCTTCAGAACCAGGGGCTGTCGGTCCTCCTTGCGGCCGGCGACACTTTTCGCGCGGCAGCACGCGAGCAGCTCGAGGTATGGGGCGAACGCAACGGCGTGCGCGTGATTGCCCAGCAGGGGGGCGACCCCGCAGCGGTCATGTTCGACGCGATCACCGCCGCGCGCGCCCGCGGGATCGACGTCGTGCTCGCCGACACCGCCGGGAGGCTGCCCACGCAACTGCACCTGATGGACGAGCTCAAGAAAATACGGCGCGTGATCGACAAGGCGCAGCCGGGTGCGCCACACGAAACGCTGCTCGTGCTCGACGCCAACACCGGACAGAACGCCCTAGCGCAGGTGGCTGCCTTCGATGCCGCGCTGAACCTAACGGGGCTCATCCTGACCAAGCTGGACGGCACCGCCAAAGGCGGGGTGGTCGCCGCGATCGCCAAGTCCACGCCCGTCCCGCTCAAATTGATCGGTATAGGCGAGGGCGTCGACGACCTGCGCGAATTTAAGGTCGACGAGTTCGTCGAGGCACTGGTAGGCTGAGCGGGCGACGGCGCTGAGTCGAAGAACGATTGAAATCAAAGTCTTAAGTTCGTCGACTGGCCACCCAATCTCCGCTGGCACCACGCTGGAAACCGGAACTTTCGGACCCTTTAGCACTCTCATATCCCGAGTGCTAAAATCGCCTCGAACAGGAGCCATACCACCCATGACCTCGACGCAGCTGACCTTCCCCACACCCGCTTCACTGGGAAGCCTCGATCAGTACGTGCAGGCGGTCAACCGCTTCCCGCTGCTGACGCAGAGCCAGGAAACCGAGCTCGGGCGCAGGCTGCAACGCGACGACGATGTCGACGCGGCGCGTCAGCTCGTCCTGTCGCACCTGAGATTGGTCGTCTCGGTCAGCCGCAATTACCTGGGCTACGGGCTGCCGCAGGCGGATCTGATCCAGGAAGGCAACATCGGGCTGATGAAGGCGGTGCGGCGCTTCGATCCGGAGCGCGGCGTCCGTCTGGTTTCGTTCGCCCTACATTGGATCCGCGCCGAGATCCACGAATACATCCTGCGCAACTGGCGTCTGGTGAAAATAGCCACGACGAAGGCGCAGCGCAAGCTGTTCTTCAACCTGCGCAGCATGAAGCCGCGCGCCGGTACGCTGACCGCGACCGAAGCGCGGGCGATCGCGAGTGCACTCTCGGTCAAGCCGGAAGAAGTGGTCGAGATGGAGACGCGTCTTTCCGGCCAGGACGTCGCGATGGACCCGCAAGCCGGCGAAGAAGGTGAATCGTTGACGCCGATCGGGTACCTGACCGACAGCGAGGATGAGCCGGTGCAGATCCTAGAGCGCATCGAGACCGATCGCAATCGCAGCGCCGGCCTGCGCGACGCTTTGGCCAAGCTCGACGATCGCAGCCGTACCATCATCGAAGCGCGCTGGCTTCGCGAGACCGACCAGGCCACGCTGCAGGATCTCGCGGACCAGTACGGCGTGTCCGCCGAGCGTATCCGCCAGATCGAAAGCAAAGCGCTCAAGACCATGCGCGGCCAGTTTGCGGTGCAGTAGCGCCGGCCGCTGACCCCGCGCTATTCCCTGAAAACGCCGGCCGCTGTGCCGGCGTTTGCTTTTCTAGAGCTCGACCTGGGTGCCGAGCTCCACGACGCGATTGGTGGGAACGTTGAAGTATTCGCTGGCCTTGGTTGCGTTCTTGGACATCGACACGAACAGTCGCTCGCGCCAGAGCGCCATTCCCGGCGCCACGCTCGCAATGAGCGTTTCGCGCGAGACGAAAAACGACGTATCCATCATGTCGAAGGGATGCCCGCAGCGGGCGCATTCTTCGAGCAGTTCCGGCACGTCCTGATCTTCCATGAAGCCGAAGCTTGCCTCGATCTGCTCGAAGCTCGCGCCGAGGTCCTGGATGCGCACGCGGTCCTTGCGCGCCACGACCGGGATGTCCCGCGTTTTGAGCGTGAGCAGGACCACCCGCTCGTGGAGCACCTTGTTGTGCTTGAGGTTATGCAGCAGCGCGTGCGGAACGCGACCCGGCATGTTGGTGAGGAAGACCGCGGTCCCCGGAACGCGCGCGGGCGGCGCCGCCGCGATCGACTCGATGAACGCATCGAGCGGTATGGTTTCCTCGCGAAGCCGTTCATAGAGTATCGAGCGGCCGCGCTTCCACGTCGTGAGCAGCGTGAACACGACCGCGCCGATGACAATCGGGAACCAGCCGCCGTCGGGAATCTTGAGCGCGTTCGACGACAGGAAGGCAGCGTCGATCGTGAGCAGTGGCAGCGCAATGCACAGTGCCGCATAGCGGTTCCATCGCCATAGTCGAGTCAGCACGACGTAGATGAGCAGCGAGTCGATCAGCATCGCGAGCGTGACCGCGATGCCGTAGGCGGCAGCGAGATTGCTCGAGGTACGGAATCCGGCGACCAGGA
>DASXBS010000171.1:0-23697 GCA_036491555.1 Casimicrobiaceae bacterium
GACGCCGTAAAGCGAGCTGCGCCACCAGCTGCTGAGCCGCACGCGCCTGGCGAGCAGGGCTGCGGTTCGCTCATGCGCTCGTGACATGCCTTCTCACGATCACTGCGGCGGGTAACTGCGCACGCATCATGCCGCGAGCGAGGCACGCTGCGTTGTTTCGGGCACCAGCAACGTGCACCGCCAGCGTTTCGCGGCCGGCGACAACACGGCTGCGACCGCGCCATACTCATGCAGCAGCGATCGCGCAGCGCTGCCGCGTATCGCGACCACCTTGGTCAGCGCGTCGGCGATCATGCACCTCTCGGCGATCACCGATACCGTGCGCGTGCTCATGACCGGCAAACCTGCCTGCGCATCGATGAGCGAGGTCGCCCAGCGCCCGCCGATGCGTCGCCGCTGATCGCCGTAGGCGCTCGTCGCGACCGCGGCATCGGCGATCTCTGCGAGGGCGACGACGCACGACTTCGCTCCGCCGGTGCGCACGTGAAGCAGCTCGGGTGCGTACCCGAACATGCGCATGTCGCCACCGGCGCTCACCCGACCGGCGCTCGCGCCATGCTCGCGCAGCGCATCGACTGCACAGTCGACCGCGTATCCCTTGGCGATGCCACCGAAATCGAGCCGCAGAGCCTTGCGATAGCGCACGACGTCACCGTCGAGCTCGACGTCGCGCCATGACGCGCCCGGGTCCGTCGGCGCGGACGCGGGAAGGAAACCGCCGGCTGCCAGTCGCGCGCCGACGGTCGGATCGAAGACACCGCGCGAGCGTGCCGCCAGCGCCAGCGCGCCGTGGAGCACCACACTGAAGTCGGCTGAAACACGCTGCGGCCGGCGCGGGGCATCGCGGTTCACGCGGCTGAGCTCGCTCGAGGCGTCGTGCCCCGACAGCGCGCGATGCACGCGTGCGATTGCCGAGAAGGCAGCGGCAATGCTGCGATCGAGCGCAGGCTGGCTGCATGCCTGCGCGCGGATGTCGACCAGCGTGCCCAGCCACAGCTGCGCACACCGGGCCTCGCAGATTGCCGAGTCAGCCATGTGAAAGCGCGCGCTGATAGATCTGCAGGATGCGATGCACGCCTTCGGTCACATGGCGCGAGGAAAGCGTCGCGCCCGACAGATTGCGGATATCGACGTCGAGCTTGACGGGATCGGCGGCGCGCTTGCCGGTGAATTGGGCGCGCCACGACGCGAGCCGGATCGCGTCGCCGTGAGACTCGCGGTAGGCGAGGATATCGATCGACTTCACCGCGCCGTCGCGCTCCAGCGCGACCCCATACGTGATCAGCTCGACCTTGCCGATCACCTCGTCGACGACGTACCAGCCTAGATCGCGATCGCCCGCGTGCGCACGCCAGACGCGCGGATCGACGACGAAGCGTCCGGACTCGCGCGTGATCGCGGCCTTGACGTCGCTCGCGACCAGCACCGGGTCGAATGCGCTCGCGTCCGGAAACGCCGCGTGTTGCGCCGTCTCGACGCTCATGTACTCGGCGGCGTAGACGAGCTCGGCCACCGGCGCGAGCGCCGCGAGCGAGGTGCCGATCAGCCAACGCACGTGCATGTTAAAAGTTCAGGCCGAATCCCAGCTGGAAGCTGTTGCGCGTCGAGTCGATGCGGAATTGCTGGTAGTCGGCCTTGAAGACGATGCCTGGAGTCACGTAAAAGTCCGCGCCGATCGTCCACACCTGCTCGGTAGGCGTCGGCGCAACGCCGAGACCCAGCGGCACCGACGCGTACGCGGCAGCGGTGTTGACCCACTCGTAGCGCGTGAACGGCATGAGTGCATAGTCATTGTACGTCCACGCGTTGCGCCACGCCCCCTGCACGTAGCCACCATAGAACAGTTGCGGAACCGGCGTCGGCTGTCCGATGAAGGTAAGGTTGAGTGTTTCGGTGTCGCTGATGGTTCCGCGTGAATACAGCGCGCTGACGTCGAAAGGCCCGGGCTGCCAGCGCGCATGCGCGTCCCACAGCGTCACGCGTGCGTTCTGCGCGGGGAAGTCGGTGACGCCCTGGCCGGCCTTGCCGGTGAAATAGGTGCCGCCGAAGGTCCAGCCCGGAATGCCGACGTAATTGAGCGAGACGTATCCAGACAGATCCTTCGCCGCAGCGAGCGAGAGTTCCTGATGGATGCTTCCCAGTGGAGACGCGCGTCCTTCGTTCGACGAGGGATCCCAGTTGGCGAGGTTGAATCCGGTGGTGAGGCCGACGTTCCATTTGAGGCCGGACTCGGTGCCCCCGTAGACCGCGAGGCCGCCTTCGCGCCACGTCGTGGGAATGATCGACGTCTCGACGAAGTTGCGAAATACGCTGTAATACTGCGTCGGCTCGTGATGTTCGTTGATGAATCCGATCGGAATCAGGAACAGTCCGGCGCGACCGCCGACTCGGTCGGTAAAGTCGCGTTCCGCATAGAACTGCTCGAACTCGACTTCACCCTTGTCGGTGGACGACGCGACAGCGTGCTCGACCTCGAACTCTGCGGCCATACGCGTGCGGTCATCGAAGCGGTGCCCCCAGCCGAGCACGCCGCGAGCGAGGTCGGCTTGCGCCTGGTTGGAGTGGTGAGCGGGCTGTGCGTAGGCAATTTCGCCGTAGCCCCAGAAGCTCGTCGCGCTTTGCTCCTCGGCTTGCGCGCTCACGGTTTGCTCGAGACGGTCGACGCGGGCAGCCAGATCGCTTTGCGTCGGCGCCGCTGCAGGCGGCGCGGTGGCCGTCGTGGGCGCGCCAGGCGCCTGTGCTGTCACCGCCGCGGGAGCCACCGTGTTTGCCGCAGTCGCTGACGTGGCCGCCGGGCGCTGCGCCGCCAGTTCCTTTACCTGCGCTTTCATCTCCTCGACTTGCGCGCGCAGCTCGGCGATCTCGGCCTTGAGCGATGCCTCATCGGCCCAGGCGCCCGTCGACGCGAAGGTGGTGGTAAGCGCAATGGCAAGCGGCAGTCGCAGGGGATGCGGTTGCGCGCGTTGCGTATCCCGGCGTGGATCGGCGGGCTTCATGACGATCGTTCTCCCATGAGGATGAAGTGAAAAGTGCAGTCGGTTTGCGGCTTTGGTGGCGTCGTTGCAGCAGCGCCGCCGTAGCCATCGGTCAGTGTTCCGAGGAAGGCTTCGAGATCGTCGAGCTCTGCTTCGCTGAGGCTCGGCGCTTCCCCTGGCCTGCGGTCATAGGGCACTTCGACCGTGTTGAGTTGCCGGCGAGCTCGGCGGGAAGGTCATCGAATTTGCGCACGCTGCCATCGGCGTCGATCGGATAGAAAAGCTCCGATTGGTGTCGCGCATCACGTAGAAGCGCAGCGCATCGCGCAGAGTCGTAAAGCGACCGTTGTGAAACAAAACCTTGCGCGTGGCGACGTTGCGCAAAGTCGGCACCTTGAAGGCTCCGCACAGGTCGGTGCGTTGCGTGAGGTCTTCGCGATCAGGCCCGCACAGCCCCATGTCGGCATACGCCGGATCCGACGTCGCCGGGATCGCTGCGTTGCGCGGAACACCGAGTTTGTCGTAGCTGAAATCGGTGAACAGCGGCGGCTCGCGGTCCGGGCCGCGGCCGCTCGGATGACACGCGGCGCAGTTCCCCTTGTCGGCACGATTGAACAGCGCCAGCCCGCGCAGCTGGGCGGGCGCGAGCTCACTTTGCCGGCAAGAAACAGGTCGTATTTGGAATCGAAAGGGCGGAACTCAGGATCGAGCTTCTGGTATTGCGCGAGCGCGAACGTCACCGCGAGCAGCGTCGCCTTCTCGTCGTCGAGCACATGTTCACCGAAAACCTGCCGAAACTCGTCCGCATACGCCGTTCTCGATAGCTTCCCGACAAGGTCCGCAGGTGTGGCATTGGCCATTTCGTGCGCCGCGAACAGCGGGCGCAACGCCTGCGTCATGAGATCGTCGGCGCGACCGCCGCGATCGAAGCCGCCGCTCGGCGTGTCGTCGGCGTCGAGCGAGAACGGCGGGGTGAAGCTAAGGTAGTTGAGGGATGGAACCGCGCGGAAGCCGGGTACGTCCATGCCGGCGCCGCCAAGCTGCACCGCAAGCTCGCTGCTCTGGGCGTGCGCGTGCGCCGGGTCGTGACAGCTCGCGCAGGCGAGCGTGCCCGAGGCCGACAGGCTGGGGTCTGCGAACAGCTCTTCGCCAAGGCTCACTGGGTTCGGCGTCGTCGGGTCCGCTCCGGCCGCGTAAGCCTGGTCGCGCCACGTGATCGTCGCCAGTGCGCCCACCCACGCCAGCATGACGACTGTCCCGAGCAAACGCCGGGCGAGCACGCCGGCCAAACTCCGCTCCCCTGAGTTCATGCCAAACCTCGAACGTGCCGACATGTCGGCCACGGTCCGCGAGAAATGCGGACCGAACTGCGCTGGGTTGGCGGGCTGGCCGTGCGGGTCTCGCTTGTTGGCGGGGCCGGCCGGCTGGCTGGCTGGAATGCGGCGCCTGCGCCGCGGCGAGCGCTACTTGGTGAGAATCAGCTTCCCGAGTCGCGTCTGCCGGAGAAAATAGACCGTTTCGTTGTGGAGGATGGCCAATTGTGATGCGCCTCCCAGCAGTGCCGTGCTGTGGATGACGCGCGGCCTCGCGCCCCTGCGCTTTTCGCTCTGCGCCGTCTCCTCCTGCGGCGAAGCGTTGCGACCGGACAGCGCGGATGGATCAGCTTGCATCGCCCATCTGTGACTGCTGGTAGTTGGCGATGCCGATCCTCGCGATCAGATCGAGTTGCGTCTCCAGCCAGTCGATGTGCTCCTCCTCCGACGACAGTATGCTGCGAAAGAGGTTGCGGCTGACGTAGTCGCCCAGCTGCTCGCAATCGGCGATCGCGGTCTTGAGCGCGGGATGCGCGGAGAGCTCGAGCTTGAGATCGCACGCCAGGACTTCCTCGACGTTCTCCCCGATGAGCAGCTTGTGCAGATCCTGGAGATTGGGCAGCCCTTCGAGGAACAGGATGCGCTCCATCAGGCTGTCGGCGTGCTTCATCTCGTCGATCGACGCTTTGCGCTCCAGCTCACCCAGTTGCTTGAGCCCCCAATGTTCGAACATCTTGGCGTGCAGGAAATACTGGTCGATCGCGGTGAGCTCGTTGGTCAGAACCGTGTTCAGGTGGGCGACAACCTTGGGGTCGCCCTTCATGCGGCCGCCGGCTGCTGCGAGCCCGCGCATTCGGCGCTTCCAGTGATGTGAGCCACCGTCTCGACGAGCAGCGACTTTGCGCACGATGTGCAGCGCCCGCACCCCATGCCTACGCCCAGTCCGCTGGCCAGATCCTCAGGCGACCGAGCTCCTAGTTCCGCGGCCTGGATGATCTGCCGCTCGGTGATGGCGTTGCAAAGACAGATGTACATGCGCTTTGCCTCAGTGGGCCGCTTAGTGGGCCGCTCAGTGGGCCGTGTGCGCGGTGGTCGGCAGGGTGCGCCGGTCCTTGAGCCAGATGTAGCCCAGCCACGCCGCGGGGATAAGGACCATGAAGTACGTGAGCCACTCGCCGTAGACGCCTTCGGGCCCATAAGGCTCGGTTGCGGCGTGCCAGAATTCGTTGTTGACGAACGGCACTACGCCCGCTTCGAAGAACTCGTGCAGCGTATAGATCAAAAGCTGCACGGTGAAAATGAACAGGAAAATCGCGGTTACCTGGAAAAACCGGCCAAGGTTAATGCGGCGGCCGTAGCGTATCCAGGCCCAGGCCAGGAGCGCGGCGCCGGCCACGCCGAGCAATCCGCCCACGAGGAGGTTGCGATCACCTTCCTGCAGGAACAGCGTGGAAAGCAGCAGCGCCGTCTCCATGCCTTCGCGAACGATCATGAGCATCACGAAAAAGAACACGCCCCACCACGCGGCGCGCGTCGGGCGATCGGTGGTCGCGGCGTCGAGCTTGGCCCCGATGGTCGCGCGCATGGTGCGCGCGCGGCGCCACATGTAGACGGTCATCGAGGCGACCATGATGGCGGCTGCGGCGGCGAGCACGCCTTCCCACAGCGGTTTGTTATCGGCTTGCGCGAAAAACAGGCTGGCGACGAAACTGGCAACGACGGCGAGGCCCGTTCCCCAGTAGAGCGCGGGAAGCAGCGCTGCGCGCCCGGTTTGACGCAGGATGCCGGCGGTAATCGCGACGATCAGGAAGGCCTCGATGCCCTCGCGCATGGTGATGACCAGTATCTGAAACATGGGCGCTCTCCCGCCGTAAACAGAAATGAGAATGGTTCGCATTATAGATCACTTTATATTGCGTATGCAAGACCCCGTTGGGGGACTCCTTCTCCCGCGAAGAAAGGAAACCGGCGCGCAGCGCAGCCCAAAGCAGTAACAATTACAAGGAACTGCGACGTCAGCCGGCGCATTCTTCCGCTTGTAACGGAACGCGTGTTCGGGCTCCCGCACGTTGCGCACGGCCCCCCGTTGAGAACGCTGGATTCAGGACCCATTTATCTCGCTGGGCACCGATCTTGCGTCATGCGCGCGAAGGGCGCACATCCGTATCGGGGTCCGGATCGTGCCATCATCGCGTCGGTTCGTCGATGAAGCGACCGCGTCGCCCCAACAGGGCGGCTCGATCGTAAGCTTTCCGCCCTCGCGCACGACTCCCCTGCAACGCATCCCATCGGAGTGCCTGCGGTTCGCAGCTTTTTTCCACCACTCGGCAAGCCGAATTTTCCTCTTTCCCCCCATTAGGACCATGCCATGCCCGCCATAGCAGCCCGCCTGCATCGCATCGACGAACGCATTACCCGCGATGGCGTTGCGTTGTTCCATCGGCTCGACCTCGACCTGCCCGACGAGCGCGCGGCGCTGCTCGAGGGATTGTTCGCGACTCCGGCCCGCATCGCGCCGAAGTACTTCTACGACGCGCTCGGCAGCGCGCTGTTCGAGGCGATCTGTGCGTTGCCCGAGTACTACCCGACGCGCACCGAACGCGCGATCCTGCTGCAGCATCGCGACGAGATCGCCCGCATCGCCGGCAGGCGCAAGCAGTTCGTCGACCTAGGCGCGGGCGACTGCGCCAAGGCGGCGCTGTTACTGCCGGCATTGACGCCGCGACGCCATGTCGCGGTCGATATCTCGGCGACCGCGATGGTGCCTGGACTCTCTCGCCTGGCGCGCGAATTTGCCCAGACCTCGTTCGCGGGTGTGGTCACCGACTTTTCACGAGGCCTCGACATCGACGGGGCAATCGACGATGGCGCGACAATCTTCTTCTACCCCGGCTCCTCGATCGGCAACTTCGCGCCGGAGGAGGCGCTCGCGTTCCTGCGCGAGGTGCGCACGCGCTGCGGCCCCGGCAGCGGTCTTCTCATCGGTGTCGATACGAAAAAACGGGTGGCGCGACTCGAATCCGCCTACGACGATGCGCTCGGCGTGACCGCGGCGTTCAACCGCAACATCCTTCGCCACGTCAACGCGGTCGCGGCATGCGATTTCGACCCGGCGGCGTTCGATCACGTCGCGTTCTACAACGTTTCGCTCGCGCGCATCGAGATGCATCTGCGGTCGCGCTCGACGCAGTACGTGCAGGTGGGCGACGCATTGCGCGAGTTCGCTGCCGGCGAGAGCATCCACACCGAGAGCTCGTACAAATACTCGACCGCGGAATTTACCGCGTTGCTGCGCGATGCCGGCTTCGACGAGGTAACCTGCTGGCAGGACGCGCACCGCGACTTCGCCGTGTACTACGCTGATTAGGAACGCGTCAGCGCGAGTGGGGGCGAATCAGTGCGAGTGCCCGTCGATCACCTCGGAGAGGATTGTCGCCGCGCGCACGCACTGTTCGGCGCTCACGTCGAGATGGGTCACGGCGCGCACCGTGCGCGGGCCGAACGCGAAGAGAAGCACGCCACGCTCCTTGGCGGCGGCCACCACCGCCGCGGCATCGGGCGCCTGATCGCGCAGGCGGAACACGACGATGTTGGTCTGCACGCTGGCGGCGTCGAGCACGACGCCGGGGCATTGAGCGAGGCGTAGCGCGATCGCGCGCGCGTTGGCATGGTCGGCGGCGAGTCGCCCGAGGTGATGGTCGAGCGCGTAAAGCCCGGCCGCAGCGAGCACGCCCGCCTGGCGCATGGCACCCCCCAGCATCCGGCGCTGCCTGACCGCGCCGGCGATCAGTTCCTTCGACGCCGCGAGCACCGATCCTGCCGGGGCACCCAGTCCCTTGGACAGTGCCACTGATACCAGGTCGAATGGCTGCGCCAGCGTCGCCAGCTCGATTCCCGTCGCAATGCTTGCATTCCACAGGCGAGCCCCGTCCAAAAACGACGCGATGCCGCGCTCGCGCGCCGCAGCGCAGACGCGAACGATCTCGCTCTGCGCGACGATCACGCCGCCGGCACGATTGTGGGTGTTCTCGATTTCCACGAGCGTGGTCGGCGGGTAGATCACGTGCCCGCGCGGCTTGATCGCGGCGATCAGCTGCTCTGCGCTGAAGCTACCGCCAGCGCCGATTTCGCTGAATTGCACACCTGCATTGGCGCCTCCGGCACCCGTCTCATGCCACACCGCGTGCGACTCGCGGCTGACGACAACGTCGTCGCCCGGACGCGTAAGCAGGCGCAGGGCGACCTGGTTGGCCATCGTGCCCGACGGCACGAACATCGCGGCTTCCTTGCCGAGCATCGCGGCGATGCGCTCCTGCAGGCGATTGACCGTCGGGTCCTCGCCGTACTGGTCGTCGCCCACAGGCGCGGCGGCGATCGCCTCGCGCATCGCGCGCGTCGGCCGCGTCACCGTGTCGGAACGCAGGTCGATGGAATCCTGATTGGCGGCTGAAACCACGCTGGACCTCCGGGATCATGTGAATACGCATGAGGGCAACGCGGACGCGCCGCGCCCTGTGACCACCCTGCATGCCTCTCGTAATCGGCGCCCATGGTAATCCAGGACGACTTGCCGCGCGCGTCCATGAGGAGTGCGCCGACACCGGGTGGCGCGTCTCAAATCAGCGAGTGCTGTCCGGACGCTCGGTCGGGAAGGAAGGCGGGCGGCGCTACCGGTCGAGCGTTGGACGTTGCGGCTGGAAGCTCATGTTGCGCCTGCGTGCCCTGCAGCCGGTAATTGCCCGCCCCGAAGATCCCCAGCAGTCCGATGATGATGAGGTAGAGCGCCACGATGTAATTGAGCAGGCGCGGCACGATCAGGATCAGGATGCCAGCGATCACCGAAACCAGCGGTCCGATGGCGAGCGTGATGTTCATGTGGATTCCCCAGAGACGTTGCAAACCCGCTTGCGCGGGGCAGCCGAAGGCGGCGTATTCGTCGCTTGTAAGTCTTTCAAACCGACATGTGCCACTCGCGATCGAGCAAAAAGCAGACCATCGCAGCGACAGCCGGCGAGCCTGACGTCAGCGGTATGATGGGAACCCCGACAGCTACGAAGGCGACACGATGAGCTCAGCACATCCCCTGGCCGATCCGATACGAGCGCTGCTGTTCGCGTGCGCGGCGTGCCTCGCCGCGTGCGCGCAGCAGCCCATGGGTCCCAGCGCCATCAACGCGGTGCAAGCGCAAAGCATCGTCGACAACCCCGTTCGCACCGACCAGGACCGGCGCATGGACGCAAGCAGGCACCCGGTTGAGTTCCTGACCTTCACGCAGGTCGCCTCGGGCATGCGTGTGATGGACATGGCCAGCGGCGGCGGATACACCTCGCAGCTGCTGGCGCTCGCGGTGGCGCCGAACGGCACGCTCTACGCGCAGGTGCAGCAGCCGGGCGCGACGCTCACCAAGCGCCTGGCCGATCATCCGCAGACCGACGTGGTGCTGGTGGTGCGCAAGTTCGACGATCCAATCCCCGAAGGCCTGGCGCCGCTCGATTTGGTGACGCTGGTGCTCAATTACCACGACATCAGCTACCTTCCGGTCGATCGCGCGAAAATGAACCAGCGAGTGTTCGCCGCGCTCAAGCCGGGTGGGCATTTCGTGGTCGTCGATCATTCGGCCAAGGCGGGCACCGGCATCAGCGCGGGAAAGACGCTGCACCGCATCGACCAGGCGGTCGTGCTCGAGGAAGTGAAGCAGGCGGGCTTCGTGCTCGAGGCCGAGGGCGATTTCCTGCGCAACCCCGCCGACACCCGCGAGGAATCGTCCAACGAGCCCAAGGTGCCGACCGACAAGTTCGCGCTGCGCTTCGTCAAGCCGAAATAAGCAGCGGCCGGCTCTTTACGCAGGCTGACCTCGGCGACGCCGAACCAGCGCGCTGCGCCTGCTTGGCTCCGACGCGCGGGGCCCGCTCAGGCATCGCGCGCAAGGCGCACTCCGGTGAACTGCCAGCGCGCGGATGCCGGAAAGAAGTTCCGATAAGTCGCGCGCAAATGCGAGCGCGGTGTCGCGAACGAGCCGCCGCGCAGCACGAACTGATTGCACATGAATTTTCCGTTGTATTCGCCCACTGCGCCGGCGGCAGGACGATAGCCCGGATAAGGCGAGTACGCGCTTTGGGTCCACTCCCAGACGTCACCGTAGAGTTGGACCAGCGCCCTGTTCGTATCCCCGGGTGGGTGCGGCACCAGGGCTCGCTCCTCCTGGAGGTTGCCCTCGACGGCATGACCCGCAGCGGCCGTTTCCCACTCGGCCTCGGTAGGCAGACGCGCGCCGGCCCAGCGCGCGCAGGCGTCGGCTTCGTAGAGGCTGACGTGGCAGACGGGCGCCGCCAGATCGAGCGGTCGCAGGCCGCGTAACGTGAACTGTGTCCATGCGCCGCTCTCGCGCCTCCAATACAACGGCGCTTCGACGCGATGGGCATTGACCCAGTCCCATCCTTCGGAGAGCCAGAGCTCCGGCCGGCGATAGCCGTCGTCGGCCATGAACGCGAGGAATTCGCCGTTGTTCACCGGGCGACTGGCCAGCGCAAAGCTCTCGACATACACGCGATGACGGGGGGATTCGTTGTCGAACGCGAACGCGTCGCCGGCATGACCGACCTCGACGAGTGCCGCGGGCTGTTCCAGCCAGGTAAGGGCGGGCGCCTCGCGCGGCTCCGCACCGGAATTGGCAGCATAGCTGGGATGTTCCGGATGGTGCGAAAGCATGTGCAGCACGTCGGTGAGAATGAGCTCCTGATGCTGCTGTTCGTGATGCGTGCCGAGCAGGATCAGCGCGCTCGTTTCCGGCGCCAGCGCTGTCTCGTCCTGCAGCAGTTCGCGCAACGCGGCATCGACGTGCGCGCGGTAGGCGAGCACCTCGGTTCGCGACGGCCGCGACAGAAGGCCGCGCTGCGGCCGCGGATGCTTGCCTCCCACCGCGTTGTAGTACGAATTGAACAGGGTCCGAAAGGTCGGATCGAAAGCGCGGTATCCGACAAGGTGCGGCACGAGCACGAAGGTCTCGAAAAACCAGCTGGTGTGCGCGAGATGCCATTTCACGGGACTCGCATCGGGCATCGACTGGATCGCGCAATCCTCGTCGGAAAGCGGGTCGCTCAATGCGAGCGTGGTGGCGCGCACCTGCGTGTAGCGTTCGAGCAGGGACGAACCACCGATGGGTTGAGCTTGATCGGACGCGACTTGCTGCAGGTGGCGTGAAGGTTTCACGGCAGAGCCCCACGGTCGAGAGGTTAAACTACGAAAGTGCGTTGACCGCTTTCGGCGCGGCGTTGTTCCGCGCATCCGCAGGTCTTTGGCGGGTGCCGCTCATTCGACCTGCACGATGCCTGGTCCGGGATGGCAGCGGCCGATGATGCGCGCATCGACAAAATGCTCGCGCGCGAACAGCGCGAGCACGTCGTCTGCGGCGTCGGGCGCACACGCGACCAGCAAGCCGCCGGACGTCTGAGGATCACAGAGCAGCGCGCACTGCGCGGCATCGATGCCGTCGCCGCACCGCACGTCGTCGCCATAACTCGCCCAGTTGCGCGCTGAGGCACCGGTCACGAATCCACTGCGCGCCAGCGCGAGGGCGGACGGCAACATCGGAATGGCATCGACGTCGATATGCGCACCTACCCCGGAGCCGCGGCAGACCTCGAGCAGATGCCCGAGCAGGCCGAAACCGGTAACGTCGGTGAGCGCGTGCACGGCATCCATGGCGCCCAGCGCGATGCCTGGCGTGTTGAGCCGGGTGGCGCTCGCGAGCATGGTCGCGTAGTCGGAACTCGCAAGCGCCTGCTTTCTGAGCGCGGCGCTGTAGATTCCCACCCCCAGCGGCTTGCCGAGGATCAGCGTGTCGTCCGGACGCGCGCCGCTATTGCGCTTGATGCGCGCGGGATGCACGCGGCCGATCGCTGCCAGGCCGTAGATCGGCTCGACCGAGTCGATGGTATGTCCGCCGGCGACCGGGATGCCGGCGCGGGCGCACGCGGATTCGCCGCCCTCGAGAATCGCGCGAATGGTAGCGACCGGGAGGTGTTCGACCGGCATCGCGACCAGCGCCAGCGCGAACAACGGCGTCGCGCCCATCGCATACACATCGGACAGCGCATTGGTCGCGGCAATGCTTCCGAAGTCGCCGGGATCGTCCACGATCGGCATGAAAAAATCGGTGGTGGCGACGATCGCCTCGGTGTCGCTGAGCCGGTACACCGCGGCGTCGTCGGATGTTTCGGTACCGACCAGCAGCGTGTCGGGCACCACGGCGCGTCCTGACCTGTGCAGAATCTCGCGCAGTGCTGCCGGTGCGATCTTGCAGCCGCAACCCCCGCCGTGACTGAATTGCGTCAGACGAAGCGGCATCGAGTTATCGGGTGCGTTCAAGGTTTCTTGCTCGAGCTGATTGTCACCAATTCTATCGCGAACCGCGTGCGCCGTTCGGACGGCGCCGGGTTGGCGAGATCGCGCTATGATGGCGCCCGAACTCGACTGAGCTTTCGAAGATGAGATCCTCATGACACTATCGCGGGAAACACGGGACCACTTCAAGCACGCCAGCACGGCGACGCTTACCACGCAACTGTTCAAGCGCGGCCTGCGCAACGTTTTCCTGCAGGGGGTGCACTGCATGAGCCGGCGCGGAGAGAACATGGTCGGCGAAGCATTCACGCTGCGCTACATCCCGGCGCGGGAGGACCTCGACCACATCGGCGTGTTCGAGAATCCGGAGCATCCGCAGCGCAAGGCGATCGAAGTGATCCCGTCGGGACGTGTGCTGGTGATGGATTGCCGGCGCGATACGCGCGCGGCATCCGCCGGCAGCATTCTGCTCAAGCGCCTCGAGGTGCGCGGTGTCGCGGGTGTGGTGACCGATGGCGGCTTGCGCGACAGCGAGGCGATCGCGTCGATGGCGTTCCCGGTGTACGGCGCGTGCGCGAGCGCGCCGCTCAACCTCGCGATCCATCACGCGGTCGATCTCGACGTGCCTATCGCTTGCGGCGGCGTAGCCGTGTTTCCCGGCGATGTGGTCGTCGGCGACGGGGAGGGCGTGGTAATCGTGCCCGCGCATCTGGCGGCGGAGATCGCGCGCGATGCGTCGGAGCAGGAGATCCTCGAGGAATTCGTGCTCGAGGAGATCGCCGGAGGTCGCGCGCTGCCGGGCACCTACCCGGCCAACGCCGAGACCATGCAGCGCTATCGAGCGTGGCGCGCGCGCCGCGACGCGAAAAAATGAATCATCCTGGAGGAGCAATCATGGGCATTGCGAAATCATCGGCATCGATCGCGGCATTGTGCAGACGCTTCGACGGCATCGTCATCTGCGCCGCAGCGATGCTCGCATTCGCGAACGGGGCAAGCGCCGAGGTGAGCGAGCTGCGCATCACCAAGCAGCCGTCGATCATCTATCTGCCGCTGGTGGTGATGGAGCAGAACAAGCTCCTCGAAAAGCACGCCAAGGCGATGGGGATGCCCGAGCTCACCGGCAAGTGGATCACTTTCAACAGCGGCGGCGCCGCGACCGACGCGCTGCTGTCCGGCAGCGTCGATCTCGTCACCAGCGGTGTGTCGAATCTGCTGCTGCTGTGGGAGCGCACCAAGGGCGAAGTGAACGGCGTGACCAGCGTCGGCGGCCTGCCGATGCTTCTGGTCACGCGCGATCCGAACGTGAAAACACTCAAGGATTTCACCGACAAGGATAAGATCGCGGTGCCCACGATCAAGGTGTCGAGCCAGGCGATGGTGCTTAAAATGGCGCTCGAAAAAATGTACGGGGCGTCGGCGCGCGATTCGCTCGACGCCATGACGGTGCAGCTTGGGCACCCGGACGCGATGATCGCGGTGGTGGGCGGCAGCAGCGAGGTGAACAGCCATTTCTCGGCGCCGCCATACCAGGCGACCGAGCTCAAGACCCCGGGCGTCCATCTGGTGCTCGATTCGAGCGACGTTTTCGGTGGACCGGCGAGCAACGCGGTCGTGTTCGGCACCAAGAAGTTCTACCAGGCGAATCCGAAGACCATCGCCGCGTTCATCGCGGGACTTGAGGAGGCCAACCAGTTGATCGCGCGCGATCCTGGGGCCGCGGCGAAGATCTATCTCGACGCGACCAAGGAGAAGTACAGCGTCGAGGAGGTGGTCGCGATGATCAAGGCGCCCAACGTGGTTTATTCGACGACGCCGAATGCGACCATGGTTTTCGCCGATTTCATGGTAAAGACCGGGCTGATCAAGACCCGGCCGGTGAGCTGGAAAGAATTCTTTTTCCCTGTCGTCCACAATTTGCCGGGAACTTGAGCGGCAAAAGGCGATCTGTTGTTGCGAAGTCACATCGTAATCGCTGCATCTAGTAACTGAAAGCTAAGGGCTTTTCACCTCGCTCCCGCAGGCGTAGTATCGGCGCCATTCGCGTGATGCAAATGGCCGGCGGCACGGGGCACGCTAACAGGGAAAACCGCGCCCGAACGAATAATACGACCCGGTGCATCCGTAATCGAGGAGATGTATTGAATCCGACGGATATATCGGTACCCGAATATTTTCACAAAGTCGTCGATTGCCAGTGGGCGTGCCCCGCCCATACGCCTGTCCCCGAATACATCCGGATGATCGCGGCCGGTCGCTACAGCGACGCGTACATGGTCAACTGGCAGTCCAACGTCTTCCCGGGAATCCTTGGCCGTACCTGTGATCGTCCCTGTGAGCCGGCGTGCCGCCGCGGCCGCGTCGAGGACGGTGAAAATCGCGTGGGTGCGAGCAAGCCCGAGCCGGTCGCAATCTGCCGGCTCAAGCGCGTCGCTGCGGACTACAAGGACGACATCCGCGGGCTGCTGCCCAAGCGCGCGCCGCGCAACGACAAGCGCGTTGCGCTGGTCGGCGCCGGCCCGGCATCGCTGACGGTGGCGCGCGATCTGGCGCCGCTGGGCTACGAATGCGTGGTCTACGATGGCGATGCGCGCGCCGGCGGGATGATCCGCAGCCAGATCCCCAAGTTTCGCTTGCCCGAATCGGTGATCGACGAGGAGGTCGGGTACGTGCTCGACATCGGCGTCGAATTTCGCGGCGGCACGCGCATCGACAGTCTGAAGGCGCTGCTCGCAGAGGGGCACAACGGCGGCGGCGGCAAGAAGTTCGATGCGGTGTTCATCGGCAGCGGCGCACCGCGCGGACGCGATCTCGATCTGCCCGGCCGCAAGGAAGCGGCGAAGAACATCCACATCGGCATCGACTGGCTTTCCAGCGTCTCGTTCGGGCACGTCGACCGCATCGGCAAGCGCGTCATCGTGCTCGGCGGCGGCAATACCGCGATGGATTGCTGCCGCAGCTCGCGCCGCCTGGGCGGTGACGACGTGAAGGTCATCGTGCGCTCGGGATTCGACGAGATGAAGGCGTCGCCGTGGGAGAAGGAAGACGCCATGCACGAGGGCATTCCCATCATCAATTTCCACGTGCCCAAGGCCTTCATCCACGAGAACGGCCGGTTGACCGGGATGAGCTTCGAGAAGGTGCAACCCGAGTACGACGCCAAGGGGAAGCGCCGCCTGGTACCGACCGGCGAGCCCGACGTCCGCTTCGAGTGCGACGATGTTCTGATCGCCGTAGGTCAGGAGAACGCGTTCCCATGGATCGAGCGCGATTGCGGCATCGAATTCGACGCGCACGGGCTGCCGGTGCTCGATCCGGTGACGTTCCGCTCTACACTGCCGACCGTGTTTTTCGGCGGCGACGCCGCGTTCGGCCCGAAGAACATCATCTGGTCGGTCGCGCACGGTCACGAAGCGGCGATTTCGATCGACCTCTACTGCCAGGGCAAGGAGCTGTCGAAGCGGCCGCCGCCGATGGTCAACCTCGCTTCGCAGAAAATGGGCATCCACGAGTGGAGCTACGACAACGGCGTGTCCAACGACGCGCGCTTCAAGGTGCCGCTGAAGGACGTATCGATCGCGCTCAAGAACATCAAGGTCGAGGTGGAGCTGGGCTTCGATCCGGCCAAGGCCTTCGCCGAGGCGCAGCGCTGCCTCAACTGCGACGTGCAGACAGTGTTCGCGCCGAAGCTGTGCATCGAGTGCGACGCCTGCGTCGACATCTGCCCGATGGACTGCATCACCTTCACCGCCAACGGTGAGGAAACCGAGCTGCGCACGCGACTCAACGCGCCGGCGCGCAACCTCACGCAGGATCTTTATGTCGCCGACGGCCTCAAGACCGGCCGCATCATGGCCAAGGATGAGGACGTGTGCCTGCATTGCGGTCTGTGCGCGGAACGCTGTCCGACCGGCGCGTGGGACATGCAGAAATTCCTGCTCGAGCCCGCGCAGGCGTGCGATCGCGGTCGCCGCGACCGTCACGCGCCGTCGGCGCCGGGACCGGCGAAGCGGGTTGCATCATGAAAACGTCGGTCGCGCCGATCGAGCGCATCAACGATTTCGTCGTCAAGTTCGCCAACGTCAACGGTTCGGGCTCGGCGTCGGCGAACCTGCTGTTCGCCAAGGCGATCCTGCGCATGGGGATCCCGGTTGCGCCGCGCAACATCTTTCCGTCCAACATCCAGGGCCTGCCGACGTGGTTTGAGGTGCGCGTGAGCGAGAAGGGCTGGCGCGCGCGTCGCGGCGGTGTCGACCTCATGGTGGCGATGAATCCGCAGACGTGGGATCAGGATCTCAAGGAGATCGAGCCGGGCGGCTACCTGTTCTACGACTCGACCAAGCCGCTGCCACAGGCCAAGTTCCGCGACGACATCACCGTCATCGGGATGCCGCTTACCGAGATCTGCAACCGGCAGTACAGCGATCCGCGGCAGCGCCAGCTGTTCAAGAACATCGTCTACGTGGGGGCGCTTTCGGCGCTCCTCGAGATCGAACCCGAGGTCATCGCCGAGCTTATCGGCGAGCAGTACAAGGGCAAGGAGGCGCTGCTAAAGCCCAACGTGCAGGCGATGCACATGGGGCGCTCGTATGCGCAGAACAGCCTCGACTATCCGCTCGGCATACGCGTTCGCCGCGGCAACGCCGTCGGCGAGCGCATTTTCATCGAAGGCAACAGCGCCGCGGCGCTGGGCTGCGTCTACGGCGGCGCGACGGTGGCCGCCTGGTACCCGATCACGCCTTCGTCGTCGCTGGCTGAGGCCTTTACACGGCATTGCAAGAAGTTTCGCACCGATGCCGCGACCGGCAAGGCGCGCTACGCAATCGTGCAGGCCGAGGACGAGCTTGCGTCGATAGGCATGGTGATCGGCGCCGCGTGGAACGGCGCGCGCGCGTTCACATGTACGTCCGGTCCCGGCATCTCGCTCATGCAGGAATTCATCGGGCTCGCGTATTTCGCCGAGATTCCCGCTGTGCTGTTCGACGTGCAGCGCGGCAGCCCATCGACAGGCATGCCGACGCGCACGCAGCAGGCGGACATGCTTTCGTGCGCATACGCGTCGCACGGTGACACCAAGCACGTGATGCTTATGCCGGAGGATCCGAAGGAAGCCTTCGAGTTTGCCGCGCTGTCGTTCGACCTCGCCGATCGCCTGCAGACGCCGGTGTTCGTCATGCTCGACCTCGACATCGGCATGCAGGACTGGCTTTGCGAGCCGCTGATCTGGGACGACGCGCGCCGACACGACCGCGGCAAGGTCATGACCTACGAGCAGCTCGAAGCCGGCAAGGACTTCGGACGCTATCTCGACGTCGACGGCGACGGGATTCCCTATCGCACCTATCCCGGTACGCACCCGCACCGGGGCTCGTATTTCACTCGGGGAACGACCAAGGACCGCTACGCACGCTATACCGAGGACGGCGCGACCTACGTCGACAACATGCAGCGCCTCCTGCGCAAGTTCGAGACGGCCAAGCAGATCCTGCCGATGCCTGTTCGCCGGGCCGCGTCGATGCCAACCCGCGTCGGCGCCATCTACTACGGGTCGACGTCGCCGGCGATGGACGAGACATTGTCGCTGCTGGGCGCGCAAGGCATCGCGCTGGACACGCTGCGCGTGCGAGCCTTTCCATTTCACGACGACGTCGCTGATTTCGTCGATGCCCACGACCACGTGTTCGTCGTGGAGCAGAATCGCGATGCGCAGCTGCGGTGCCTCATCGTTAACGAGCTCGCCGCGAATCCCGCCAAGCTGATCCCGGTGCTGCACTACGACGGCACGCCGATCACCGCGCGTTTCATCGTCGGAGAGATCGGCACCAAGCTCGCCATGTTCAACGTGACGCCATTGCGCAAGGCCGCCTCATGACTTACCTCGCCAAGCCGCGCCTGCATCACCCGGAATTGCCGCGCAACGCGCTTGGCTACACGCATCGCGATTACGAAGGCAGCGTCTCGACGCTGTGCGCCGGCTGCGGACACGACTCGATCTCGAGCGCGATCATTCAGGCGTTCTTCGAGCTCGACATCGCGCCGCATCGCGTCGCCAAGCTCTCCGGGATCGGCTGCTCGTCGAAGACGCCGACGTATTTCCTCGGCAGCTCGCACGGGTTCAACAGCGTGCACGGGCGCATGCCTTCGGTGCTGACTGGCGCCAATCTCGCCAATCGCGAGCTCATCTACCTTGGCGTGAGCGGCGACGGCGACTCGGCTTCGATCGGCCTGGGACAGTTCGCGCATGCCATGCGCCGCGCCGTGAACATGGTCTACATCGTCGAGAACAACGGAGTGTACGGGCTCACCAAGGGGCAGTTCTCGGCGACGGCGGACCGTGGCTCGAAGAGCAAGCGCGGTGTCATCAACAGCGACGAGCCGATCGACATGGTCATGCTGGCGCTGCAGCTGGGCGCGAGCTTCGTCGCACGCAGCTTTTCCGGCGACAAGACGCAGCTCGTCCCGCTGATCAAGTCGGCGGTAAGCCATCAGGGCGCCGCGTTCATCGACGTGATCAGCCCCTGTGTCGCGTTCAACAATCACGCCGGCTCGACCAAGAGCTACGACTTCGTCCGCGAGCACAACACCGCGGTGAATTTCCTCGACTTCATGCCGATGAAGGATGAGATCACCACCGACTATGCTCCGGGTTCGCTGCAGGAAGTGCGCCAGCACGACGGATCGTTGCTGCGGCTGCGCAAGTTGCACGCGGAATATGACCCGACCGACCGCATCGGCGCGATGAACCATCTGCAGGAGCGCCACGCTGAAGGCGAGATCGTCACTGGACTGCTCTACGTGCATCCGGAAGCCACCGATCTGCACGCTTCGCTGAACACGGTGGACGCGGCGCTGGGCGGACTCCGGGAAACCGAGCTGGTCCCGGGAGCTGCCGCGCTGGAGCGCTTCAACGCGACGTTGCGCTAGCGTCTGATCCTCGGCACGGCGCGCCGTACAAGGTGCGCCGCGGCCGCGCTACAATCGCCGAATGCGCATCTTCTGGCGAATCCTGATCGCTGTCGGCGGCCTGCTGCTGCTGCTGCTGGGTGCGGTTTGGATCGCGGTCCACACCATCGATTTCAAGAGCCTGATCGGACCGATACAGGCGCGCGTCAGGGACGCGACTGGACGCGAGCTTCGGGTCGACGGCGACGTCGATCTCAAGCTCTCGCTGGAACCGAAGGTGGTGATCGAGGGCGTCTCGCTCGCCAATGCGCCGTGGGGCAAGGCCCCGCAGATGATCACCGCCAGACGCGTCGAGGCGCAGGTCGCGCTGCTGCCGCTCCTGCATCGCGATTTTCAGGTGCGCAGCTTTACACTCGTCGAACCGGTGATCGCACTGGAAACCGACGCCAAGGGCAACGGCAACTGGCAATTTTCCAACGCGGCGCCAGGCGCACCGTCCCCGCCGGGCGGCGCGATGGCGGTCGGCGGCCTGTTCGTCGGCGACCTCTCGATTCAGAACGGTACGCTGACCTACCGTGACGGCGAGACTGGAAAGCTCACCACGGTCACCATCGCCGAGCTCTCGCTCAATGCACGCGATCCTGGCTCGGCCGTGAGCGCGCGCTTTCGCGGCAGCGTCGACGATATCGCTGTCGCGCTCGAAGGCGACCTCGGACCGCTGACCTCGCTCGCGCAGCGACGCTGGCCCTATCCGGTCGCGCTCAAGGGACAGATCAACGGCCAGCAGGCGTCGGTGAAGACGCAGGTCAAGGTTCAGGAACAGACGGTAAATCTGGATCCGCTGGAAGTCGGAATCGGCAAGGACACGATGACCGGTCAACTCAGCGTGGTCACCGGCAAAACACGGCCAAGAATCACATTCAAGCTCACCTCGCCGGCGCTGGCACTGAATGCGATCGCGATCCCCGTGGGCGGTGTGCCCGTCAAGGCGCCGGCAGCGGCGCCGAAATCACGATTCATCTTCAGCGAAGCGCCTCTCGATGTCGGCAGCTTGCGCGCGATCGACGCCGAAGGCGATCTCGCGGTGGAGGCACTGCAGCTGCCCGACGGACGCAAGCTCGATCACGTTCGGCTGCAGTTCAACCTGCTGAACGGCGTGCTCGACGCGCCGGTGGTGCAGGCTGGGCTGTTCGGCGGCACCGTTGTCGCGCACCTGAAGCTCGACGCCAATCGCGAAAAGGACGCAGCGCTCAATCTTCATCTCGACGCCAAGGGACTCGATCTGGGCGCCATCCTCGCGCAAGCCGGCATCAAGCGCGAGGTGCATGGCGGCAAGACCATGCTGAACGTGGATGTCGCAGCGCACGGCAGCTCACTGCATCAGTGGGCGGGTACGGCCAGCGGCAACGTGCTCGCCGTCGTCGGCCCCGCGTCGCTCGGGCATCCCGGCACCAGCGACGCCGCGCTGAACAAGCTGGCCGACGCGGTGAATCCTTTTCGCAATGTCGATGCCACCACCGAGGTGACTTGCGCCGTCATCCGCCTCCCGCTCGCGAACGGTGTCGCGCGGGTTGATCGCAGCATCGCGTTCGAGACCAACAAGATCGGCGCCACCGCGAGCGGCTCGCTGGATTTCGGGAGTGAAACGCTGGATCTGTCGATTAAGCCGCAGGTGCGCAAGGGCATATCCCTCAACATCGACCAGTTCGCAGCGCTGGTGCATTTTCGTGGACCGTTCAGCGCACCCACGGTCGGCGTCGATGCAATGGCAACGGCGGAGACGGCGGCCACGCTCGGTGCTGCGATCGCCACCGGCGGCACGTCGCTGCTTGGACAGGTATTGCTCAAGAGCGCGACCGCGGATTCGGCGGCACCGTGCCAGATCGCGCTGGGACACGCCGGGACGCCTGCGAGCTCGAGCGCTCGCGCACCTGCGGCGGAAAAGTCGTCTCCCACTCCGACTGACCTCGGCAAGGCGCTCGGCGGACTTTTTCACCGGTAGGCGCTTCGCTGCGCGAAACATCGGTTTGATCTGCGTCATGCCGCGAACGCGACGTGGAGGGTAAGCTGGCGCTGCCTTTTGGTGGCTTTTGCCGGCTTTTGCCTCATGCGAGTTCGCTTACACTCTGCTGCCGTCCTGACAATCTCGGCCTTTCTTTTCGGCCAGATGGTCGCGGTTGCGCATGCCTGTCCGCTGCTGGGATCGCACGCGGGTCCGGCGAAGCAAGTCGCAGTGGCTGATCGGATGCCGGCCGATTGCGCCGGCATGGCCGCAATGCCGGATCGCGCATTCAACGCGAATGCATGCGACTCGCATTGCAGTGCCGACCAGCAAATCGACGTTCAGGTGGTCGCTTGCATGGCGCCCCTCGCCCCGCAGGCGGCATTGACGATTCGCGCGGTCGATCCTGGTTCACCCGCCGCACGGGAGGAAATCTGGTTATCCTCCCTGGGCGGTGCCCCGCCATTATCGCTGCTCTTCGGGCATTTCCTGATCTGACCTCTGCCTCGCAATGGGTCCGGCGCACGGCGACGTGCGTCTGGTTCAATTGAAGTGTGCGCGGAGGTCGTATGCAAGATTCCTGGTTCGTAGGTGGCGCGCTTGGTGGTGCGGCACCGTGGATTGTATTTGCAGCAATGTCGCTGTCAGCGCTGTCAGCGCTCGCCGCCGAAGAGCCGTTGACGCTCTCGGAGACGACGCGCATCGCGGCGCAGCGTTCGCCTCAGCTCGAGTCGCAGCGCGCGCTTGTCGGCGCAGCAGAGGCAGCGGCCCTCGCCGCGGGAGAGCTGCCCGACCCGAAAGCCGTCATCGGCATCGAAAACCTGCCGACCAACGGTCCCGACGCGTGGAGCGTGAGCCGTGACTTCATGACTCAGCGCACCGTCGGTGTCATGCAGGACATACCAGGCGCGGGCAAGCGCGCACTGCGCGCGCAACGAGCCGAAAACGAATCGGCACGCGAGGCGGCGACGCTGACGGTGCAGCAACTCGTCGTCCAACGCGATGCGGCGCTCTCGTGGATCTCTCGCTGGTACGCGGAGGCCGCGCTGCGGCTCCTGGACCAGTTGCTCGGCGAAGCACGGCTTTCCGCCGAAACCGCTGCCGCTGCCTATCGGGGCGGTAGGGGACCGCAGGGGGATATGCTGGCGACGCGCATTGCCGTGGTCGAGCTCGAAAACAGGCGGACCGATGCAGCTGCACAATTGCGCCGCGCGACGATCGCCCTCTCGCGCTTCATCGGAGGCAGCGCGGAGCGGCCTCTAGGCTCGGTCCCTGCAATGAGCGTGCTGCCGCATTCGCTCACGCATTTGACCACCGACGTCGACACGCATCCTGAACTTCGATTGCTCGCGCAGCAGGAAGCGATCGCGGCGACGGACGTCGAGCTCGCGCGCGTGGCGAAGCATCCGGATTGGAACATCGGTGTCTCCTACGGCATTCGCGGCTCGGCATACTCGAACATGGTGACGGTTCTCGTGTCGATCGATCTTCCGCTGTTTCCCGATCGCCGCCAGGACGCCCAGCAGCTGGCGAAGCTGAGGCAACTCGACAGCGTTCACGCCCAGCGCGAGGAGATGCGGCGCCAACATGTCGCCGAGATCGCGGCGTTGGTGTCGGAGTGGGAGGCGAGCCGTGCACAGGCGGCGCGCATCGCGAATGAGCTTGTGCCGATCACTGCGCAGCGTGTCGACGCGGCCCTGGCCGCCTACCGTGGCGGAACCGGATCGCTGGCGGCGGTGATCGACGCCCGGCGCGCCGCCATCGAGTCTCAATTGGCGCAGCTGGAGCAGGAGAAGGCGGCGGCAAAGAGCTGGGTGCAGTTGCAGTTCACGGTGCCGGCCGAGGAGCAGTCATGAATGCGAAAATGACAATGATCATTGTTGCGGCGCTCGCCGCGGGAGGACTCGCGGGCTATTGGTTCGCCAGCGCGCGATTGACGATGTCGGCACCTGTCGGCTCGACGGCGGAACGGCCCGCGGTCCAGGCGCAAACAGGCGAGCGAAAAGTTCTCTATTGGCATGATCCGATGAAGCCGGACGTCAAATTCGACAAGCCAGGCAAATCGCCCTTCATGGATATGCAGCTGGTGCCCGTCTACGCCGATGAAAGTCGCGACGTAACGGCCACGGTCGCGCGCTCTCAACTTACGCAGAGCCTCGGC
>DASXBS010000172.1:0-5589 GCA_036491555.1 Casimicrobiaceae bacterium
CGGCCATAACAGCAGATAGCCCGCGTGCGATGGAGAATAGCCGGCGATGTCCTGCACGAACACGGGGATCAGGTACGTGGAGCCGAACAACCCCACTCCATAGGCGAACGAGACGATCGTGGCGGCCCGAAAGCCGCCCACGGTGAACAGGCGCATCACCAGCAGCGGAACCGGTGTCCGGTATTCCCACATGACAAAACCCGAAGCGAGCGCCAGCGTCAGCGCGGCGCAGGCGGCGAGGGGCATCGATGCCCATCCGGCGCGGTGTCCGATCACCGGGACGTTGAGCATCGCCACCAGCGCGCCGGCCAGCAGCGTGATGCCCACCCAATCGAAGGCGCGACGCGGCGCGAGCCCGGCGCGCGGCACGAGGTAGCGCAGCGCCATCGCGATCGCGATCACGCAAAAAGGCACTGGCATGAGAAAAATCGACCGCCAGCCGAAAGCTTCGAGCAGCAGACCGCCAATCGTTGGACCGATCGCGGGGACGAGCACCACGCCGAAACCGAACATGCCCATCGCCGCGCCGCGTTTCGCCGGCGGGAACACCTCGAACAGCACGATCATCGACAGCGGCTGCATGATTCCGGCGGCTGCGCCCTGGAGTACGCGCGCGGCGATCAGCGCTTCGGTATTCCAGCAGAACGCACCGAGCAGCGATGCCGCCAGGAACAGCAGCAGCGTGAATGCGAAGGTTCGCCGCTGGCCCAGCGTTTCCACGAGCCACGCGGTGGCGAGCATGGTCGTGGTGGTCGCGGCGAGATAGCCGGTGGCGATCCACTGCAGCGAATCGTGACCGACGCCGAATTCGCGGATCAGCGCCGGAAACGCGACGTTGATGATGGTCGCGGCAGCCATGGTCGCGACGCTGCCGATCATCACCGTCGTGACGATCCACCCGCGGTGCGGCGCCGGCGAGGGCGCATCGGGCAGCGCGGAGGCTTCGGCGCCGGTCACGCGAAGCTCCGCTTCCCAGGAGCAGCCGCTACGCAGCGACCGGCAGAGGACGGCCGGCGAGCGCAAGCGCGAGCTCGCGCAGCGCATCCCACACATTCCCGCGGCCGATGCCCTTGGACAGGGCGTCGAGCTGCGCCAGACGCAGAAGCATCGACGGGAGCTGCGACGGTCGCACGCGCTTGAGCGCACGCTCCATCGCCGCCTGACGCTTACCCCAGACGCGCGCGTTGCGCAACGCCGTGCCGATGTGCATGCCGCCCGCGATCGCGCTGAATATCGATGCCATCGCGTGCAGGTCCTCGCCCAGCTGCCAGACGATGAGCGGCGTTCCTTCCCCGGCGTTCTCGAGCGCGCCCAGAATGCGGCACGCGCGCGCGGCGTCGCCGCCAAGCCAGGCTTCCGAGAGCTGGAACACGTCGAAGCGCGCGACATCGGTGATGGCGTTCTCGACGGCGGAAGGGTCGAGTTCGCCTTCGGGCAGCAGCAGCGCGAGCTTGTCGATTTCCTGCTGAGCGGCGAGCAGGTTGCCCTCGGTGGCGTCCGCCAGAAATTGCAGAGTCTCGCGCGATGCACGCTGCTTGGAGCGCGCCAGGCGCGCGGCGATCCACGCCGGCAGCTCCGCGCGCTCCAGCGGGGGCACCGCGACGACGACGGCGGCGCGCTCGAGCGCGCCGAACCAGGCGCTTCCCATCGTCGCGCGATCGAGGCGGGGCAGCGTGATCAGCGCGACCGTGTCCAGCGCAGGCGCCGAGGCCCACGCTTCGAGCACGCGAGCGCCCTCGACCCCGGGCTTGCCGCTCGGGATGCGCAGGTCGATGAAGCGCCGCCCCCCGAACAGTCCCAGATTGCGCGTCGCGCCCAGCAACGCCTCCCATTTGAACCCAGGCTCGACGACCAGCACTTCGCGGTCGTCGCATCCCGCGCCGCGGGCGGCCGCGCGTATCTGGTCTCCGGCTTCGATGACGAGCAGTGGCTCGTCGCCGTGCACGACGTAGAGCGGAGCGATACCGCGTGCGAGGTCGTGCGCGAGATTGGCGGGACTGATTTGCATCGAACTAGGCGACCGGCTTTTTTGAAGACTGCATGCGGCGCACGATCTGCTGGATGGCATCGGCCTGCATGTCGCGCCACAGGCGCTGCTCCTCGTACTCCTTGGCGAGCGCCTCGGTGTCGCTGTAGGTGTAGGTGCGTCGCACGATCACCTCGGACGTCGGCAGCCAGTCGTTGCCTTCTGCGTCGTGCACGCGAAACAGCACGCGCTTGGTGAGCAGATACTCGAAGACCTTGCCGCCGCTGGACAGCGAAAGGATGCGCTTGTCATCCTCGACGCTGTTGACGTCGACCACCACCTGAGCCTCCTTCGCCGCGGGCATGAGCTTCGCGCTTCCCGCCGCTTCCAGCGCGCGCCGCAGGTCCGTCGTGATCGCCAGCGTCGGCGCCGAATTCAGGTACATCGTGTCGAAGGGATAGCTCGCTTCGCCGCGCAGGTGGAAGCCGCAACCGGCCATCGTCGCGGCGAGCGCGGCAGCAGCGCAGACGCGGGTCACGCGCCTGACAAGCTGCGATGCAAAATACGAGGCAGCCACTACGGGATCCTCGCGCGCCCCAGCGTTTCCAGCGCCTTCAGGTCCTGATCGGGATCGAGCTTCTCGCCGTCGGCATACACGATCTGCGAAGGCGTTGCGGTGATCGTCGCCAGCTTGCCCTCCAGCAGACCGGCCTGATACGTCGGGTTGAGCGGCATCACCTGAACGGTGCGCCCTGACTCGCCGGGCTTGAGCGGACCCTTGAGCTCGAGACCCGGGACCGACGCCAAATACTTGCCCGCCGTGTCGCGAAAGTCGATGCGCAGCACCACGCGGTCGACGACCTTCTTTCCGGTATTGGTCATGTCGAGCACGTAGCGCAGCGATTTACCGCTGGGCGACTTGGGATCGTTGACCAGCGCCTGCTCGCGTGCGTCGGTGCGCAGCTCCGCCTTCGCCGCCGCGAGGGACGCCTGGTAGCGCTTCTGCACCTGCACGACGTCGCTGTCATAGGCTCGCTGCAGCTCCATTGCCTTGGCCAGCGAGATCGTCGGCGGGGATCCGCCGGTCGCCTCCTGATCCTTGACGCGAACCATGAATCGCTGCAGCAGCCGGCGGTTTTCGTCACTCATCTTGGCGCTTTGCGCATCGACGAATTCGGCGCGCGCCTTGGGGTCGCTGGGCAGCGGCTTCTCCTCGCTGCGCGAGCAGGCATCGAGCATCGCGACAGTGCACGCAAGCACGAGGGCGAACGAGCGCATGTCCGATACGACGCGCGGCCGCGCCGCATTCCACGAGAGCTTCGCCATCACGTCCTCCTAGCGCCGGTTCACCTAGGCCGCGGTCTTGGGCAGCACCACATTGACCAGCCGGTTGCGCACGATGATCACGCGCGGCACGCCCGCGCTCGTTGCGGCGCCGTCGATGCGTGCGCTGTGGCCCGACGCCGCCTCGATCGCGGCCGCCTCGATCGCGGCATCGTTGGCGTCGGCCGCCACGACGAGCTTGCCGCGCAGCTTGCCATTGATCTGCAGCACCAGCTCGATTTCGGTCTGCGTGAGCGCTTCGGGATCGACCGTCGGCCACGCCGCGTCGACGATATCACCCATGGTGTCGGCATAGCCCAGCTGCTCCCATAGCGCGTGCGTAATGTGCGGCGCCACCGGATGCAGCACGCGCAGAAGGATCGAGACGCCTTCGCACACGAGCTCGCCCGCATCGCGGGCGTCGTGCGGTGCCAGGCGCTCGAGCACGTTGAGCATTTTCATGGCTGCGGAGACCACGGTGTTGTACTTCACGCGGCGGTAGTCGTCGTCGGCCTGCTTGAGGTGCGCGTGCACTTCGCGGCGGATGTCGCGCAACGCCGCGGGCGCGTGCTTCCAGTCGGTAAGCACGGGATTTCGCCGGATCACATCGTGGTGCGTCTGCGCGAAAGCCCACAATCGCTTGAGAAAGCGATGCGCCCCCTCGATGCCCGAGTCCGACCACAAGGCCGACTCGTCGGGCGGTCCCGCGAACATGGTGAACATGCGCGCGGTATCGGCGCCGTGCGAGGCGATGAGGTCCTGCGGGTCGATGCCGTTGCGCTCGCTCTTGCCCATCTTCGAAATGCCGCCGTATTCCACCGGCGCGCCGTCGGCGCGCAGCCGCCCACCGATGATGCGCCCCTCGGAGTCGTGCTCGACTTCCACTTCGCTCGGCGGCACGTAGTCGATACCGCCCTTGTCGCTGCGGCGAAAGAACACGTGGTTGAGCAGCATGCCCTGCGTCATCAGGCGTGTGAACGGCTCGTCGAAAGTGACGAGCCCGAAGTCGCGCATGACCTTGGTCCAGAAGCGCGCGTAGAGCAGATGCAGGATCGCATGCTCGATGCCGCCGATGTACTGGTCCATCGGATTCCAGTACTCGTTGCGCGCGTCGACCATCGTCTGCGCGCCGGGCGACGCGTAGCGCATGTAGTACCACGCCGAGTCGACGAAGGTGTCCATCGTGTCGGTCTCGCGCTTGGCGGCGGCACCGCACTTCGGGCAGGTTGCATCGACGAAATCGGAGCGCTTGGCGAGCGGATTGCCGGTCCCGTCGGGGACGCAGTCTTCCGGCAGGATCACCGGCAGGTCCTTCTCCGGAACGGGCACCGCGCCGCAACGCGTGCAATGAATGATCGGAATCGGCGTTCCCCAGTAGCGCTGACGCGAGATGCCCCAGTCGCGCAGCCGGTAGGTGATGCGCTTTTCTCCCAGTCCCATGGCGGCAAGATCAGCTGCGATCGCGTCGATCGCAGCCTGGTAGCGCAGCCCGTCGTAGCGGCCGGAGTTCACGCACACGCCGTGCTGCTTGTCGGCGTACCAGTCGTGCCACATGTTTGGATCGAACGGCAGCGGCTTTCCGTGAGCGTCGTCGACCTGGATCACCTGCTTGAGCGGCAGGCCGTACTTGCTCGCGAATTCGAGGTCGCGCTCGTCGTGCGCCGGAACGCCCATCACCGCGCCTTCTCCGTAGCTCATGAGCACGTAGTTGCCTACCCACACCGGAACCGGCTCGCCACTGAGCGGATGGCGCACCATGAGTCCGGTGGGCATGCCCTTTTTCTCCATGGTCGCCACGTCGGCCTCGATCACGCTACCGTGGCGGCACTCGTCGATGAACGTGGCGAGACGCGCATCAGCGCGCGCGGCATGCGTCGCCAAAGGATGCTCGGCGGCGACCGCGCAAAAGGTCGCGCCCATGATCGTGTCGGCGCGGGTGGTGAACACCCAGAGCTTGCCGTCGTCGATCAGCTTGCCCGTCGCATCCCGAATGTCGTGCGTGAACGCAAAGCGCACGCCTTCGCTGCGTCCGATCCAGTTGGCCTGCATGGTCCGAACACGCTCTGGCCATCCTGTCATGCGGTGGAGGTTGTCGAGCAGCTCGTCGGCGTAGTCGGTGATGCGCAGGTAGTACATGGGAATCTCGCGCCGCTCCACGGGCGCGCCGGAGCGCCACCCGCGCCCCTCGACCACCTGCTCGTTGGCGAGCACGGTCTGGTCGACGGGGTCCCAATTCACCACACCGGTCTTCTGGTAGGCAATGCCTTTTTCGAGCAGGCGCAGGAACAGCCATTGGTTCC
>DASXBS010000173.1:0-2086 GCA_036491555.1 Casimicrobiaceae bacterium
CGGACACGGGCAGCGACAACTCGCGCGTTCGCCGTTGACGATACCCGTTACCGCCGCCACAATCGGCCAGCTTCGCCGGGAAGCAAGCACCGAGGAGGAACCGTCCGTCATGGACCCCGCGACGACGCCGTTCTCGCACGCCGATCACTCGCATTCCCCGCCGATCATCACGCTGCCGCGCCGCTACAACGCGGCGGTCGATCTGGTCGATCGCCACCTCGCGGCGGGACGCGGCGCGCGCGTCGCGATCATCGATGATGCCGGGAGCTATTCGTTCGCCGAACTGGTTGCGCGGGTCAACCGTTGCGCCAACGCATTCCGCCGGCTCGGTCTGCGCATGGAGGATCGCGTCGCGCTGCTGCTGCACGACAGCATCGACTTTCCGACGGCGTTCCTGGGCGCGATCCGCGCCGGCATCGTTCCGATTCCGTGCAACACGCTGCTCAGCGCGCCGGATTACGAGTTCATGCTCGCCGACAGCCGCGCGCGCGCGATCATCGTCTCATCGCCGCTGGCGCAGACAGTGCTTGCGCTCAAGGCACGGCTGCCTTCGCTCGAGCACGTCATCGTCTCCGGTGCGCCCGTCGCGGGTACGCGCGACTTCACGCAGTGCATCACTGACGAAGCGGCGGATGCCGAGGTCGCGGCAACGACCTGCGACGATGTGTGCTTCTGGCTGTACTCGTCGGGATCCACCGGCACCCCCAAAGGTGCGGTGCATCT
Source organism: Casimicrobiaceae bacterium (assembly GCA_036491555.1). GTDB lineage: Bacteria > Pseudomonadota > Gammaproteobacteria > Burkholderiales > Casimicrobiaceae > PALSA-1003. Next base: position 724 of record DASXBS010000173.1, read on the forward strand.
TCATTCCGACCTCATCAACACCGCAGAGCTTTATGCGCGACCCGTGCTTGGCATCGAAGAAGGCGACGTCGTGTTTTCCGCGGCGAAGCTCTTTTTCGCGTACGGGCTCGGCAACGCGCTCTCCTTTCCGCTGGCTGTTGGCGCCACCGCGGTGCTGATGGCGGAGCGACCGACGCCGGCAGCAGTATTCCGCCGGTTGACCGCGCACCGCCCGACCATTTTCTACGGCGTGCCGACGCTGTACGCCGCGCTGCTGGCGGGCCCGGAGTTTCCCGCGCGCGACGCGCTTTCGCTTCGCATCTGCGCCTCTGCCGGGGAAGCGCTGCCGGCAGAGCTGGGAAGGCGCTGGCGCGAGCGCACCGGCGTGGACATCCTCGACGGACTGGGCTCGACCGAGATGCTGCACATTTTTCTCTCCAACCGCCGGGGCGACGTGCGCTATGGCACCACCGGCAAGCCGGTGCCGGGATACGCGCTCAGGCTTACCGATGAGACCGGCGATCCGGTGGGCATCGGCGAGGTCGGCGAGCTGCAGGTGAGCGGCCCATCATCGTCGCCCTACTACTGGAACAACCGCGCGCGCAGCCTGGCGACGTTTCTCGGGCCGTGGACCAAGAGCGGCGACAAGTACACCGTCGATGCCGAAGGCTATTACACCTACTGCGGCCGATCCGACGACATGCTCAAGGTCGGGGGCGTCTATGTCTCCCCGTTCGAGGTCGAGGCCGCGCTCGCGAGCCACGAAGCGGTGCTCGAAGCCGCCGTGGTCGGGCACAAGGACGACAACGAGCTGGTCAAGCCCAAGGCGTTCATCGTCGCCAAGTCGGGCGTGGCGACCGGTCCCGAGCTCGCGAGCGCGCTCCAGGAACACGTCAAGGCGCGGCTCGCGCCATTCAAGTATCCGCGATGGATCGAGTTCGTGGCCGAACTCCCGAAGACCGCCACCGGAAAGATCCAGCGCTTCAAGCTGCGCGGTCGCTGATGCCTGCACCGCCTTGTCGATGACTGCGCCTGGCTGCGCTGCTACCATCGGGCCTCCACGACACCCCTAAGCTACCGGAGGAAGATTCATGACCAACCGTCGCGAATTCGTGCAGGGCGCGAGCGCCCTTGCCGCAGCCTCGGCGATCGGCGCGCTGACGCCGACGATCGCGCGCGCCCAGGCCGCGAAAATGCGAGTCGGCATGATGCTCCCATACACCGGAACCTTCGCCGCGCTCGGGACCGCGATCACGCAGGGCTTCAGTCTCGCGCTGGAGGAAAATGGCGGCAAGCTCGGCGGCCGCGAGATCGAGTTCTTCACCGTCGACGACGAATCGGAGCCGTCCAAAGCCACCGACAATGCCGGCAAGCTGGTGCAGCG
>DASXBS010000174.1:0-3546 GCA_036491555.1 Casimicrobiaceae bacterium
CGGCAGCGTGCGCGCTGAGGGCATCGACCTCAACTGTCTCAACCTGCACGTCGAGGAGACGTTCTACCGCATGCTGCGCCACCGCGAGTTCGACGTCGCCGAGATGTCACTCTCGTCGTACGCGGTGTCGGCGTCGCGTGGTGATTCGCCTTTCATCGCGATTCCGGTCTTTCCGTCGCGTTTTTTTCGGCAGTCGTGCATTTTCGTGTCTCAGCGCAGCGGCATCCGCGAGCCGTCGGATCTTGCGGGCAAGCGAGTGGGAACGCCGGAATACCAGATGACCGCACCGGTGTGGATTCGCGGCATTCTTCAGGACGAATACGGCGTCGCCGCCGACAGCGTCGAATACTGGACCGGAGGAGAGGAGGAGACCGGGCGCGACGAGAAGATCGCACTGGAGCTGCCTTCCAATTTCAGGCTTCGGCGCATCGGCGCGACGCAGACGCTGTCCCGGATGCTTGCAGACGGAGACATCGATGCGCTCTACACCGCACGCATCCCGTCGACGTTCCGGACGAAGCCCGCCGCGGTGCGGCGGCTGTTCGACAGCTATGCCGACGTCGAGCGCGACTACTTCCGGCGAACGCGCATTTTTCCGATCATGCACACGATCGTATTGCGCCGCGATGTCTACGAATCCCATCGCTGGATCGCGCGCTCGCTGATGAAGGCATTCGAGGAAGCCAAACGGCGGGTGATCGAGAATCTCTACACCACTTCCGCACTGACGACGATGCTGCCCTGGCAGGTCGAGCACGTCGAAGCCGCACGGCGCGAGATGGGCGACGACTGGTGGCCGTACGGCTTCGAGGCGAATCGCCACGTGCTCGACACGTTCCTGCGTTATCACCATGAGCAGGGTCTTTCCAGGCAACGCATGCAGCCGGAAGCGCTGTTCGCGCCGGAAACGCTCGAAGCGTTCAAGATCTAGTCTCGGTAAAAGGAATCGAATCGTGGCCGCCAATACCGTTCATGCGCGTTTCGGCAGTGGTCAGCCGGTGCGTCGCCTCGAAGATCAAAGCCTGCTGACCGGCACCGGCACCTTTGCCGACGACGTCGCGCCGCCCGGCCACCTCCACGCCTGCTTCCTGCGCTCCCCGCATGCGCATGCGCGCGTCGTCGGGATCGACGTCGCCGCGGCGCGCGCGATGCCGGGTGTGGTGGCGGTCTATACGGGTGCCGACCTGCAGCGCGACGGCGTCAAGCCGATCCCCAACTCGGCGGATTTCAAGCGCGCCGACGGTTCGCCCACCGCTTCGCCACCGCGTCAGGTGCTGGCTGTCGACACCGTGCGCTTTGTCGGAGAAGCCGTGGCCGTCGTGGTCGCGAGCTCGCGCGCGGAAGCCCGCGACGCGACCGAAGCGATCGATGTGCGCTACGAGCCGCTGCTCGCGGTGGCGCAGGCGCGCGACGCGATTGCTCCTGACGCTCCGCGGGTGTGGAAGGACGCGGCAGGCAACGTCGCGTGCCAGGCGCGCCATGGTGACGCGAAGGCAACCGAAGCGGCGTTTCGAGCGGCGGCGCACAGCGTCAAGCTGCATCTGGTCAATCAGCGTGTCGTGGCCTGCCCAATCGAGCCGCGCGCGCTGGTGGGGGAATACGAGGAGGAGGGCGCGCGCATCGTCCTGCGTGCGAGCAGCCAGACGCCGACCGGGCTGCGCGACACGCTGTGTGCCGAAGTGCTCGGGATTCCGGTCGACCAGGTGCGCATCCTCGTTGGCGACGTCGGTGGTGGCTTTGGGATGAAGACGGGGATCTACCCCGAGGATGTCGCGATCGCGTATTGCGTGCGCAAGTTGCGGCGTCCGCTGAAGTGGGTTGCGGAACGGTTGGAGGAATTTCTCGCCGCGACGCACGGCCGTGACGTCGAGAGTGACGTCGAGCTCGCGCTCGACGCCAATGGAAAAGCGCTGGCGCTGCGCGTGAACACGATCGCCAACGTCGGCGCCTATGCGACGCCGGCGGGCGTCGCCATCCAGCTCATGATCGGGCCGTGGGTTTCGACGAGCATCTACGACGTACCCGTCATCGACCTGCACTACCAGGCGGTACTGACGAATACGACGCCCACCGGCCCGTATCGCGGAGCCGGCAGGCCCGAAGCCATTTATATCATCGAGCGGCTGATGGACGCGGCGTCGCGCCAGCTCGGACTCGATCCGGCGGAGCTGCGTCGTCGCAACATGCTGCGACCGGCGCAGATGCCGTACACGAATCCCATGGGCAAGACCTACGACAGCGGAAATTTCGAAGGCGTGCTCGACCGCGCGCTGGTCCTCGCCGACTGGCACGGCTTCGAGGCGCGCGCGGCAGAAGCGCGAAAGCGGGGACGCTTGCGCGGTCGTGGCATCGCCGCGTTCCTCGAATGGACAGGGGTCGACCTGTTCGAGGAGCGAGTCACGGTATCGGTTTCAGGCGACGGTTATATCGAGATGTTCTCGGCGACGCAGGCGATGGGGCAGGGGCTGGTGACCACGTACGCGCAGCTTGCCGTCGACGTGTTCGGGGTGGATATCGACCGCATTCGTATTCTGCAGGGTGATACCGATCGCGGGACCGGATTCGGAAGCGCCGGATCGCGCTCGCTGTTCGTCGGCGGCTCGGCGGTGCGGGTCGCGGCACAGCGCACCGTCGTCAAAGCGAAGGATCTTGCCGCGCAAGCGCTGGAAACCGCGGCCGCGGACATCGACTACGCGGATGGCGTGTTCGTGGTCGCCGGGACCGATCGGCGCATTGGGCTGTTCGACCTCGCTAAGCGACAGCCGGGCCAGGAAATCCTGCTCGATTCGACCAGCCGCGTCGACGACGCGACATGGCCCAATGGCTGCCATATCTGCGAAATTGAGATCGAGCCGGAGACAGGCGTCGTCTCCGTCGCAAGTTACGCATCGGTCAACGATGTTGGTCGCGTGATCAATCCGCTGATCGTGCGCAGCCAGCTCGACGGCGGCGCGGTGCAGGGCATCGGACAAGCTCTGTACGAGCAGTTCAGCTTCGATGCCGGCTCCGCGCAGGCGATCAGCGCCAGTCTGATGGATTACGCGATGCCGCGGGCGAGCATGGTGGGCAACTTCACCACCACGATGGATGAATCGACGCCGTGCCGCAACAACGCGCTGGGAGTCAAAGGCGTCGGCGAGCTTGGAACCATCGGCGCGACGCCGGCGGTGGTCAATGCTGTCGTCGACGCGCTGACGCGCGGCGGTTTCGGTGCGCAGGCCGAGGTGTTACAGATGCCGTTTACTTCGGAGCGTGTCTGGCGCGCGTGCCGTGGCGAAGCATGACGTGCACTGCAAGCGGATGAAGGATCGTCGATGAAAACGATCGTGTTGCTCAGACACGGTGAGAGCGCATGGAACCGTGAAAACCGCTTTACCGGCTGGACCGACGTCGACCTCACGGCTCAAGGCATCGCCGAGGCCAACGAGGCTGGGCGCCAGCTCCGGCAGAACGGCTTCGGGTTCGACATTGCCTATACGTCGGTGCTCAAGCGCGCCATCCGCACGCTGTGGCTGGTGCAGGACGCGCTCGACCTGATGTGGGTCC
>DASXBS010000175.1:0-15284 GCA_036491555.1 Casimicrobiaceae bacterium
GTACTCAACCAGCGTCGTCATCGACAACTTCGAGCAGACGGCCGGGCTTCGCACCATCCACGCCACCGTCTACGTAGAGAAGGACGGCCAGCGCGCCATGCTGCTGGGAGCTGGCGGGGCGCGCATGAAAAGCATCGCCGCGTCGGCGCGCCGCGACATGGAACGACTCTTCGGCGGTAAGGTCTTTCTCGAGGTATGGGTCAAGGTGAGATCGGGCTGGGCTTCCGACGAGCGCATGCTCGATCGTCTGGGATACTGACGTCGACGCCATGAAGCAACCTCGCGAACGCAAGGACGACCAGCCGGCCTTCGTCCTGCACGCCTATCCCTATCGCGAGACCAGCCTGATCGTCGAGGTGTTCACCGCCGCGCATGGACGCGTCGCGCTGGTGGCGCGCGGCGCCAAGCGCCCGCGCTCCGAATTGCGCGGCATTCTGCAGGCGTTTCAGCCGCTGACGCTCTCATGGGCGGGCACTGGTGAATTGAAAACGTTGATGCGCGCTGAATGGCGCGGCGGCCTTCCGCTGGTGTCGGGGTCGGCGCTGTTGTGCGGCTTCTATCTCAACGAGCTGCTGCTGAAGCTTCTCGCGCGCGAAGATCCGCATGCGCATCTGTATCAGGCTTACGAGGACGCGCTGACGCAGCTTGCCGCGGGCGCCGAGCAGGCGCCCGTCCTGCGCCGCTTCGAGTTGCAATTGCTGGCCGAGCTCGGTTACGCGCTGCCGCTGCGGCACGAGGCGGACACCGGCGCGCCGGTGGATCCTGCTGCCCGCTATTACTACGCGTTCGAGCGCGGACCCAGGCTGACCGCCGCCGAGCCCGGCCGCCGCTATCCACAGGTTCGCGGGTCCACGCTGCTGGCGCTTGCCGACCTCGATTTCGGCGAAGCCGCCGCCGCCACCGAAGCCAAGAGACTGATGCGCGAGGTGCTCGACCACTATCTCGAGCAGCGCGCGGTGTTCAGCCGACGGGTGGTGCGCGACCTGCGCTCACTCGACGAGGAAGCCAGCGAAGGCCACAGCATCCATGATTGAGCTTGGCGTCAACATCGATCACGTCGCAACCGTGCGCCAGGCGCGGCGAACTTACGAACCCGATCCTGTATGGGCTGCTGTGGAGGCGCATCTGGGCGGCGCTGACGGCATCACGGTGCACCTGCGCGAGGACCGGCGGCATATCCAGGACGAGGACGTGCGGCGGCTGCGCGAGCTGGTGCACATCAAGCTCAATCTCGAGATGGCCGCGACCGATGAGATGGTCGCTATTGCTTGTGCGCTCAAGCCCGAAATGGCGATGCTGGTGCCCGAGGGGCGGCGCGAGATCACGACTGAAGGCGGGCTCGACGTCGCCGGCCAGAAGCCGAGACTGAAGTCGGTGATCGCCAGGCTGGCCGACGCGGGCATCGTGACCAGCGTATTCATCGACGCCGACACCGCTCAGGTCGAGGCCGCGGCGGGCGTCGGTGCGCGCGTGTGCGAGATCCACACCGGCCCGTACGCGCATGCCTTTCACGCGCGCGGGCGCGACGCGCGAAGCGCGCCGGTGATCGCCGAGATCGCAAAGATTGGGGCAGCCGGCGAAGCAATCCGCGCACTCGGCCTGCGCTTCAACGCCGGCCACGCGCTCAACTATTTCAACGTGCAGCCCGTGGCCGCGCTCGAGGGCGTGCGCGAGCTGCACATCGGCCACGCAATCGTCAGCCGTGCGCTGTTCGTGGGACTGCGCGAGGCTGTGCGCGAGATGAAGTCGCTGATACGCGAGGCGGCGACGCCGTGATCGCGCTGCCGCGGGGCCCGGTGATGCTCGACGTCGCCGGCACCGAGCTCGTCGCCGAAGATCGCGAACGCATCGCGCATCCGTCGGTGGGCGGTGTCATCCTTTTCGCGCGCAACTATGCATCCCCCGCCCAACTCAGGACGCTTACGGCATCGATTCGCGCGATCCGCGCGCCGGCGCCGTTGATCGCGGTCGATCACGAAGGCGGCCGGGTGCAGCGTTTCCGCGAAGGCTTCTCGGTGATCGCACCGATGCGCGCGCTGGGTGAATACTGGGATCGCGACGTCCGGGGCGCCGCGCTCGAGGCTGAGCGAATCGGCAATCTCATCGGCCGCGAGCTCGGCGCGCACGGCATGGATTTCAGTTTCACGCCGGTGCTCGATCTCGACTATGGCGGCAGCGCCGTCATCGGCGATCGTGCCTTTCATCGCAATCCTAATGCGGTCGCCCAGCTGGGCGTCGCGCTGTGCCGCGGACTGCGCAGCGTGGGCATGCCCGCGGTGATCAAGCATTTTCCGGGGCATGGCTTCGTCGCCGCCGATTCACACCTCGAGATTCCGGTCGACGCCCGCTGCCTGGCGGCCATCGAAAAGGATGATCTCGTGCCGTTCGGTGCGCTGATTCGCAACGGCGTGGCGGCTGTCATGCCTGCGCATGTGGTGTATCCGGAGATCGACCGCCGTCCCGCAGGATTCTCGCGCGTGTGGCTGCAGGATATCCTGCGCGCGCGCCTGGGTTTCGACGGCCTGATTTTCAGCGACGATCTGGCGATGGCGGGAGCGCGCGGCGCCGGCGACATCGTCGCCCGCGCAGAGGCGGCAAGCGAGGCCGGCTGCGACATGGTCCTGGTATGCAATGAGCCGGCCATGGCCGACATGCTGCTTTCGCGGTGGACGCCTCCAGCCAACGCGGCACTGGTGTCGCGGCTGGCTGCTATGGAAGCGAAAGGTTCGCGCGCCGCGGCGGCGTGACGAGGTGAAGCACGACACTGGCGCAGCGAGCGTCGGGTCACGCGGACTTGAGCATCGGCGTGACGGCGAACATCTCGCCCGCAACGTCGACCGCGAATCGTGACACTCTCAACAGGTCGTCGGATGCCGGCGAAGCGGTGCGCACGTAAGCCATCGCAATCACGCGGCCGTGCTTGCGACTATAGCCGGCCGAGGTGAGTTCGCCGGCGCTTTGTCCGTCCATCAGGACCGGCTCGCCGCCCCACGCGAACGCGCTCGCGTCGTCGAAGCCAAACATGATCAACCGCTTGCTCACGCCGCGCCCGCGCTGGGCGATCAGTGCCGCCTTGCCGATGAAATCGTGCGGCTTCTGCAGTGACACTGCGTAATCGAGTCCAGCCTCCCACGGCGTCTCGTCGGGGCCGAGCTCGGCACCCCACGCACGCCGTCCGGCCTCGACCCGCAGGGCATCGATGGTGTAGTAACCGGCATCGCGCAGCCCGAATGCGGACCCTGCGTCGAACAGCGCGTCGTACAGCGTCACGCACTGGTCCGTCGTGACCAGCAGCTCGTAGCCCGGTCCGCCGACGTAGCTCATGCGTGCGGCGCGCGCACGCGCGTAACCGACGTCGATGTCGCGCGTCGTGGAGAATGGGATGCCCCTCTTTCCGAGATCCTCGCCGGAGAGCTTCTCCAATAACGGCCGCGCGGCGGGGCCCATGACTGAAAGCACCGAATACGCGCTGGTCACGTCGACCAGCACGGCGAATTCATCGTCGCGGCGATGACGCATGATCCAGTCCGCGTCGCGCGTTGCCTGTGCCGATCCGGTCAGGACGAAAAAGCGCTCCGGCGCGAGGCGGGTGATGGTGAGGTCGCTCTCGAAGCCGCCACGCTCGTTGAGCATGGCGGTATACACCATCCGCCCGATCGCCACGTCCACATCGTTGGCGCACAGCCGCTGCAGCAGCGCCAGCGCGTCGCGTCCTTCGAGCACGAACTTGGCGAACGACGTCTGGTCGAACACCACCACCTGCTCCCGCGTCGCGCGTTGTTCGTCGAGTACGAAGGGCAGCCAGTCCGGGGTGCCGAGTGTCGGGGCGGGCAGCGTCGCCTCCGGCGGAAGAAAATAGTTGGCGCGCTCCCAGTTGAGTTTGCTGCCGAATACCGCCCCTTTGGCGCGCAGCCGGTCATAGAGCGGCGAGCGGCGCAGTGGCCGCACCGTTGCCAGCTCCTCGCGGGGCCAGCGCATCGCGTAGTGCAATCCCAGCGTCTCCGCCGTGCGATCGACGAGATGCGCGCGATTGATGTGAAAAGAGGCGAAGCGTCGGATGTCGACGTCCCACAGGTCGATCGGCGCCTCTCCGCCGAGAATCCATTCGGCCATGAGTCGACCAGCGCCTCCGGCGTTGGCAATGCCTGCCGAGTTGAATCCAGCGCACACGAAGTAGTTGCGAACCTCCGGCGCCTCGCCGAGGATGAAATTGCCGTCGAGCGTGAAGCTTTCGGGGCCGTTGAGCAGCATGCGGATTTCCGCGGTCTCGAGACACGGCGTTCGATGAATCGCGTTGGTCATCAGGATCTCGAACTGATCCCAGTCTTCGCCAAGCAGCTGGAACTCGAAGTTGTCGGGAATCGACTTGACGTCCCACGGTTTGGCGACGGGCTCGAAGCCGCCCATGACCAGACCGCCGACTTCTTCCTTGTAGTAGATGTAGCCGTCGGGATCGCGCATGACCGGCAGATCGGGATGCACACCCGCGATGGGCTTGGTGACGATGTAGAAATGTTCGGCTGCGAACAGCGGGACCGCGACGCCGGCCATCGCGCCGAAGGCGCGCGCCCACTGCCCGCCGCAATTGACCAGGCTCTCGCAGCGGATCTCGCCCTCGCCCTCGCCGCTTCGCCAGCGCACGCCGGCCACCGCGCCGCGCTCGATGATTACGCCGACGGCGCGCGTGTGCTCGCAAATGCGCGCGCCATGCATGCGTGCCCCCTTGGAGAGCGATTGCGTGAGATCGGTGGGGTTGGCCTTGCCGTCGCCCGGGATCCACACCGCTCCGGACAGGTCGTCGGTGCGCAGCAGCGGATAGATGGCAGCGGCCTGCGCTGGTGAGATGAACTCGAAATCGATGCCGAAGCTCTTGGCACGCGCCATCTGCCGCTTGAGCAGCTTCAGTCGCTGAGGCGTCTTGGCGACGTTGACGCTCCCGCATTGCTTCCACCCGGTCGCCAGCCCGGTCTCCGCCTCCAGACTGGAATAAAGCTCGATGCCGTAGCGGCTCATGCGCGTGGCGTTGCGCGTCGCGCGCAGCTGCCCGACCAGCCCGGCGGCGTGCCACGTGGTGCCGCAGGTGAGCGTGCCCTGCTCGAGCAGCACGACGTTCCGGCAACCCTGCTTGGCGAGGTGGTACGCGGTACTCGCGCCGGCGATGCCGCCGCCGACGATCACGACTTGCGCGTGCGCAGGCGGCGTGCCTTGAAGGGAGGTGGATCGCGGCGCCGACGTCATCGCTCAGCCGAGCTTGAGCGCCGCGATGCCGGCGACCACGCTCGCCGCGCCGGCGATGCGCCGCCAGCCGAACCCTTCCTTGAGCCACACCGATCCGATGAGTGCGGCGAACAACACCGAGGTCTCACGCAATGCCGCGACCGCCGCGATGGGCGCTTGCGTCATCGCCCAGAGCACGATCGCATAGGCGCCGAGACTGCACGCGCCGCCTACCAGCGCCGTGCGTGTCGATGCGCGCAGATACCTCAGCGCCGGCCGCCCACGCCGCGCGATGATCCAGACCAGGAATGGAATACCTTCGAGAAAAATGAGCCACGCCACGTACGACAGCGCGTTGCCCGCCGCGCGCGCCCCGCTGCCGTCGACCAGCGTGTAGGCGGCGATGATCGCGGCATTGGCAAACGCCCAGCGCGCCGCAGCCGGCGGGTGCTTTCTACGCGCTCCTGCTTCGGTTTTCCGAGAGGGAACAGCCGCGGTCGCGCGCGCCGTCGACTCGCCTGCGCGCGATCCCCGCGCTTTGCGCGGCGCCCCTTGCTGCGGGCTCGCGCCGGTCCCCACGAAAGCGATGCTGACGATGCCGGCGGAAATGAGCACGATGCCGATCATCATCGGCACGCTGGGCAGCTCGCGCAGGAACAGGCTGCCGAGCACGGTCACGATCAGTGGCGCGGTGCCGCGCATGAGCGGATACGCAAACGATAGATCGCCAGTGCGGTACGCTTGCGCCAGCGTGATGTAGTAGCCGAAATGGATCGCCGAGGACGCGGCGATGAACAGCCACGCCGACGCGTGCGGCAAAGGGACGAACGGCAGCAGCAGCAGAGCCCACAAGCCCGACCCTGCGACGACCGCCGCGGTGTCGAGCATCGGGTCGCCACCTTCGGATGATTTGAGCAACGCGTTCCAGCTGGCGTGCAGGAAGCCCGCGCCGAGCACGGCAAGCGCCAGGCCGGCCGTGAGTTCCATCAGCGCCGGTTCACGCTAAGTCTGCGCACACAAGCCTTACGCAGTGTGCGGATTGCGCTTTTGCCAGCCTGCAGGATCGTCGGCGGCTGCGCTGGCCAGCATCGCCCCGGGCGCTGCCTCGGGTGCATCCTTGAGCCTGGTCTTGGCGAGCACACCCGCTTCCTCGAGGATCGGGTACGCGATCGAGCAGATGTGCGAATTGATGCGCTTCAGATCGCTGATCATGTCCAGGTGCAACGACGACGTCTCGATGCTCTGCACGGTGTTGCTGGTGAGGCGCTCGATGTGCGACTCCGCGTAGGCGCGTTCGAGATCGCGGAACAAGACCTTTTCGGCGAGCAGGCGCTGCGCGCTGGCCAGGTCGCCGTGCAGGAACACGCTCATGCCCAGGCGCAGATTGGCGAGAAGCCGGCCGTGCAGATCGCAGATCTCCTGCATTCCCGCCTCGGAGAATTGGCGACCCTTGTCGATCTTTTTTTCCTCGAGATCGGTGATGATGCGCTCGATGATGTCGCCGACCTGCTCCATATTGATCGCGAAGGAAACGATGTCGGCCCAGCGCCGGCCTTCCCTGTCGTCGAGCGCCTTGCGACTCACCTGGGTGAGGTAGAGCTTGATCGCCGTATAGAGATTGTCGACGATGTCGTCCATGTTGCGCAGCTTCTGGCCGAGCGCGCGGTCGTTGGTCTTGAGCACCGTGAGCATGCCGACCAGCATCTGCTCGATGAAGTCGGCGAGGCGCACCGCCTCGCGCGCTGCATTGCCGATGGCGAGCGCGGGAGTTTCCAGCGCGGACGGGTCGAGGTATCGCGCCCGCGAGGGATCGTCGGTGTCGGGGCGGGTCGGCAGCAGGCGCTCGGCCAGCCGCGCGATCGGCTCCGTGAAGAACAGGAATCCGCCGGCGATGGCGATGTTGAAAAGCAGGTGGAAGTAGACCGCGATCTGGCCATCGTTCAGCGACCAGGACGTGAATCCGCGCTCGATGTAGGGCAGTAGCGGCACGATGATCACGCAGCCGAGGATGCGGAACAGAAGATTGCCCAGATTCACGCGCTGCGCCTCGGGCGGCGCGGTGACCGAATTGAGCATCGCAAGCAGCCCGCTGCCGAGGTTGGCGCCTAGCACCAATCCCAGCGCGACGTGCAGCGCGATCACCTTGGACGTCGCCAGCGTCGCGGTGAGAAGCACGACCGCGAGGCTCGAATAGGACAGCATGGTGAACACCGCCGCGACGAGCATGTCGAGCAGCACGTCGCCGGTCAGCGAGGCGAAGATCACCTTGACGCCGGCGCCTTGCGTGAGCGGACGCGCCGCCAACACGATGAGCTGCAAGGCGAGAATGATGAGCCCGAGTCCGATGAGCACCCGGCCGACGCGGCCGATGGGCGTGGACTCGCGGCGCATGAACAGCGTCACCCCGACGAAGATCAGCAGCGGCGACAGCCACGACAGGTCCATCGAGAACACCAGCGTCATCAGCGCGGTGCCGACATCGGCGCCGAGCATCACGGCCAGCGCCGGAGCGGTCGCGATCAGTCCCTGGCCCGCGAACGACGCGACCATCATCGCGGTGGCGTTGCTGCTCTGGATGAGCGCGGTGATGCCCAACCCCGAGGCGAATGCGGCGTACCGATTGGATACGCTCTCGCGCAGCAGCCGGCGCAGGTCGCCACCCCAGATGCTCAGGATGCCGGTGCGGACGATGTGCGTGCCCCAGACCAGCAGCGCGACACCCGCCAGCAGGTTAAGGAGGATCTTCATGCGCGCACCCCGACGCCGGTGCGCACCGATTCCATGACGTCGATGAAATGCGACAGCGACGGCGTCGGCCAACCAGGTTGCTTGGCCGCGTCGTCCCACAAGCGCAGCTCGACCGCACGCGCCGCACCGGGCAGCGCGGCGAACGCCGTGGCTTCGGCGGCGCTGTGTGCACCGCCTTGTAGAGCCAACGACCGTTTCGAATCTTCCGACAGCGCTTCGCGATATCCGGGCCGGGTCGCGCACAAGTAACGCTTGGCATCGACGTGCAGCCGAATCGGCTCGAGGACATCGTCGCCGAACAGCGGGCGCAGAAAGGGCAGTGCGAAATACTGATGGACGTCGTCGACCCCGCGCGCCGTCGGCGTGTCGCCCTGGTCGTTCAAGAGGTGGCCGAGATCGTGCAGCAGCGCGGCTGTCACCAGCGCGGCATCGGCACCCGCGGCTTCAGCGCGGGCGGCACTCTGCAGCGCGTGCTCGAGCTGCGTTACCGGCTCGCCGCTGTACATGCGGTCGCCCTTGGCCGCGAACAGCGCGCCGATGTCGGGGATGGTCAGCGCCACCGGGGCATTCCCGCTTCGGCACTCATCGCGTGCTCTACCATGGCAGCGAGTAGGTCTTGGTATTGGTGAAGCTTTTCATCGCTTCCTGGACGCCCTCTTTGTAGCCGAGGCCGGAATCCTTGATGCCGCCAAAGGGCGTGAGCTCCAGTCGGAACCCAGGCACCTCCCGGATGTTGACGCTGCCGACGTTGAGCTCGGAGACGAAACGGGTGATCCAGTCGAGCCGGTTGGTGCACACCGATGAAGACAGCCCGTAGTCGGTCGAGTTTGCGATGGCGATTGCCTCGTCGATCGTCTCGAAGCGGATGACCGGCGACACCGGGCCGAAGGTCTCGTGCTTTACCACCGGCATGTCGGCAGTGACGCGGTCAAGCAGCGTGGGCGAATACAGCGCGCCGCGCCGTATGTTTCCGTAGAGCAGGCGCGCGCCGCGCGCGATCGCGTCGTCGACAGTGCGCTCGAACGATTGCGCCGCGGCCTCGTCGATGACGGTGCCCATGTCGGTGTCGGGATCCATCGGGTCACCGTAGCGCACGGCGCGAGTGCGCTCGAGCAGCTCGTCGACGAAGCGGTCGGCCACACTAGCCTGGACCAGGATGCGCTTGACCGCGGTGCAGCGCTGGCCGGAGTTCTTGTACGAGCCGGAGGCGGCGAGGGCTGCCGCCTCGTCGAGGTCGGCGTCTTCCATGACGATGATCGGGTCGTTGCCGCCGAGCTCGAGGACCTGGCGCTTGTAAACGGCCTTGGCCGCGATGACCTTGCCGATGGCTACACCGCCGGTGAAGGTCACGAGGTCGACATCGGCGTTGGTGAGCATCTCGTCGGCGATCTCGCGCGGATCACCAGTGACCACCGCCAGCATCGGCGGCGGCAGGCCGGCTTCGTACAGGATGTCGGCGAGCAGCAGCGCGCTAAGCGGCGTTTTCTCGCTGGGCTTCAACACCATGCGGTTGTTGCTGGCAATCGACGGGGCGACCTTGTGCGCAACCTGGTTGAGCGGGTGGTTGAACGGCGTGATCGCAGTGATGACGCCCTGCAACGGCTCGCGCAGCGTGTAGACCTTGCGCCTGCGGCCGTGCGGCGTCACGTCGCATGAGAAGATCTGGCCGTCATCGACCAGCGCAGCGTTGCCTGCGAAGGTGAATACATCGCAGGCACGGCCGACTTCATAGATCGAGTCCTTCTTGGCGAGTCCCGACTCGGCGGTGATGAGATCCGAGATCTCGTCGCTGCGCTGCGCGATCAGCTCGGCGGTGTGGTGCAGGATGCGCGATCGGTCGTGGCGAGTCAGCGTCGACTTGAAGCGGCGAGCGATCGCGTAGGCGTCGCGTATCTCGTCGACGGTGCCTTTGGGCACGCTGCCGACGATCGCGCCCGTGTACGGGTTGTGCACCTCGATCGCGGAGTCGCCGCCGATCCGCTCGCCGCCGATGCGCATTTTCTCGCGCAGCACGCCACCGCTGCGCACGCGCGCGAGTTCGGTCATGAGGTTCATTGCAGGTGGTTCAACGCCAGGTCGAAGGCGTCGAAATTACGCCAGCGCCTTCCTGCCGCAACGTCGTGGGCGGGACGATTTGCGATCAGCGGAACGCGCTGTTCGGAGACGCCCCCGTGCGAGCGCAGCGGCACGTCGAGCCCGGAAAGATCGTGCCGGGTCACGCTCGAGCCGAGCACCGAAAGCCGTTCCGCGACGATGACCAGATCGCCGACGCGGTCGGGCGGCAGCTCGAAGCGCGCACACGCATCGTCGCGCGAGAGCACCAGGTCGACGCCGGCGAGTGCGGCGATGCGTCGGCGCGCGTCCTGGATGCGCGCCGGCGGAAGGTACGCGGTGGCGAAGGACCCCAGCGCTCCGGGGTGGACGACGTAGGGGTCGGTGATGGGCAGGATCACGCGCGCGACGTCCGCGCCGTACCAGTCGTCGAGCAGGTCCTGCAGGTAGATGATGTTGGGACGACCGAAAGCATCGGTTTTCGCGTTCATGCCGTGGTCGGCGGTGAGCACAATCGTCGCGCCCAGCGCATCGAGCTCGCTCAGGTAGCCGTCCATCATCGCGTAAAAGGCGTTGGCCTGCGCGGTGCCGGGCGCGGCCTTGTGCTGGACGTAATCTGTGGTCGACAGATACATGATGTCGGGGCGCTCGCGCTCCATGATCCTGACGCCGGCGGCAAACACGAATTCCGACAGCGCGGCGCTGTATACCGAGGGCACTGGCATGCCGACCAGACCGACGACATCGTCGATTCCGTTCGAGCCGACGCTCACCGTGTCGGCTTTTTCCGACGAGAAGCAAATGCCGCGCATGCGATGCCCGAGCAATCCACGCAGCTTGTCCTTGGCGGTGATCACCGCCACCTTAGCGCCGGCCTCGGAGAACGCAGCAAGAATGGTGCCTGAGCGGAGGTACTTGGCGTCGTTCATCATGACTTCGGCGCCGGCTTCGCGATCCCAGAAGTAATTGCCGCAAATACCGTGCACCGACGGCGGCGCTCCGGTGACGATCGACAGATTGTTGGGGTTGGTGAAGGAGGGCACGACGCAGTCTGCGGTGAGGCAGGTGGCGCGGCCGTCGAGCGCGCCCAGCCAGGGCACCACGCCCGCCTCGATCGCCTGGTTGATGTAATCGGGTTCGCAGCCGTCGATGCACACCACGACCAGCGGCTGGTCCGGCCAGCGGTACTGGCGTCCGTTGACTGTGACGGAAGGACGTGTCCCGCTCATGTCGCTCAGCGCGCCTTCCTGCTGCCGACCACGCCCAGGCGACGCGTTGTCTGGGTTGGCCCTCCGTGCGCCTTGTGCATGCGCTCGCGGCTCGCCATCACGTGGTCGTATAGCGCACGGCCGGCGGCGGATGCGTTGCCAGCGGCGATGCGATCGACGATCTCCCGGTGTTCGCGCGTCGATATCGTCAGCGTTCCGCCTTGCGCGAGTGCCTGCCGCCGAAACAGTCCCAGTTCGTTGACCAGGCGCCGGTAGGTCGCCAGCAGCTTGGCGTTGCCGGTGAGTGTCACCAGACGGTCGTGAAAATCGAAATTGAGCAGCCAGTAGGCGTCGATGTCGTTCCTGGACGCGGCACGCTCCATGCGCTCGACGAAGCTGCGCAGCTCGCGAACGTGCTCGGCGGTCGCGGTCTGCGCCAGCCTCCGGCCGGTCCATTCGTCGAGCACGGCTCGAACCTCGTAGATCTGGTCGGCTTCGTCGACGCTGACGTTGCGCACGAACACGCCGCGATTCTTTTCGAGACGGACCAGTCCCGACTCCTCGAGGGCGCGAAACGCCTCGCGCACCGGGCCGCGCGACACGCCCAGCGATTCGGCGATGTCGGCTTCGTTGAGCTTGACGCCGGCGCGAAGCTTTCCGCCCACGATCATGCGCTCGAGCTCGCGCTGGACCAGCATCGGGAGCGAGTGCGAGCGGACCAGTGCGATGGTGGCGGCAGGCGGCTGCGTGGACAGGGAACGCCCACTCGACCGGAGCGCGGCGCGACTTGCCGCCAGGCCAGGTGCGGACGCCGTCGCCGCCTTGAGTGCAACTTTCGACATCCTTGCGATTAGACGCCGCCAGGTGTAGATTGTCAACAATCTGCAATCCAGGCGGCAGCCCCCCGAGATGCAGGTACGCCGGCGCATTTCATCCCTGCGTCACGACGACCGACCAAAATCGGCGTTGCCTGACGCAGGCGGGCAGCGTAGGATTTTTGGGTTGGTCGTTCGCGCTTCAATTCACCTTCGGGAGACAAAGATGCAAGTCGCGGGATGCAAGACGTGGGGACGCGGTATCACCATCGCGGCGGTCGCTGCCGTCGCGGTGTGGGCGGCGCAGTGGCCAAGCGATGCGGCGGCGCAGAAGACCGAGCTGCTGGTCTACACCGCGCTCGAAACCGACCAGATCAAGGCCTACGAAGACGCGTTCTACAAGGCGTATCCCGACATCGCGATCAAGTGGGTTCGCGATTCGACCGGCGTGATCACCGCCAAGCTGCTCGCCGAGAAGGCCAATCCGCAGGCCGACATGGTGGTCGGCACGTCGGCATCGAGCCTGGCTGTGTTCGCCAACGAGGGGATGCTGCAGGGCTATGCGCCGAAAGGCCTGGACAAGATCCTGCCGCAATATCGCGATCCGAAGAATCCCCCGGAATGGGTCGGCATGGACGTGTACGGCGCGGCGATCTGCTTCAACACAGTCGAGGCGGCCAAACTCAACCTGCCCAAGCCGGAAACCTGGAAAGATCTGACCAAGCCGGTCTACAAGGGCAGGATCGTGATGCCCAACCCCGCATCGTCGGGCACCGGATATCTCGACGTCGCGGGTTGGCTGCAGATGTGGGGTGACGCGGACGCGTGGAAGTTCATGGACGGGCTGCATGACAATGTCGCGCACTACACGCATTCCGGATCGAAACCCTGCAAGGAGGCGGGCTCCGGTGAATTTCCGATCGGGGTCTCGTTCGAATACCGTGCCGTGACGACGAAGAAGGGCGGCGCGCCGATCGACATCATCTTCCCCAAGGAAGGCCTGGGCTGGGACCTCGAGGCTTCGGGCATCATGAAGACCACCAAGAAACTCGACGCCGCGCGCAAGCTCATGGACTGGCTGGCGACACCCGATGCGATGGCGCTGTTCGCCAAGAACTTCGCCGTGTTGGCGATGCCCGGCGTCGCGAAGCCTCTCGACTTCGTGCCGGCGGACTACGAGCAGCGTCTGGTGAAGAACGACTTCGCGTGGTCGGCGAAGAACCGCGACAAGATCCTCGCCGAGTGGACCAAGCGCTACGACGGCAAATCGGAACCGAAATAAGCAGGCGCACGCGGCGCGCCGTGATCTTCCGGCGCGCCGCCCGTTCCGTTTTCTGTTTCTGACACCGTGGCGAACACCGCGTCTACGCATCCACATTTCCTGAAGCTCGAAGGTGTTCGCAAGACCTTCGGGAAGTTCACCGCTCTCAAGGGCATCGCGCTCGCCATCGAGGCGGGCGAGCTGGTCACCTTCCTGGGCCCTTCGGGCTGCGGCAAGACGACGCTGCTGCGCATCATCGCCGGACTGGAGACGCAGGACGATGGCAGCATCGTGCAGGCTGGCCGCGACATCTCGCGGCTGCCGGCGATGCAGCGCGACTACGGCATTGTGTTCCAGTCGTATGCGCTGTTCCCGAACCTGACCATCTTCGACAATGTCGCCTACGGGCTGGTCAATCGGCGCAAGGGACGCGATCAGATCCATCGGCGAGTCGGCGAACTCCTCAAGCTGGTCGGCCTGCCCGATGCAGGCGCCAAGTATCCGGGGCAGCTGTCCGGCGGGCAGCAACAGCGCATCGCGCTGGCTCGCGCGCTGGCGACTTCGCCGGGCCTGCTCTTGCTCGACGAGCCGCTTTCGGCGCTCGACGCGTTGGAGCGGCTGCGCCTGCGCGGCGAAATCCGCGCGTTGCAGCAGCGCCTTGGCGTCACCACGATCATGGTCACGCACGACCAGGAGGAGGCGCTGTCGATGGCCGACCGCGTGGTGGTGATGAACCACGGCGCGATCGAGCAGATCGGCACGCCGCAGCAGATCTACCGCGAGCCGGCGTCGGCCTTCGTCGCCGATTTCGTCGGCAAGATCAATATCCTGTCCGCGGTCGCCGAGCCCGGCGGGCGATTTCGCCTGGGCTCGCTGCTGCTCGACGGCGCGCACGACTCGCCTTCCGTGGCGCCGGGAACGCGGGTCCGGCTGTATCTGCGCCCCGAGGACGTGGTCATCAATGGCGCTGCATCGACGCACGGCAACGCGGCGCAGGCGAAGGTCGTCAAGGTCGAATTCCTCGGCGCGTTCTGTCATGTGACCGCCGCAATCGCGGGTGTGGAGGAGCAGCCACTACTGATCAACATCTCGCGCCACAGCATCGACCAGATGAGTCTCGCCGAAGGCTCGTCGCTGCACGTCGGCCTTCCTGCCGACTGCCTGCGCCTCCTGTGATGCTCAGCCGCGCGGTGGCGCGATGACCTCGGTGACGGTCGGCGGGCTCGCGGGAGCGGATGCACCGCGCGCGAGGCCGGTGGTGCACTGGAGCGATCGCCTTGTCCAGGCGCTGCTGCTAGGCATGTGCGCGCTTCTGGTGCTGTTCCTGCTGGCGCCGCTGTTCATGATCCTGGTCAAGAGTGTGCAGGACAAGGACGGCGCCTTCGTCGGCCTGCAGCAGTTCAACGAGTATTTCCAGTCGCCCGCGCTGCGGCAGTCGATCCTGCATACGATTTCGGTGGCGTTCGCGGTCACAGCCATCACCATTCCGCTCGCCTTCACCTTCGCGTACGCGCTGACGCGATCATGCATGCCGCTCAAGCGCACTTTCCGCGTCATCGCGCTGACACCGATCCTGGCGCCGTCGCTGCTCGCCGCGATCTCGTTCATTCAGTGGTTCGGCACGCAGGGCCTGCTCAAGGCGCTGCTCGGCGGCGCCAAGATCTACGGACCGATCGGCATTATCCTGAGCTCGATCTACGCAGTGTTTCCGCACGCGCTGATGATCATTCTTACCGCGCTGCTGCTGGCGGATGGCCGCCTGTACGAGGCCGCGGAATCGCTGGGCACACCGACGCTGCGGCGGTTTTTCACCATCACGCTCCCGGGAGCGAAGTACGGACTCATCAGTGCCGCGATGGTGGTGTTCTCGTACACGATCAGCGACTTCGGCGTTCCCAAGGTGATCGGGGGCAACTTCAACGTGCTGGCGCTGGACATTTTCAAGCAGGTGATCGGCCAGCAGAACTTCAACAAGGGCGCCGT
>DASXBS010000176.1:0-22551 GCA_036491555.1 Casimicrobiaceae bacterium
GGTCTGGACGTCGGGCTCGCCACGGTCTATCGCGTGCTGACGCAGTTCGAGCAGGCGGGATTGCTGGTGCGACATCACTTCGAGACCGGCAAGGCCGTTTTCGAGCTCAACCAGGGCGGACACCACGATCATCTGGTGTGCATGCAATGCGGGCGCGTCGAGGAGTTTTTCGACAACGAGATCGAAAAGCGCCAGCTCAGGATCGCGCGCGAGCGCGGGTTCGATATCCGGGAACATGCGTTGTATCTCTACGCCGAGTGCATCAAGCCGGCGTGCCCGTACCGCAAGTCGGGCGGTCAATAGTACGACGCGTTCGGCGGCACGCGGCCGCCGCGCAACGCCATCACGAAGGCTCGTGACGATTGAAGTCGCGCAGCCTGAACCCCATCAGCCAGAGCGCGGCGAAATAGCTGACGACGCCGGCCGCGAGCACCCACGACAGCCGGCCGACCTTCGCCCAGAGTCCGGCGTGGATCCAGAACGCGTCTTCGCCGGGCGCGACCCAAAGCACGACTCCGAGCACGACCAGCGCCGCAATCACCTTGACCAGAAAAGCGGTCCAGCCGGGTCGCGGCACATAATGACCGGCGCGACGCATCGAGATGTACAGCAGCGTCGCATTGAAGCACGCGCCGAGCGAGGTCGCCAGCGTAAGCCCGGCGTGACCGATCTGGAACATGAGGATCACCGCGAGCGTCTGCGCGAACAGCACCGTCAGGAACGCGATCTTCACCGGTGTTTTCATGTTCTGCCTCGCGTAGAAGCCTGGCGCCAGGATCTTGACCGCGATCAGCCCGAGCAGCCCGAGGCTGTAACCCATCAGCGCGGCGCGCGTCTGCCACACGTCGGTGATGGTGAAGCGTCCGTACTGGTAGAGCGTGGTGATCAGCGGTACGGCGAGTAGTGCGAGCGCTAGCGCGGCCGGCAGCGCGAGCAGGAAGGCGAGGCGCATTCCCCAGTCGAGAAGCTCGGAGTACTGCACGTGGTTGGCATCGTGGTGGTGCTTGGCAAGACTCGGCAGCAGTATGGTGCCCAGCGCGACGCCGAGAAGCGCGCTGGGGAATTCCATGAGCCGGTCGGCATAGCTGATCCACGAGATGCGTCCATTGCCGAGATAGGCGGCGAGCTGCGTATTGATGAGCGACGAGATCTGCGCGGCAGACACGCCGAGCACCGCGGGTCCCATCGCACCGATCACACGGCGCACGCCTTCGTCGCGCCAGCCGAAGCTCGGTCGAGGCAGCATGTGCAGCCGCGCCAGGGGCCAGATCTGCAGCGCAAGCTGCGCGACACCGCCGGCGGCGACGCCCCACGCCAATGCGAGAATCGGCGGATCGACGTGCGGAGCGACAAAAATCGCCGCCGCGATCATCGACACGTTGAGCAGGACCGGCGTGAACGCCGGAATCGCGAAACGCCGATGCACGTTGAGCACCCCTCCCGCCAGAGATACCAGCGACACGAACAGGATGTACGGGAACATGATGCGGATGAGCTGCGCGGTGAGCTCGACCTTGCCTGGCGTGCGCTCGAACCCGCTCGCCAGTACGTAGACCAGCCACGGCGCAGCCACGATGCCAAGCACCGAGACGACGATCAGCGTCAGCGCCATCAGCGAGCCGACCTTTCCCACCAGGTCGCGCGTCGCCGCGTCGCCACGCGCGCGCTGGTACTCGGCAAGGATGGGTACGAACGCCTGCGAGAACGCGCCCTCGGCGAACAGGCGGCGCAGGATGTTGGGAAGACGAAACGCCGCCTCGAATGCGTCCATCTGCACTCCGGCGCCGAACGCGAACGCCTTGAGGCTCTCGCGCGCGAGTCCCGCGATGCGCGAGAGCAGCGTCAATGCGCTGACGGTCGAAAGCGTCCTGAGCAGATTCATGTCGGGGTCGGCTTGCGCCGGCGCGAGACGGGCGGGATCACGAAAGGGCGGGTGAGCGGATGGCTTCGGCGCGCACGAGCCGGCGAAGCGCAGGCAGCGCTCCTTGCGCGAATCGCGCCAGATTGCTATTATGCTCGGTCTTTTTCAGCGACTCCAGCAAACAAGGATTTTTCATGGCGAATACCGCCCAAGCCCGCAAGCGCGCACGCCAAGCGGAAAAAACGCGACAGCGCAACGCGGGTCTCAAGTCATCGCTGCGCACCGCAGTGAAGAAGGTCAGGAAGGCGATCTCCGCGGGAGACAAATCCGCGGCGGCGAAGGAACTGCAGTCACAGCAGTCGGTGATCGATCGCATCGCCGATAAGAAGGTCGTGCACAAGAACACCGCATCGCGAAGCAAGATGCGATTGGCGCAAGCCATCAAGGCGATGCCCTGAACGGGCGCTGAGCTCGTTTCGGAAAAGGCGCCTGAAGGCGCCTTTTTTGTTGCTAAAATCCTGTTTTTCAACGATTAACCGTACCTGCCGCTCGATGCCGCGATGACGCCGAAGCACTTTCTGCAGCTTGCCGACTTCTCGAGCGAGGAGTTCGCGTACCTGTTCGAGCGCACGCGCTGGATCAAGGAGCGCTTCAAGCGCTACGAGCTCTACCAGCCGCTTCGCGACCGAACGCTGGCGATGGTTTTCGAAAAGGCATCCACGCGCACGCGCGTGTCGTTCGAGGCAGGCATGAATCAGCTTGGCGGCATCGCCATAAATCTCAATCGCGGGGACACCCAGCTCTCGCGCGGCGAGCCCATCGAAGATGTTGCGCGCGTGATCTCGCGCATGGTCGACGTGGTGATGATCCGCACCTTCGAGCAATCGATCATCGAGCGCTTCGCCGAGCATTCGCGCGTGCCGGTAATCAACGGGCTGACCAACGAATATCACCCGTGCCAGATCCTGGCGGACATCTACACCTACGTCGAGCACCGCGGCTCGATCGCCGGTGCGACGGTGGCATGGATCGGCGACGCCAACAACATGTGCGCGACCTGGCTGCAGGCAGCTAAAATTTTTGACTTCAAGGTGAACGTCTCGGGACCGCCGGGGTATGCGGTCGATCCGGCTTCGCCGGGCATGCCGCCGCGAAGACACTTCGAGGTCTACGCCGACCCTGCGGCTGCCTGCCGCGGCGCCAATCTGGTCACCACCGACGTGTGGACGAGCATGGGCTTCGAAGCTGAGAACGAGACGCGCAAGCGCGCTTTCGCGGACTGGCGCGTCGATGCAGCGATGATGGCGCAGGCCAGATCCGACGCCGTGTTCATGCATTGCCTGCCCGCACATCGCGACGAGGAAGTCAGCGCGGACGTCATCGATGGTCCGCATAGCGTGGTCTGGGACGAAGCGGAAAACCGGATGCACGTGCAGAAAGCGTTGCTCGAGTACTTGCTTTGCGGACGCGTCGAAAGCTGAGGAAAGCATGATCGATCACACCGGTGTGAACGTCTCGAATTTCGTGCGCAGCAAGGTGTTCTACATCGCCGCGCTTGCTCCGCTCGGATACTCCGTTCTCATGGAATTCGGCGATGCTGCAGGGTTCGGCGTCGCGCCCAAGCCCGATTTCTGGATCGCCCAGGGTGCGCCGAACGTACCGCCCATGCACGTCGCGTTTCGCGCCGAGACGCGCGCGCAGGTCGACGCGTTCCACCGCGCGGCGATGGCTGCTGGCGGCAAGGACAACGGCGCGCCCGGGTTGCGGCCGCACTATCACGCGAACTACTACGGCGCCTTCGTCCTCGATCCGGACGGCCACAATATCGAAGCGGTGTGCCACGCGCCGCAGTGAGGAGACACCCGGGATGATCAGGCAAAGACCCGCAGCTTTTCTGATGCGCGGATTCACGCGTTTCCTGGTATTGACGCTCGCGCTCAGCGTCGGCGCGGCGTCGGCACAGAACTGGCCCGATCGCCCACTCAAGTTCATCGTTGCGGCGCCCGCGGGCAGTTCGCTCGACGTGCTCGCGCGGACCATCGCCGACAAGCTCAAGGACCGCCTCGGCCAGCCCGTCGTGGTCGAGGACCGCCCCGCGGCGGGCGGCACGGCGGCGACCGACTTCGTCGCCAAGTCCGCGCCGGACGGCTACACGATGGTCATCTCATTCAATGGCCCGCTTGCCTTCGGACCGCACCTTTACGCCAAGCTGCCCTACGATCCATTCAAGGATCTCGCGCCGGTGATCATTACGTCGAGCCAGCCGAACGTGCTCGCGGTGAACGCGGCGCTGCCTGTGAAAACGGTGAAGGAGCTCGTCGACTATGCGAAAGCGAACCCGGGCAAGCTCAACTACGCCTCGGTGGGCAACGGCAGCTCGTCACAGCTCACCATGGAGCTGCTCAAGACGACGGCCGGCATCGACATCGTGCACGTTCCGTTCAACGGATCGCCTCCGGCGGTGACCGCGACCATTCAAGGCGAGACGCAGATGCTGTTCGCGGTGATGCCTCCGCTGCAGGCGCAGATCCAGGCGGGGAAATTGCGTGCGATCGGGGTGACCACCGCGCAGCGCTTTCCACTGCTTCCCGATCTGCCGACGATCGCCGAAGCGGGCTATCCGGGATTCGAATCGCTCGCCTGGAACGGCATCCTGGTGGCCGCAGGCACGCCGCGTGCGATCGTGCAGCGCCTGAACGCCGACATCAACGCGATCCTCAAGGATCCGGCGGTGAAAAGCGCGCTCAACGCGCAGGGCTTCGATCTCGTGGGCGGCACCCCCGAGGACTTCGCGCAGCTCATTCGCAGCGACTCCGACAAGTGGGCGCCGGTGATCAAGAAGACCGGCGCACGCATCGACTAGCGTCACATCGTACCCCGACAAAGACGCACTCTGGCTTCTCACAAGGCGGACCATGATCGATGCTAAAAAAGTCGTCCTCGCGTATTCCGGCGGACTCGACACCTCGGTGATCCTTAAATGGCTTCAGGACACCTACCGCTGCGAAGTAGTGACCTTTACCGCCGATATCGGCCAAGGTGACGAGCTCGAGCCGGCGCGCGCCAAGGCCAAGGCCGCAGGCGTTCGACAGATTTTCATCGATGACCTGCGCCAGGAATTCGTCCGCGACTTCGTTTTCCCGATGTTTCGCGCCAATGCGATCTACGAGGGCGAGTACCTGCTAGGCACGTCAATCGCGCGCCCGCTGATCGCCAAGCGGCAAATAGAGATCGCGCGCGCGACCGGCGCCGACGCGGTGTCGCACGGCGCCACCGGCAAAGGCAACGACCAGGTCCGTTTCGAGCTGGGTTATTACGCGCTCGAGCCGGACATCAAGGTGATTGCGCCGTGGCGCGAATGGGATCTGACCTCGCGCGAGAAGCTGCTCGCTTACGCCGAGCAGCATGGCATCCCGGTCGAGATGAAGCATCGCAGCGGTGGCAGCCCCTATTCGATGGACGCCAACCTGCTGCACATCAGCTACGAGGGCCGGGCGCTCGAGGACCCATCGCACGAAGCCGAGGAGGACATGTGGCGCTGGACGGTGTCGCCGGAAAAAGCGCCCGATGCCGCCGAGTACCTCGAGATCGGTTACGAGCACGGCGATATCGTCAGCCTGAACGGCAAGGCGCTCACCCCGGCGCAGGTGCTAACCGAGCTCAACCACATCGGTGGCAAGCACGGCATCGGCCGGCTGGACCTGGTCGAGAATCGCTACGTCGGGATGAAATCACGTGGCTGCTACGAGACGCCGGGCGGCACCATCATGCTCAAGGCGCATCGCGCTATCGAATCGATCTGCCTCGATCGCGAGGTGGCGCATCTGAAGGACGAGCTGATGCCGCGCTATGCGAGCCTGATCTACAACGGCTACTGGTGGTCACCCGAGCGGCGCATGATGCAGACGATGATCGACGCCTCGCAGGCGCCGGTGAGCGGCACGGTGCGACTCAAGCTCTACAAGGGCAATGTCATCGTCGCCGGCCGCGAATCGAAGGATTCGCTGTTCGACACCAATATCGCCACCTTCGAGGATGATCGCGGCGCGTACGATCAGAAGGACGCGGCGGGTTTCATCAAGCTCAACGCGCTGCGCATGCGCATCGAGGCCAAGCTGGCACGCAGGCGCGGCACGTCCGGCTGACCTGAACCGCCCAATCGCGGCGCGGTTGGCGCACAGCCGCGGTCGTGCTAGCGTGATGCATCACCTGCCCAAGGAATAGAACCGTGCCTTCCTTCGATATCGTCTCCGAGATCAACGACGTCGAGTTGCGCAACGCACTCGAACAGGCGAATCGCGAGATCTCGACGCGCTTCGACTTCAAGGGCTCCGACGCGCGCATCGAGCACAAGGAAAAACAGCTCACGCTGCACGCCGACGACGATTTCAAGCTCAAGCAGGTGACCGATGTGCTCCTGAGCAAGCTCGCCAAGCGCGGCATCGACGTGCGCACGCTGGATTTCGGCACCCCCGAAAAAATGAGCCACGACAAGCTCAAGCAAGTGGTGACGATCAAGGTCGGTGTCGAGCAGGAGCTCGGCAAGAAAATCGTCAAGCTGCTCAAGGACAGCAAGCTCAAGGTCCAGGGAAGCATACAAGGGGACACGGTGCGCGTATCCGGCGCGAAAAAGGACCTGCTGCAGGAGGCAATTGCGCTGGTCCGGAAGTCGATCACCGATTTTCCGCTGCAGTTCAATAATTTCCGCGACTAGGCCGTAGGTCCGCCGCCGAATGCGCGCGCGGTCATGCGATACCTGCTCTGGATCGTGCTTGCCGTCAGTGCATATGGCGCGTTCCAATGGTTCGTGCACGACCGGCCGGTCCGCCATGCCATTGGCGTGCTGGCGCCGGACACTCCGCAGATCATGCTCGGCAGCAACCGGCCTCCATGGCAGGATGCGCATGGCTTTCGCTATACGGCGCGCGCCGAACTCGACGCGCGAGTAGTGGTACTTTCGCGCGCCAACTACAGCGTTGGCGAGTTCGCGCGTTTCAGTCCCACCGACCTGGCCATCGGATGGGGACCGCTTTCCGATCGGCAGATCTACGAGCAATTCAAGTTCAGCGAAATGGGATCGCCACTCGCCGGCCGCTTCGTGTTTCCAGATATCCGCCCGGGCAGCGACATGGCGAAACTGCCCTTCGACGAAGTCGTCGCGTTCCTGCTGCAGAATCTCACGCACGTGCATACGATTCCGGGGGACGGCGTCGTCGCCTCGCGCCTCTCTGCCATACGGCCAGGACAGCTCGTTCATCTCCGGGGTGTGCTGGTCGACACGGTCGCGCCCTCACGCGCGTTGTATCGGACATCGCTGCAACTGTTCGACTACGACTGCGAAATCCTGTGGGTCGACTCGATCACGCTCGAATGAAAGCGTTCACCTGCAATCGTGCATGCCGCCACCGGACATCGCGCTGATGCTTCCTGAAGACATCCTCGCATGGCCGGTGCTGCTGCGGCATTTCACCCCTGCTGACGCGCCGCGCGTGCAGGAACTCGTCGGTGATCGCTCGGTGTCGGACACCACCGCAGTCATCCCATATCCCTATCCCGACGGCATGGCGGAAGCGTGGATCGCAACGCATGCGCGCGAGCGTGCCTGCGGCATTCAGTACGCGTACGCTATCTTGCGCGCCGAGGACCGTCTGCTGGTCGGTGCCATCGTCCTGCGTCCGGTTGCCGACGAGCACGAGAATCTAGGATATTGGATCGGCCGCGAATACTGGGGACGCGGCTACGCCACCGCGGCCGTGCGCGCCATGGTGGCGCTCGCCTTCCGATGCCTGGACTGCCGTCAGGTGACTGCCTCGCACCTCGCGCGCAACGTCGGGTCGGGCCGCGTGCTGGAGAAATGCGGCCTGACGATTGTCCACCGCGAATCGCGCGAACACCGTGGTCGGATCGAGCCGTTCTGCGTCTGCGGGGTGACGCGCGACGCGTGGGAAGCCGGCACCGGGATGCGCTGACTACGCGAGATCTGCGACCAGCGAAGCGCGTATCGGATCGGGCACGCGCGAAAGCTCGGCGCTGTACTGCGCATGATCCGCGCCCATCGTCAGCTCTGCGCCGTGCTTCAGCGCGGCGACGGTCGCGGCATCGAGCTCGAAGCGCAGAAAATGCACCGATGAGGTCTTGGTGTCGTTCTCGCGCTCGAGATCCTCGTCGGCGATGGCATAAATGCGCGCTTGTCCCTGCGCCTGGACCCAGACCCGATCCTCGATGCCCTTGAGCTTCGCCAGCGCCGTGCGCCGCGCCTCGACATCCTCGTATTCGACCAGCAGCGTCGCCTTCCAGTTGCTGCCGTCGGGAATGAGCGGATTGTAGGCATCGAGCTCGTCCTGGATACCCGACTCCTCGAAGGTCTTCTCGACGCGCAACATTTCCTGGACCTGGTAGCGGATAGTGAGCTCGTCCTCGAAGAGCAGTGTCAGGTGCTCGCCCAGATGCACGGTGCGAAGCTTCTTGTGCGCGAGTACTTTCGCGCGAAACCCGGCACGTGATTTTGCATACGCCTCGAGCGTGAGCAAGCTGTCGCGCGCGATTCGTGGCATGGCCTAATCCCTAGTCAGTCCAGGCCGTACGCGATGCGCAGGAGCGTCAGCGGGTGCGCCTTGGTCGCCCGCGGCGCCGACTGCTGCGCCTGCGCGATGCCCTGCATGATGGCGCGACCGGCGATTGGGCAGTCCGAGCTCACGTAGTCGGGGTCGGGCTCCGCCATCTGCCGGTACACCGGACGCCCGATTTTCATCGACGCCTCGAAGAACTCCTCCTTGACCCCCCAGGTGCCGTCATGGCCCGCGCAGCGCTCGATGGTGGTTACTGCAGTGTCGGGTATCCACTCCAGGACCTCGCGGGTCTTCTGTCCCATGTTCTGCACGCGTGAATGACACGGGATGTGATAACTGATCTTGCCGAGCGGCCGTAGGAAATCCCTTTTGAGCAGGCCGTCCTTGTCGCGCGCCACGAGGTATTCGAACGGATCGAACATCGCCTCGGCGACCAGGCGGACATCGTCATCCTCCGGGAACAGGAGCGGCATCTCGCTCTTGAACATGAGCGTGCACGAAGGTACGGGGGTGAGGATGGCGAACCCATCCCTCGCGCAGACGGCAAGCTGTGCGATGTTGGCGTTCTTGAGCTTCTCGACCGACTCGAGATCGCCGAGCTCCAACTTGGGCATGCCGCAGCACGCCTCCTTCTCGACGATCGAGTACGCAATCTCGTTGTGCTCGAGAATGGCCAGCAGGTCCAGCCCGATGCCGGGCTCGTTGAAGTTGACGTAGCACGTCGAGAAGATCGCCACCTTGCCGGGGGTGCGCACGCCGTCGCGAACGGGCCACGCCAGCGACCTCGCCGCCTGGTCCAAGAACCGCTTGCGCGCGTAGGGAGGCAACGTGCGGTCGCGGTGCACGCCGAGCACCCTTTGCATCGCGCCGCGTGCGGCCGGTGACGCGTTGACCTTGTTGACGATATCGACAACGACGGGGATCGTCGCAAGCTTGCCCAGGCGATCGGTGCTGGTCAGCAGCGCATCGCGGAAATTCGTTTCGCCGCGCTTGAACTTCTGTGCCTTGGCACGCAGCATCAGATGCGGAAAATCGACGTTCCAAGGATGCGGTGGCACGTACGGGCACTTTGCCATATAGCAGACATCGCACAGATAACACTGATCGACCACCTTCACGTAGTCGGCCTTGGCGACGCCGTCGAGCTCGCCGGTCAGACCCTCGTCGATGAGGTCAAATAGCGTCGGGAACGCGTTGCACAGGCTTACGCAGCGGCGGCATCCATGACAGATGTCGAAGACGCGCCCAAGCTCCTGGTCGACCGACGCGCGGTCGTAGAACTCCGGGTTGCGCCAATCGATGACGTGGCGCGTCGGCGCCTGCAGGTTGCCTTCCCGACTGCCGTCGCCTTGGGTCATGGCATCTTCGGCATGTGGGGCCGGAAGCCCGCATAAAGCCTCAGCAGCCCGGGGGCGAGCTGACAAACGGGAGCGGACGGCGCGTACGAGCGCGCTCGCGCAGGGCGCAAATCAGTCTGCGAGGCTATCGAGTGCCTTTTGGAACCGGTTGGCGTGCGAGCGCTCGGCCTTGGCGAGCGTTTCGAACCAGTCGGCGATCTCCTCGAAGCCTTCGCTGCGTGCGCTCTTCGCCATGCCCGGGTACATGTCGGTGTACTCGTGCGTCTCGCCGGCGATCGCGGCCTTCAGGTTGTCGCGGCTTCTGCCGATCGGGAGGTCGGTCGCGGGATCGCCGACGCTGGCCAGATAGTCGAGGTGGCCGTGCGCGTGACCCGTCTCGCCCTCCGCGGTCGAACGGAAGACGGCAGCGACGTCGTTTTGTCCTTCGACGTCGGCCTTGCTCGCGAAGTACAGGTATCGGCGGTTGGCCTGCGATTCGCCGGCGAACGCCGCTTTGAGATTCTCGTGTGTTTTGGTCCCGTTCAGTTTCATGGCCTTCTCCATTCAGCGTTGCGAGAGTGCTCGCAGCCCATGATCGCCGCCGTTGAAGCATTCGTCAAATTGATTGTTCGAATAGTCTTGATAAACTTCCTGATGGCGCGTACCCAAGCCGCGACCCGACGCAACCCGAGGAGACAAGTCGATGAACCCGAACCAGGCGCTGTGGGAAAAGGGTGACTTCATACGAATCGCCGAGACCATGCGGGAAAGCGGTGCGGCGCTGGTCCAATCCCTCGGAATCACCAAGGGCCTCAAGGTTCTGGACCTCGGCTGCGGCGATGGCACGACGGCCTTGCCGGCGGCGAGGCTTGGGGCCGACGTGCTGGGCGTCGACATTGCCAGGAACCTGGTGGCGGCTGGAAACGCCCACGCCAAAGCGCAGGGACTGTCCAACTGCACGTTCCAGGAGGGCGATGCCTCCAATCTGAGTGGGCTCGCCGATCGCTCCTTCGACCTGGTCGTGAGCATTTTCGGGGCCATGTTTGCTCCGCGCCCCTTCGACGTGGCCAGGGAGATGGTGCGCGTCACGCGACCGGGCGGCCGCATCGTGATGGGAAACTGGATCCCGAACGATCCGACACTGGTGGCGCAGATCCTGAAAATAAGCTCGTCGTACATGCCGCCACCGCCCGAGGGCTTTGTCAGCCCGATGACGTGGGGGGTCGAGGACAAGGTGATCGAGCGCTTCGTAGCGGCGGGCGCTCAACGCGACAAGATCGCGTTCTCCAGAGAGACGTTTACCTTCAGGTCGCGCGGTGTGTCTTCCGCCTTCGTCGCCGACTTCAGGAATTACTACGGACCGACGATGAATGCTTTCGCCGCCGCGGAACAAAGCGGCAAGTCCGCGGATCTCCAGCGGGAGCTCGAGGCCCTCTTCAATCGCGAGAACAGGAGCGAGTCCAAGGATGCCACGTCGATCCCGGCGACCTTTCTGAAAGTCACTGCAACGCTTTGATGATCTAGAAGAGTGATCCTCGATGCGCGACGGCTGATGTATGGGATCGATTCGCACTCAAAGGCGCGGCAGCATGCAACTATTTGGCTTCTCGCGTGATGACCCGTTTCGGATTATCCAGGGCGCTAGCACCTCGTTCGCGTAGTTTTCGATAGGCGTCATCGTGCGCGCCGTAATCGACGGGCAACGGTGATGCCACGACAGGTTTGCGCATTTAGGCTTTAGAGGCAGTTGCCATTTCCAAGTAGCGAAAGAAAGCGTTTGCGCGCTGGACCCCTGCCGGGACGTGCGGCATTCGGCTTCAAAGAGCAAAGGTGATCGCACCAATATGGAAATGCAATTTGCGCGCGACGTCGCAACGTTGAATCGATTGGCGCTGTAGAGGAACTCCATACCGCGTGGCTCGTCAGCACAAGGCGAGGTAGTCATCGGGTAGATTGCGATGGGCGCCTGCTGGCCTTTGGAATTTGTCGACCGTCCCGATCCTCGTACCTTTTTGCCGTTCTTGGAGTTCGAACCGCCTACCCGCGCGCGTTGGGACTGGCGATTGTTGTCGAGTCTATTTTTCTGTGGTCGAGTCTATTTTTCGTCGCCAGTTTTATTTTCTTGGAACAATTTGAACATCTGCGCTCGCGTTGCTGGCTAATCGATGCGCTCGTAGGCGGGGATGGTCAGGAACTCGACGAAGGTATCCGCATTGACGAGATCGCCGAAAATGCCAGCCGCTTCCTCGTAGCGCCCCTCGCCGAAGGCGCTGCCGAGATGCGTACGGATCTTGGCGAGCTCCTCGGGAATCATCGCGGCCACCATCTCGCGCGTGATCTTGCGACCGTCGGAAAGCTTGCCCTTGGGCGAGCGCATCCACTGCCACACCTGCGAGCGCGAGATCTCGGCGGTCGCCGCATCCTCCATGAGATTGAAGATCGGCACCGCGCCTTGTCCGACCAGCCACGCCCCGATGTACTGCGTGGCGACATTGATGTTCAATCGCAGCCCGGCCTCGGTGATCGGCGTCTCCGGCTCGAATTTGAGCAGGTCGGCGGCGGTGGCTTTCACGTCCTCCCGCTTCTTTGCGGCGATCTGGTTGGGCTCAGGCATGAGGCGGTCGAAAGCTTCCTTCGCGATCGGCACCAGGCCGGGGTGCGCGACCCACGTGCCGTCGTGACCGTAGGTCGCCTCGCGCTCCTTGTCGGCCTTCACCTTGGCAAAGGCTTCGGCGTTCGCCTTTTCATCGTTCTTGATCGGAATCTGCGCCGCCATGCCACCCATCGCGTGGATGTTGCGCCGATGACAGGTCTTGATCAGCAGCTCTGCGTAGCTGCGCATGAAGTGCGTGGTCATCGTGACCAGCGCCCGATCGGCCAGGCAGAAATCGTGGTTGCTGCGCAGCTTCTTGATGCAACTGAAAATGTAGTCCCAGCGACCGGCATTGAGCCCCGCCGAGTGCTCGCGCAGCTCGTGAAGAATTTCGTCCATCTCGAACGCGGCGACGATGGTCTCGATGAGCACGGTCGCCTTGATGCTTCCCCGGGGCATGCCGAGGTGATTCTGCGCGGCGACGAAAATATCGTTCCACAAGCGCGCCTCGAGATGACTCTCGAGCTTGGGCAGGTAGAAATACGGCCCGCTGCCGCGCGCGATCAGCTCCTTGGCGTTGTGGAAGAAATAGAGCGCGAAATCGAAAATGCCCCCGGATATCGCCCCGCCGTCGACGAGCACGTGCTTCTCGGGCAGATGCCATCCGCGCGGACGCACGAACAGCGTCGCCAGCTTCGCACCCAGCTTGTAGGGCTTGCCTTCCGGGGTCACGAAGTCGATCTGCTGGCGAATCGCGTCGCGCAGATTGATCTGTCCCTGAATGTTGTTGTCCCACCGCGGCGTGTTGGCGTCCTCGAAGTCGGCCATGAAAACGCTCGCACCCGAGTTGAGCGCATTGATGATCATCTTGCGGTCAACCGGGCCGGTGATCTCGACGCGCCGATCCTGGATGTCGGCGGGCACCGGCGCGCACACCCAATCGCCTTCGCGGACAGTGCGTGTCTCGGTCAGGAAATCCGGAAGCTTGCCGGCATCGAACGCCTTTTGACGTTCTGCCCGCCGGGCGAGGAGCTCGGTACGACGTCCACCGAAGGCGCGCTGCAACGCGGCCGCGAACGCCATCGCCTCGGGAGTCAGTATCTGCGCGTATTCCGGCGTGATGCGGCCGCTGACCTCGATACCCGGACCATAAGATGCAGCGCTCATCGAAGTGCCTTCGGGCTCATGACCGATCCTCTTCGCAACAGGTGTAAACGATGGCGTGGCGGACGCGCCGGGAAGCAACGTGGACAGCGGCAGGACGCGGTGCCGAAGTCCTTGCCGGTCGCGGTCGCCCAGGCCGCGTGCAACTTTGAATCATAGCAGACGAGCGTGACGCAATATGGCGCCGGATTGCTACATGCTCCAGCCTTCACCGGCACGTCCCGGCAGCTTTTCCAGCGACACGTTCCACGACATGGTGATGCGTGGTCGCGAGCCCTGATAGGGGTTGACGTTGTGCAGGTAGTCGCTGGCGAAGATCAGCATCGATCCCGGGATCATTTCCGGAACGATGTGCTGCGTCACTCGACCGGGTTCGTGCGGACAGCATGCATCGATGCGCGGATCCGCGAAACACAGCCGCCCCGCCATGGTATCTGCAGGATCGCCGTCGCCGGGGTCGAGCATGTAGACGATGCTCAGGTTGGAACGCAGATGGCTGTGCGGCATGCAATAGTCGCCAGTCCGATATACGCTCGCCCAGGTCGTGTCGGCGAACACAGGGCGCCTTGAGACCGTGCGATGGGCCAGCATCAGCGCGCGTGCGTGCACCAGCGTCGCGGCGGGCGCACCCCACGCGGGAACGTCCCGAACCTTGACGCCACAGCCGCCCTTGAACAGCGCATCGCGAAAGCGCGGATCGTGCTCGGCGGCGAGCGCCGCGTCGATCAGCGCGCCGTGATAGGCGGCCGCATCACTGAACTGTGTCATCGCCATGAGCGGAGCCGACATGGAAAGCACCGCCTGACCTTCGGGCCAGACCGGCAGCGATGTGCCGCCCACCTCGATCGCAGCAGGCAGCGATGCCTGCTCGCCCGCCGGTTCCGACTGCGCGAGCAGATCCTGCGTCGACGACATCGCCGGCTCAGCGTGCCATGCGATCCCGGTTACGCATACGCGATGCGCTTCGCCGGCGGCAAAGTGAGCATGTCCAGACGCACGGCGCGATTGACGGCGCTGACCACGGCCCGCAGCGTCGCCGTGACGATGTTCGGATCGAGCCCGACGCCGTACACGGTACGGTCGCTGCCGACTCGCAGCTGGACATAGGCGACTGCCGTCGCATCCTCGCCGCTGCCGGTGGCGTGCTCATGGTAGTTGAGCACATGAATGTCGATCCCGGTGGCGTCGCGCAGCGCGTGGATGAACGCGTCCACGGGCCCGTTGCCCGCGCCGGCGCAGCGCTGCTCGACGCCGTTCACCACGAGTCGCGCGTTCAGGCGCTCAACCGCGCCGTCGGCGGTGCTGTGCTGGGCGTTGTGATCGATATAGCGAAGCGGCTCTTCGGCGGCGATGTATTCGCGATAAAACGCCTCGTGGATTTCCGCGGACAGCAGCTCCTTGCCGGTGGCATCGGTGATGCGCTGGATCACCTGGCTGAATTCGATCTGCAAAAGGCGCGGCAGCGACAGCCCGTAGTCGCGCTCGAGCAGGAATGCGATGCCGCCCTTGCCGGACTGGCTGTTCACGCGGATCACCGCTTCGTACGTGCGGCCCACGTCGGCGGGATCGATAGGCAGGTACGGCACTTCCCACTGCGCGCGCCCCTTCGCCTCGGCTTCGCGCTGCGCGGTCAAGCCCTTCTTGATCGCGTCCTGGTGCGATCCGGAGAACGCGGTAAACACCAGCTCACCCGCATAGGGATGCCGGGGATGCACCGGCAGATCGGTGCAGTGTTCGGCGGTGCGTATCACCGCGCCCATATCGGAAAAGTCGAGCCCAGGATCGATCCCCTGCGAATACAGATTCAACGCCAGCGTAACCATGCAGACGTTGCCGGTGCGCTCGCCGTTGCCGAACAGGCAACCTTCGACGCGATCGGCGCCTGCCATGACCGCCAGCTCCGCGGCCGCCACGCCCGTACCGCGGTCGTTGTGCGGGTGCAGGCTGAGCAGCACGCGGTCGCGCTGCTTGATGTTCCGGTGCATCCACTCGATCTGGTCCGCGTAGATGTTGGGCGTCGATACCTCGACCGTCGCCGGCAGGTTCAGGATGATCGGCCTTGCAGCCGTCGGCTTCCACAAGTCCATCACCGCCTCGCAGATTTCCCTGGCGAAGTCGAGCTCGGTCATGGTGAAGGTCTCGGGCGAGTACTCGTAGCTCCAGTCGGTCTCCGGCTGCTCGTCGGCGCATTGCCTGCACAGGCGCGTGCCTTGCACGGCGATATCGATGATGCCCGCCTTGTCCTTGCCGTAGACCACGCGCCGGAACAGCGGCGAGGTCGGGTTGTACAGGTGCATGATCGCGCGCCTGGCGCCGCGCACCGACTCGAAAGTACGACGAATGAGCTCGTCGCGCGATTGCGTCAGCACCTGGATCACGACGTCGTCGGGGATCAGATCCTCCTCGATCAGCTTGCGCACGAAGTCAAAGTCGGTCTGCGAGGCCGACGGGAATCCGACCTCGATCTCCTTGAAGCCGATTTTCACCAGCTGCCGGAACAGGCGCAGCTTGCGCTCGGCATCCATCGGCTCGATGAGCGCCTGATTGCCGTCGCGCAGATCGGTGGACAGCCAGATCGGCGCCCGGGTGATGGTCTGCGTGGGCCAGCGACGATCGGCGAGATCGATGGCCGGAAAAGGTCGGTACTTTGCGGACGGATCGCGTTTCATCGGTCCTCCCTATGCCAGGTATTCATGTGACAAGTGCCGCCCCGGGTCGGGACGGCGCGGGCACTGCTCGAAAAGAGGGGTAGGTTTTATCTGCGCGCGGGGCGCAGCAGCAGCAGACCGCGGAGGGCGGTCAGGAGAAAACGCGACAGGAGGCGTTGGCTGCTCATGGCAATACTATAGCCAAATTTGTCGTTACATGCAAACGCGCCGGACTGAAGTACTTCGGCTGCGCGACACGCGTCATCCCGTTGCGCGGCGCCGCCTCATCTCCAGCCATGCCGACCACGCGTACCCGGAGACCGCATAAACGACAAACCCCGCGAACAACACTGCCGAAGGCTGCAGACTCACCAGGACGAACGAAAGGACCAGGCCAAGGACAACGACGAAGGGAACACTGCGGCGGAGATTGATGGTCTTGAAGCTGTAGTACTTGAAATTGCTCACCATGGTGAGCCCGGCGAAGATCGTCACCGCCCACGCACCCCAGCGCACCGACTCGGGATCGACACCATAGTCGTCGATCACCCAGACGAATCCCGCCACCAGCGCGGCGGCGGCAGGACTGGGCAATCCCTGGAAATAGCGCTTGTCGGCGACTTCCAGCATGGTGTTGAAGCGCGCCAGCCGCAGCGCAGCCCCGGCAACGTAGACAAACGCTGCAACCCACCCCGGTTTGCCGAGCCCCCTTAGCGCCCACTCGTAGACGACGAGCGCAGGTGCGGCGCCGAACGAGACCATGTCGGCAAGGCTGTCGTACTCGGCGCCGAACGCGCTTTGCGTCTTGGTCAGGCGTGCGACGCGTCCGTCGAGTCCATCGAGCACCATCGCCACGAAAATCGCGATGGCGGCGTCCTGAAAACGGCCGTTCATCGCCTGCACGATCGCATAGAAGCCGGCAAATAGCGCCGCGGTCGTGAACAGATTCGGAAGCAGGTAGATGCCGCGCCGGCGAATGCGATTCTTGGCGAGGGCACGCTCCTGCTGGTAGTCGACCATGGCGGCAGCCTAGCAGGGCCCACGCAGCAAGACAATGCGAGCCGCGTACCCGGCGTTCAGTCGAGGCGCGCGAGTATAGTCGACGTCGCATGCACGACATCCCCGATCGCGACACTGGGTCGCGCGCTCGGCGGCAGATAGATATCGACACGGGAACCGAAACGGATGAATCCATAGCGCTCGCCGCGCGTGAGTACTTCGCCGGGTTCGACGTAACAGAGGATCCGCCGCGCGATCAATCCGGCGATCTGCACGCAGGTGACGTCGACGCCGCTCGCGGTCGCGATGTGCAGCGCGTTGCGCTCGTTTTCCAGCGATGCCTTGTCGAAGGAAGCGTTGACGAAACTGCCCTCGTGATACCAGCGGGCACGAACAGTGCCGTCGACCGGGCTTCGATTCGAATGCACGTTGAACACGTTCATGAATACGCTGATCTTGAGCGCATCGCGATCGAGGTACGGATCGCGCGCATTGCCGACAAGAAGAACGCGTCCGTCGGCGGGCGATAGCACGGCGCCCGGCAAGTCGGGAATCGCGCGTGCCGGATCGCGGAAAAACTGCACGATGAAAAGCAGCGCCAGCCAAGCCAGCACCGCGAGCACCCACCAGCCGAGCCACGACAGCGCGATGGCCGCGATCGCCGCGATGGCAACAAAGGACCAACCTTCGCGGGCGATGATCGGATGTGGGTAGGTGCTGGCCAAGTCCGCTACTTGGTCTGCGCGTCGATGCGCTGGCTCATGTCCTGCGACTGCTGCTGTAGCGAGCTTTCCAGGCCCTTCGCGCGCTCGATCGCGTTCGTAGGCGTGGGCGGCGCAGCGGTGACGTCGAACGGCGCCGCGCCGACGGCAGCCGGTGCGCGCACGCCTGATTTCGCGCCGGCGCGATCGTCGGCGAGCAATCCCATGCGCTTGAGCAGCGTCTGCGAGAGCACCGCGACGATGACCAGCGCGAGCAGGACGACGATCAGTCCGATCCAGCCGCGTTGGCGATGGATGCTGCGCATGGTCACCTCCCTGTGCTCAGTTGACCTCTTCAGTTGACGTTCAATTGCGCGACTGATCCACCAGCTTGTTCTTGCGGATCCACGGCATCATTTCGCGCAGCTTGGCGCCCACCTGCTCGATGGGATGCTCCGCGGTCATGCGCCGCCGCGAAAGCAGCGTGGGCGCGCCGGCGCGGCTTTCCAGAATGAAGCTCTTGGCGTATTCGCCCGACTGGATGTTGGCGAGCGCCTCGCGCATCGCCCAGCGCGTCTCGTCGGTGATGATCTTGGGGCCGGTGACGTATTCGCCATACTCGGCATTGTTGGAGATCGAATAGTTCATCGTGCCGATACCGCCCTCGTACATGAGGTCGACGATCAGCTTGAGCTCGTGCAGGCATTCGAAATACGCCATCTCCGGCGCGTAGCCGGCGTTGACCAACGTCTCGAATCCCGCCTTCACCAGCTCGACGCAACCGCCGCAAAGCACCGCCTGCTCGCCGAACAGATCGGTCTCGGTCTCTTCCTTGAACGAGGTCTCGATGACGCCAGCGCGAGCGCCACCGATCGCGGCCGCGTAGGAAAGCGCGAGGTCGCGCGCTTTTCCGCTCGAGTCCTGATGCACGGCGATCAGCATCGGCGTGCCGCCGCCGGCTGCGTAGGTCGAGCGCACCGTGTGGCCCGGCGCCTTCGGTGCGATCATGACCACATCGAGATCGGCGCGCGGCTGCACCTGACCGTAGTGGATGTTGAATCCGTGTGCGAAAGCGAGCGTCGCACCCTTGCGGATGTTCGGTTCGATCTCCTCGCGATACACCGCCGCGATGTGCTCGTCGGGCATGAGCATCATCACGAAATCAGCGCCTTTCACGGCCTGCGCGACCTCGGCGACCTTGAGCCCC
The DNA here is from genome assembly GCA_036491555.1 of Casimicrobiaceae bacterium. GTDB lineage: Bacteria > Pseudomonadota > Gammaproteobacteria > Burkholderiales > Casimicrobiaceae > PALSA-1003. The sequence continues at coordinate 19,080 of DASXBS010000176.1, forward strand.
GCCTTCACCACCTTGTCCCACGATGCGCCACCCTTGCGCAGCCCGACGGTCACCTTGATTCCCGAGTCGTTCAGATTCTGCGCGTGCGCGTGACCCTGCGAGCCGTAGCCGACGATCGTCACCTTCTTGCCCTTGACGAGCGACAGGTCAGCGTCCTTGTCGTAATAGACTTTCATCGAAGCTCCTTGGTACGTCGTTTTTGTGAGCCGGCGACCCGCGCTGACCGGCAGTGTACGCCGGCAGTGTCGGCCTTCGGCGTGCTAGACCCTGAGTATGCGTTCTCCACGCCCGATCCCCGACGCCCCGGTGCGCACCGTCTCGAGAATCACCCCCGGCTCGATCGCCTGCAGGAACGCGTCGAGCTTCGAGCCCGTGCCGGTCAGCTCGATCGTGTAGCTCTTGTCGGTCACATCGAGAATGCGTCCGCGAAAAATGTCCGCCAGGCGCTTCATCTCATCGCGATCCTTGCCCGCTGCGCGCACCTTGACCAGCATCAGCTCGCGCTCGATGTGATGGCCGTCGGTCAGGTCGATCACCTTGACCACTTCGACCAGCTTGTTGAGCTGCTTGGTGATCTGCTCGATGACGTCGTCTGACCCGACCGTGACGATGGTCATGCGCGACATCGTCGCATCCTCGGTTGGCGCCACCGTCAGCGATTCGATGTTGTAGCCTCGCGCCGAGAACAGCCCCGAGATCCGCGACAGAGCCCCGGCCTCGTTTTCGACGAGGATCGACAGGATGTGCCTCATGAAGAAATCCCCCCCGAAGTCGCTTCGCGACCTTCCCCCAAGGGGGGGCGAGCGCCTTGGGGCGGCCCGGCGCCGCTCATAATTCTTCCGCCAGAATCATCTCGGTCAGCCCCTTGCCGCCGGGAATCATCGGGAAGACGTTCTCGGCCTGGTCGGTGATGAAGTCGAGAAAGACCAGGCGCTCCTTCTGTGCTAAGGCTTCCTTCAGCGCCGCTTCGACGTCCCCCGGCTTCTCGATCTTGAGCCCGACGTGCCCGTAGGCCTCGGCGAGCTTCACGAAGTCGGGCAGCGCGTCCATGTACGACTCGGCGTAGCGATTGCCGTAGAAGAATTCCTGCCACTGCCGGACCATTCCCATGTAACGGTTGTTCAGGTTCACGATCTTGATCGGCAGGTGATATTGCTTGCAGGTCGACAGTTCCTGGATGCACATCTGGATCGACGCCTCGCCGGTCACGCAGGCCACCGTCGCGCCTGGATTGACGAGTTGCACCCCCATCGCAGCGGGCAGACCGAATCCCATCGTGCCCAGGCCACCTGAATTGATCCAGCGCCGCGGCTTGTCGAACTTGTAGTACTGCGCCGCCCACATCTGATGCTGGCCCACGTCAGATGTCACGAAAGCGTCGCCGTTGGTGATCTCGTAGAGCTTCTCGATGACCATCTGCGGCTTGATCAGCGCGCTCTTGCGATCGTACTTGAGACAGTCCTTGCGCTGCCACTCCTTGATCTCTGCCCACCACGCCTTGAGCGCAGCGGGATCGGGTCGCTGGTGCGTCTGCTCGATCAGCTTGATCATCTCGTCGAGCACATCCGCGACGTAGCCGACGATGGGAACGTCGACCTTCACGCGCTTGGAGATCGACGAAGGGTCGATGTCGATGTGGATGATCCGCCGGTCGGCGCGAAAGTAGTTCTGCGGATTGCCGATGACGCGATCGTCGAAGCGTGCGCCCACCGCGAGCAGCACGTCGCAGTTCTGCATCGCCATGTTCGATTCGAAGGTGCCGTGCATGCCGAGCATGCCGGTGAACTGCGGATCGGTGCCCGGAAATCCGCCGAGGCCCATCAGCGTGTTGGTGCATGGGAACCCCAGCAGGCGGACCAATCGCGTCAGCTGCGGCGCGGCATTGTTCAGGATGACGCCGCCGCCGGTGTAGATCATCGGCCGCTTGGCATCGAGGAGCAGCTGCACCGCCTTCTTGATCTGACCGGCATGCCCGCGAGTCACCGGATTGTATGAGCGCAGCGAAATGGTCTTCGGGTAATTGAACTCGCAGCTTGCCTGCGTGACGTCCTTGGGGATGTCGACGAGCACGGGCCCTGGCCGGCCGGTGGCGGCCAGGTAAAAAGCCTTCTTGATCGTGACCGCTAGCGCCTCGACAGTCTTGACCAGGAAGTTGTGCTTGACGCAGGGCCGGGTGATGCCGACCGTGTCGCATTCCTGGAAGGCGTCCTGTCCGATCGCGTGCGTGGGCACTTGGCCAGTGATGATGACCATCGGGATCGAATCCATGTACGCGGTGGCGATGCCGGTGACCGCGTTGGTGACGCCCGGGCCCGACGTCACCAGAGCGACGCCAACCTTATGCGACGAACGGGAATAGCCATCGGCCGCGTGGACCGCGCCTTGTTCGTGACGAACCAGGACATGCTTGAACTTGTCCTGCTTGAAGACCTCGTCGTAGATGTTGAGCACCGCGCCGCCCGGATAGCCGAAGACGTACTCGACGCCTTCTTCCTGAAGACAGCGGATGACGATTTCTGCGCCAGTCAGTTGCATAGTGGCCTCTCTTCGCCTCGTTCATGCGGCAAAGAAGCACGAACCACGTCACGCGTGCTGTGCATGCGCGTACCGGGTCCTGCAAAACTGCTTGGACGCGAAAATGCGTGTGACGCGTCCGACCTAGGCTCGAATCGGGTAGAAAGCCGGAACCGCTGCGTGCCGCCGGGAAGTTCCGGAAGCGCTTGTGGCGCCGCCGGCCGGCACGCGAACGACCGATTTTGCAGTGCTTCTCGCAGCGGCAATGCCGCCACGGCTGGAACACTAACGATTTGCGCCGAACCGGTCAAGAATTTTGCTGCACCACACCGTCGTACATGCACATTCGAGCACGGTGCGTGTGCTTATAATCGACCCGCTAACCTATCTGGACGGACGATCTGGCTTCGTATCAGGAACTCGCCGGCTTCCTCGCTGAGGTCGAGCGGCGCGCCTTCAAGCAGGCGATGTTCGCGATCCGCGACGAGGACGCGGCGCTGGACGTCGTCCAGGACGCCATGCTGAAGCTGACCGAGAAATATGCGACCAAACCGGTGTCGGAGTTCCCGATGCTGTTCCAACGCATCCTGCAAAACACGATCCACGACCATTTCCGTCGCAAAAAGGTACGCTCAACGTGGACGACACTACTCTCGGCATTTGGGCAAAAAGAAGATAAAGACGACGATTTCGACCTACTGGAGACCTTGCCCGCGAAATCAGATTCAATTGGGATGGCCGAGCCCGCGCTGCAGTATGAGCAAAGTCAAATCGTGGCGCTGGTCGAGCAGTCGCTCGCTAGGCTGCCGGCGCGTCAACGGGAAGCGTTTCTTCTACGTTACTGGGAAGAACTCGATGTTGCGGAGGCTGCCGCCGCCATGGGGTGCTCGGAAGGTAGCGTCAAGACGCATTGCTCGCGAGCGGTTCACGCTTTGGCCGAAATGCTCAAGGCCAAGGG
>DASXBS010000177.1:0-3676 GCA_036491555.1 Casimicrobiaceae bacterium
CCTCGATCGACGGTTCCTACACATATATCGGCCGGCTCCTACACTATTGGAAACAATTAGCTGACATCCCGTCGATGCGCCGACGCGTTAACGTGTCTCCATGTACATATCGGGCGCGTCTACGCGCAGCCCGTCCACGGAGGTCAGCATGAATGGTTCATTGAAGAGCGTCGTCGCGGTTGCAGCGCTGGTCATAGCGGGGCAGGTCGCGGCACAGGTCACCTTGTACGAGGGCGAAGGATTTCGCGGTCGCGTGTTCCAGACCGCGCAACCGATCGGGAGTCTCGATCCCACCGGATTCAACGATCGCGCGTCGTCGTTGATCGTCGAGGGCGGGCGCTGGCAAATCTGCGAAGACGCCCACTTCCAAGGTCGTTGCGTCGTTCTCGGTCCGGGAAATTACCCCGAGCTGTCGAGCATGGGATTGAACCAGCGAATTTCGTCGCTGCGACCCGCCGGGCGTAACGTGGCGTATGCCGAAGTTCCGCCACCGCCTCCTGCGCCTGTATACGAGTACCGCCAGCGTCCGAATGAGAGGCTCTATCAGGTGCCTGTGACGTCGGTGCGCGCGGTCGTCGGTCCGCCCGAGCAGCGCTGCTGGGTTGACCGCCAAGCCGTCCAGAGCGGCGGTGGCCCGAACGTTCCGGGCGCGATCGTTGGCGCGATCATCGGCGGCGTGCTAGGCCATCAGGTCGGGGGCGGACGCGGGCAGGACATCGCGACCGCGGGCGGCGCGGTTGCGGGCGGCGCGATCGGTGCCAACGTCGGACGTGGAAGCGGGACGACCACGTATCAGGACGTGCAGCGCTGTACTACCGTGCAGAGCTCGGGGCCGCCCGATTACTGGGACGTGACCTACAATTTCCGTGGGCTGGAGCATCGCGTCCAGATGACCGCGCCTCCGGGCCCCACGATCACCGTCAACGGCAACGGCGAGCCGCGCGCGTAACGCGGCAGCCATCCATGATGGCGGCCCTTGTGGCCGCCATTTTTTTGGCGGCTCGTTGATAGCCGACGGATCAGCGACCCTGCGCCGTGAAAATCGCGCGCACCGTCTCCATGGTGTCCGCATCGGCGGCGTTCTTGTCCGGACGGTAGCCCTTGACGCGCGCAAAGCGCAGCGCGAAGCCGCCCGGGTAACGCGGGCTCGCCTGGACGTCATTGAATGTGATTTCGACCACCAGCTCGGGCCGGACGTAGACGGTCCACTGGTCGCGCGAGACCTCGCGTTTCTGCAGCTCCTCGGTCTGCCACGCGAGCATGGCATCGGTCATCCCCTTGAAGGTCTTGCCGAGCATCACGTACTTGTCGGTTGCGGGATCCATCGCTCCCAGGTGCAGGTTGGAGAGCCATCCGCTGCGCCGGCCATGCCCCCATTCGGCGGCGAGCACGACGAGGTCGAGCGTGTGGGCGCGCTTCACCTTGAGCCATTGGGCGCTGCGCGCGCCTGGGTCGTACGGCGAATCCACGGCCTTCACCATTACGCCCTCGTGGCCGCGCGCGACCGCGTCGTCGTAGAACGCCTGCGCGGCGGCGAGATCGCTGGTGACCAGGCGCGGAATCAGCAGCTCGCTCGGCAGCGCGTCGCCCATCGCGGTGAACCGCTCCGAGGCCGCTGCGCCCACGAGATCGGTGTCCTCACAGCGCAGGCAATCGAAAAAGAAGACCGACAGCGGCATGTCCGCACGCATTGCCTCGATGTCCTGCACCCGCCCGAACCGGCGCATGGTGTCCTGGAATGCATACGGCGCGCCGCCCTTGCGGAGCGCGATCGCCTCACCGTCGAGGATCAGCGACGATGCGCGTGCGTTGGCGACCGCCGAAACAATCTCCGGCGCCGCGTGAGTCACATCGTTGCCGGTGCGCGAATAAATCCGGATCTCATCGCCACGCTTGTGCAACTGGACGCGCGCACCGTCGAGTTTCCACTCTAGCGCCGCGATCGGAATGCGCGTCATCGCGTCGTCGATGTCGTCGGCCGGCTGGGCAAGCATCGGCGCGAGCGGCTGGAACAGCGCGATCGCGAAGCGGTCCAGCCCCGGCGCTCCTTCCGCAAGAGCCGCCAACGCGACACTTGCGATGCCGCCTGCGATCATCGCGGCGCGACGAACCGCATCGGCAGGAAGCTGCGCGGCGGAGGCGACGGCCTCGATCATCAGACCCTCGAGCGCGCCCTGGCGCAGTTCGCCGATGAGCAGCCGTGCGAGAAAATCCTGTTCGGCCGATGTGGCCTGGGAGAATAGTTCGGACAGCAGGCGTGCGCGCTGCGCCGTCGACCCTTTGCCGCTCGTGGTCGCGATGCGCTGAAGGATCGCGTCGACCTCGACCAGCGCCAGCGTGGGCGTCACTGCGCCGGCGCTGCTGGCGTCGCGAAGCGCCGCCCACCCGATGCCGGTTTTTCCGTGCCGCGTAAGGCCGGCCAGGTACGACACCGCGATGTCGATCTCGGCATGCGAGAGATCGCGCAGCAGCTCGGCGATCAGCGAGATCTTGGCGCGCCGGCCTGACTGTTCGCCGACGTGACTCGACGTATCGACGAGTCGCGCGAGCAGTGTGGGCGAATCGGGAGAGCTCAAAGCGAACGACCTCGCGCTGATCACCTCCCGCGATCAACATAATGCCAGCCCCTTGATGCGTCAATGAAATTCGCACGACGCCGCGATCGGCAGCGGACTGCTATGCTCGCTGAAGCGTTGAGGAAGGGTCCGATCGTTCTCCGCTTCTACCCGGCCGCGTTCACGACCGGGGTTATCGCGGCCACGCGCACGACCGGCGGCACCGGTCGAACCGGCGCTGTTAAACTCTCCAGCCTGTCCGACCCGGAGGGCGCACGAGCTCTTGCGCAAGGCCGCCATGTCCATCGTTTATCTGAAGCAAGCCACGAAGACGCCGGAAAGCGAATCCGGCAATGCGCGTCAGGTCGCCGAAGACATGCTGACCGAGATCGATCGCGGCGGCGAGCAGGCCGTGCGCGACTACGCGGCGAAGCTCGATGGCTGGAGTGGCGATATCGTCGTGACCGACGAACAGATCGATCGTCGTACGCGCGACATCGCGCCGGCGGTGAAGCGCGACATCGAATTTGCAACGGAGCGTGTGCGGCGCTTCGCCCTCGCACAGCGCGAGTCGGTCCGCGAATTCTCGACCGAAGTCCATCCAGGACTCATCGCCGGTCAGCGCCTCATCCCGGTCAATGTCGCCGGCTGTTACGTTCCCACCGGTCGTTACGCGCATATCGCGTCGGCCTACATGGGCATCGCGACGGCGAAGGCGGCGGGCGTTCCGTTCGTCGTCGCCTGCTCCACGCCGTATCGCGGCGAAGGCATCCATGCGCAAGTGCTCTATGCGATGAAAGTCTCCGGTGCCGATGCCATCCTCACGCTCGGTGGCGTGCAGGCCATCGCCAGCCTGGCTTACGGATTGTTCACCGGCAGACCGGCGGACATCATCGTCGGGCCGGGCAACAAGTTCGTTGCCGAGGCGAAGCGCGTGCTTTTCGGCCGGGTCGGCATCGACGTGTTCGCCGGTCCTTCCGAGGTCGCGGTCATCGCCGACGATTCCGCCGATGCTCACGTGGTCGCCGCCGACCTCGTCGGGCAGGCCGAGCATGGCCATGAGTCGCCGGCGTGGCTGGTGACCACTTCGCGCCACCTCGCCGAGGACGTGATGGGACGCG
>DASXBS010000178.1:0-11765 GCA_036491555.1 Casimicrobiaceae bacterium
CATATCTTTCTCCTAGACAATCGACTCGACGTTGCCGCACACCGACAGCGCCTGCCCGGAAATATTGGACCCCGCCGCAGTCGCCAGAAACAGTGCCGTGTTGGCGATGTCCTGCGCGCTCACCATGCGCCGCAGCGACACGCGCGACACGAGCTGCGCCTCGAATTCCTTTTCGCTCACGCCCAGCGCTTTGGCCTTGTCGCGGATCACGTTGCGCAAGCGCTGGCCGTCGACCAGTCCGGGCTGGATCGCATTGACGCGGATGTTCGACGGCCCGAGCTCGTTGGCGAGGCTCTTGGTGAAGCCGACCACCGCCCACTTCGCGGTCGAGTACGGCGTGCGCATCGCATAGCCGAGGCGCCCCGCGACCGACGACAGATTGATGATCGATCCGCCGCCTGCCGCCTTCAGCAGTGGCACCGCCAGCCGCGCGCAGTAGAACATGCTGTTGACGTCGACCGCGAGCGTGCGATCCCAGTCCTCGATGCTCGTCTCCTCGATGCGCGCCGTCGGACCGGCGATGCCGGCGTTGTTGATCAGCACGTCGAGTCCGCCGAGGAACGAAGTCGCTGCGGCGAACAGCTTGTCGACCTGAGCAGGATCGGAAACGTCGGCGATCACGCTGCCGGCCTGCGGCAGTTCGAGCTTCATCACATCGAGCGCCGAGGTGTCGATGTCGCACACGAACACCTTGGCGCCGGCCTCGACGAAGGTCTGCGCGAAGGCGCGGCCGATGCCGGCGGCACCGGCGGTAATGAGGACGCGAAGTCCCTGAGCTGCACCGTCCATAAGTAACTCCTATAGCGCTTCGGTTTCTGCGGTGCCGGGACGCCAGACCAGCAGCCGGTTCTCGATGCGCGTCACAATGAAGTCCAGCACCAGCGCGAACATCGTCAGCACAAGAATGCCGGCAAGCACCGTATCGATGTCGAACACGCCTTCGGCCTGGTGTATCAAGTAACCCACCCCCCGCGCCGAGCCTAGATACTCGCCGACGACCGCGCCGACGAACGCGAGGCCGACGGAAGTGTGCAGGCTGGAGAACACCCAGCTCGTCGCCGACGGCAGGTACACGTAGCGCAGCAGCTGCTTGCCCGACGCGCCTAGCATGCGCGCGTTGGCGAGCACCACCGGGCTGACTTCCTTCACGCCCTGGTAAACGTTGAAGAACACGATGAAGAACACCAGCGTGATGCCAAACACGACCTTGGACGCGATACCCAGCCCGAACCACACCGCGAAGATCGGCGCCAGGATCACACGCGGCATCGCGTTCATCGCCTTGATGTACGGATCGGCCAGCGTCGATGCCGTCGGCGCCAGCGCGAGCCACAGACCGAACACAAGTCCGAGCAGCGTACCGATCGCGAACGCGAGCAGTGTCTCGATGAGCGTGACGCCCAGATGCAGATAGATGCTGCCGCCGACGAACCAGTTCCAGATGCGCTTGGCCACTTCCTGAGGCTGGCCGAAGAAGAATTTGGCGCGCGTCGGGTCGTCGAAATAGAACGGTGGAATCAGCCCCGGCTCGGTCATGACGTACCAGAACGCGAAGACACCCCCGAGCAGCAGCGCGTGATACAGCGCAAGCCGGCCGGGCGAGGCGCGCAAGCTAGTTTTTCTTGCTTTGCGCATAGCCCTTGAGCACTTCGGCTTTCATCGTGTGCCAGATTTTCGAGTGCAGCTCGACGAAGTGCGGCGTCAGCCGGATCTCGTTGACGTCGCGCGGCCGCGGCAGATCAATCGTGAACTCGCCGATCGGATGCGTGGCCGGCCCCGCCGAGAGCACGATCACGCGATCGGAAAGCGCGATCGCTTCTTCCAGATCGTGGGTGATGAACAGCACCGACTTGCGATCCGCAGACCACAGCTCGAGCAGCTCGTTTTCCATGAGCTGGCGAGTCTGGATGTCGAGCGCCGAAAACGGCTCGTCCATGAGCATGATCTTGGGATCGAGGATCAGCATCTGCGCGAGGGCGACGCGCTTGCGCATGCCTCCGGAGAGTTCATGCGGATAGCGCGCCTCGAATCCGGCCAGGCCCACACGCGCCAGCCATTCGGTGGCGCGCCGGTCCGATTCCTGGCGCGCGACGCCGCTGAACTCCAACCCCGCGCGGACGTTGTCGATGGCGTTGCGCCACGGCATCAGCGACTCGGCCTGGAACATGTAGCCCGAGTGGCGGTTGATGCCCGCGAGCGGCTCGCCCAGCACGCGCACGTTGCCCGACGACGGTTGCAGCAATCCGGCGGCGACGTTGAGCAGCGTCGATTTGCCGCAGCCGGTCGGCCCGACCACCGACACGAACTCGCCAGGTGCCACTTTCAGCGTCGTGTCCTTGACCGCCGTGTAGCGCTCGCCTGCGCGCTCGCGCGACGCGAACGCGCAGGTGACGTTGTCGATCAGAAGTGCCGGAGCGCTCAAGCCCTTTTCCAGAATGCGGCAGCGGCCTACTTCTTGTACTTGGCGAGCGCCTTTTGTGCGTAGCTGTTGTCGAAGGTCTGCGCCAGCTTGATGTCGGCCGGCTTGATCGCGGGATTGAACGACGCAAGGTAATTCAACGTGTTTTGCGCCCCGGCTTCCGTAAACGTCCCGTCCGGAGAGTAAGCATCCTTGAGCTTGATGTAGCTCGCGAGATAGGCGTCCTTGTTGCCGAGCAGATATTCCGGCGGCACCGTCGCCACCACCTGCTCGGGGGTCGCTTTCTGCAGCCAAAGCAGCGCGCGCACCATGGCGTTGGTCAGCGCCTGCACCGTATTCGGATTTTTCTGGATGAAGCTGATTGGCGCGTACAGCGCCGCGGCGGGCATGTCGGCGCTGCCGAACACCGCTTCGGTGCCCTTGGCAGTGCGCGTATCGGCAATGATGGTCACCGCACCCATGCTCTCGAGCATCGCCATCGCGGGATCGAGGTTCGATACCGCATCGACCTGACCACTGGTAATCGCGGCGATCACGCCTGACGACGTGCCGACGCCGATGATCGACACGTCATCGCCTTTGAGCCCGTCCTTGGCCAGCAAACGCAAGACCACGCGGTTGGTGCTGGAACCCGGCGCGCTGACGCCGATCTTCATACCCTTGAGGTCCTTCGGCGATTTATAGTTCGCCGCCTTCGCCTTGGCGATACCTACGCAAATCATCGGATAGCGGCCCTGGAGGGCAAAGCCCTGGAGCTGCAAGCCCTTGGGCTGCTGATCGATCGTGTTCTCCCATGCGCCGGAAACGACATCGGCGCTGCCGCCGACCACCGCCTGCAACGCCTTCGAGCCGCCGTCGAAATCACTGATCTCGACGTCGAGACCTTCGTCCTTGAAATAGCCCAGACGTTCGGCGATGGTCAGCGGCAGGTAGTAGAACGCCGCCTTGCCACCGACAGCGATGCTGACCTTGGGCTTCTCGATCTTGCCCTGCGCGAAGGCGTCAACGGAAACCGTGGCGGCGAGCGCCGCTGCGAACAGAACGCGAAACAGCTTCATCGTGCTCCTCCAGAAATACGGCGGCGGTCGACCGGTGTTGCGCGCCGCGCTTGCTGTCGACGGCGCGTGGGAGCGGCGATGCTCACACAGCGCCCCGGCACTGTCAACGCTGCGTCTCGAGCTCGGCCGGCGGCTTGTGCAGATCGGACACTTTGCCCGACTTCACCACCTGGCCGGGAAGATCGTGCCCGACGATCTCGCGCAGGCGGCGCGAGGCGGCCAGCAGTCGGTCGAGATCGACTCCGGTGTCGTAGCCCATGCATTGCAGCATGTGCACGACGTCTTCGGTGCACACATTGCCGGTGGCGCCGGGCGCGAAAGGGCATCCGCCCAGCCCGCCGAGACAGCCTTCGAAGCGCAGCACGCCTGCAGACACGCCAGCCAGCACGTTGGCGAGCCCCATCCCCCGCGTGTTGTGGAAGTGCAGCGTCAACGGCAGATCGGGCCAGCGCGATTGCACCGCCCGCGCGAGGCGCTCGACGCGCAGCGGATCGGCCATGCCGGTGGTGTCGCCGAAGGTCACGCCGTCGACACCCAGATCCACGTAACGCGCGACGCAGTCGAGCACCTGCGCATCGGGCAGGACGCCTTCGAAGGGACAGCCGAACGCCGTCGCCACGGCGCCGCTCGTGCGCGTGCGGCTGCCACGCAACACGTCGAACACTTCGCGAAAGCCCTCGAACGATTGCGCGACGCTGCGCCGCACGTTGGCGCGGTTGTGCGTTTCCGAAGCCGATGCCACCATCACTACTTCGTCGACGTCGGCGGCGAGCGCGCGCTCGGCGCCGCGCGCATTCGGGATCAACGCGACGTAGCTGACCGCCGGATTGCGCTGGATGCCGGCCATGACCTCGGCCGCGTCGCGCAGCGCGGGCACCGCCTTGGGCGAAACGAAGGATGTGGCCTCGATCTTCGCCACGCCGGTGGCCGAGAGCAGGTCGATGAGTTCGATCTTGCGCTTGGTCGGAATGAATTCGGGCTCGATCTGGAATCCGTCGCGAGCGACAACGTCGTTGATGAACACGCGCTCGGACATCGTGATCTCCTGATCGGTGGCGGCGCGCGCTTCAGATCGCACCGGACGCGCGCAGCCGCGCGATCTCGTCGGCGTCGTAGCCGGCGGCGCGCAATACCGCATCGGTATGCTCGCCTAGCGCCGGGCCGACCCAGTCGAGCGTTCCCGGGGTGTCTGACAGCTTGGGCACGATACCGGGCATTTTCAGCGTGGCGCCGCTGGCCAGCTTCATTTCGCAGATCATGTCGCGCGCACGGTACTGCGGATCGTCGACGATATCCGCGGCGGTGTAGATCTTGCCATGCGGGACGTCGGCGGCCTTGAGTGTGGCGAGCACGGCATCCAGGTCGTGATTGGCGCTCCAGGCGGCGATCGCACCATCGATGTCACCGGTGCGCGCGACGCGTCCGCGGTTGTCGGCGAGCGCGGGATCCTGTCCAAGGTCGTCGCGGTCGATCGCGTGCATCAGGCGCTTGTAGATGCTGTCGCCGTTGCCGGCGATCACCACGCTCTTGCCGTCGCGCGTCACGTAGGTGTTGGATGGCACGATGTTGGTCAGTCCGGTGCCGATGCGCGCGCGGATCTCGCCGAACAGGTCGTACTCGGGAACGAGGCTTTCCATCATGTTGAACACCGCCTCGTAGAGCGCCACGTCGACCACCTGTCCCTTGCCGCCATGCGCTTCGCGATGATGCAGCGCCATCAGCGCGCCGATCACGCCGTGCAGCGATGCGAGCGCGTCGCCGATGCTGATGTTCGGACGCACCGGCGGCCGGTCGGGAAAACCGGTGACGTGACGCATGCCGCCCATCGATTCGCCGATCGCGCCGAAACCCGGTTGGTCGCGATAGGGGCCAGTCTGCCCGAACCCCGACAGACGGATCATGATCAGCCCCGGATTGTCGGCGGCGAGCGCGTCGTAGCCCAATCCCCACTTCTCCAGCGTGCCTGGGCGGAAATTCTCGATCACGAAGTCGGCGTCGCGGGCGAGCCGGCGCACGATGTTCTGGCCTTCCTTGTTGCGCAGGTCGACGGTGACCGACTTCTTGTTGCGTGCCTGTACGTACCACCACAGCGACGTGCCTTCGTGCAGCAGTCGCCACTGACGCAGCGGGTCGCCTCCCTGCGCTCCGCCGGCGGCGGGTGGCTCGACCTTGATCACCTCGGCGCCGAATTCCGCGAAAACCTTGCCCGCGAAGGGACCGGCGATGAGTTGTCCGAGCTCGAGCACCTTGAGCCCGGAAAGCGGACGCGTCTTTGCGGAGGCGGAGGTCATGTCGAGATAGCGACTGCGAACGATGTGATTCTACTGCCGCGATGGCAAGCGCGCAGACTAGATCGTGCTGCCGCTGCGCCGCGCGCGCAACGCCGCTTCCAGGCTCGGCAGCTTTTCCGCCATCGCGTCGCCGACCGAAATCTGCGGGTCCGACGGCGGCGCCTGGCCTTCCGCCTTCTCGCGCTCGGCGATGCGCTGCCGGGCGTCCTCGAAAGCTTTCAGGAACGAATCTTCGAAGCGCAGCGCATGCTGGAACAGCGCGTCGCCGAAGTACGTCGCATTGCTTTCGGTGCCACAGCCGAACGATGTCCGATCGGTGGCGGATGCGGTCATCACCAGCGTGTGATCGTCTCTGAGCGCGTCGATGAAGCCACCCGAATAGCACGCGGAGACGACGATGATGCGCCACTTGATCTTTGCTTCGTCGAGCATGTCGCGAAGTGCGGCGGGCGTCAGCGGGTCGAGCTGCAGGGGCCAGTACTCGACCGCGAGGCGATGGTCGCGCGTGCCGTGGCTTTCGAGGTAGATCATCACCACGTCGTCGTCGGAATCGATGATGCCGCCGATTTCCTTGAGCGTCGTGCGCAGATTGGTCACGGTGGCCAGCGGCTCGTCGAGGATCGTTCGCGGGTTGTTGAGCAGCACGATCGAGCGCCCGTCGGTGTCGAAGCGGTCGTCGAACAGGTCGCGCGCGACCTGCATGTCCTTGCGGAATACGTCCTCGCTCGCGTACGGCGCGAAGCCGACGAAATACAGATCGGTCTGGTGCGGACGCTCCTCGTCGAGGTCGTCGAGCGCATCGTCGAGCAGCGTCTGCTGCGCCGCAAGCGCGGCTTCGGTCACCGGGCTCACATACGCCGGATCTGCGGTCTGCGCAGGCTCGTCGCGGTACCACCAGGGCTGGTACGACCACATCGAAATCGGGATCGCAAGGAGCAGCAGACAGGCGCCGCCGAACGAGCGCAGGAGGAAGCGCGGGCGCCGCGGCATCAGCGCGGTGGCCACCACTCGCCAATAGACGAACGCCGCCCAGAAGGTGAGCACCCAGAAGCCGATCCACTGCACCGGGTAGCCGAAGACGATGGTCTGCGCGCCCGGCAGCGTGAGCAGCACGCTCAGCACGCTTAACATCGGCTCGCTGGCGAGCGTCAGCACCGGGATCGCCAGGCGCAGGTGCGGCTGACGCGTCGTCGCGGCGAGCAGGAGCGCGAACAACAACAGCACCGCGATGATGAAGCCTTCATAAACGATCGCATGCAGAGAGAAGACGGCATCGGGCCCGCTGCGCAGCCGATCGATGACGATGCTGATCGCGACGTCGACGCCGACCAGCGCGAGCAGCTGCGCGACGCCGACGCGAAACAGCAGCAGGCGCACAGGCAAGCCGAGGGCCAGGCGCGCGCCGCTGGCGAGGTTGAAGCGCAGGTCCTTCAACACGCGCTGAATCGACATGGGAGAGGCGTACATCGGACGTTATGCGGCCCGCGGCTGTCGGACGGCATCACGCCAGCGCGTGTTCGCCGATGTACGTCTTGACTGCGTCGACATCCGCGGGAAGCGTCACGAACCGCTGCGGACGCGACTCGAGCTTTTCGTACGCCGGTGGCCGCGGTGGGTCAGTCCCCAGCGCTTCGCGGATCGTCGCCGCGAACTTGGCCGGAAGCGCTGTCTCGATGCATACCAGCGGGACCCCGGCCTCGCGATGTGCGAGCCCCACCTTGATGCCATCCGCGGTGTGCGGATCGATCACGCGGTGGAAGCGCTTGGCGACGTCGCGAATAGTGGCGATACGGTCGGCGTGCGTGCTTCGGCCGGAGACGATGCCCGCAGCCCGCAGCTTGCCGGCGAGCGGCGTCGCCGCGAAGTCGAAGCCGCCGTGCCCTTCGACCTGCTCCCACAGCGCGCGCACCGTGGCGGCGTCGCGTCCGGCGAGATCGAACACGAAGCGCTCGAAGTTCGACGCCTTGGAAATGTCCATCGACGGGCTTGAGGTCGCGCGCGTTTCCCTCGCCGAGCGCACTCGGTAGCGGCCCGACTTGAAGAACTCGTCGAGCACGTCGTTCTCGTTGGTGGCCAGGATAAGCTTGTGGATGGGCAGGCCCATCGCCCGTGCGACGTGCCCCGCCAGAATGTTCCCGAAGTTGCCCGAGGGCACGGAAAAACACACTTTTTCGGTGTCTGCGAAGGTCGCCGCGAAGTAACCCTTGAAATAGTAGACGATCTGCGCTGCGACCCGCGCCCAGTTGATCGAGTTGACCGTGCCCAGCCGATAGTCGCGCTTGAAGTCCGCGTCGCCGGCGATTGCCTTCACCAGATCCTGGCAATCGTCAAACACGCCGTCGATAGCGATGTTGAAAATGTTGGCATCGGTCAACGCATACATCTGCGCGGTCTGGAACGGACTCATGCGCCCGCGCGGCGACAGCATGAATACTGTCACGCCGCGCTTGCCGCGCATCGCATACTCGGCGGAAGGGCCGGTGTCGCCCGAGGTCGCGCCCAGGATATTGAGCGTCTCACCGCGTTCGGCGAGCACGTGCTCGAAGATATTGCCGAGCAACTGCAGCGCGATGTCCTTGAACGCGAGCGTCGGGCCGTTCGACGCACGCAACAGGAACAATCCGCGCTCGAGATCGATCACCGGCGTGATATCGTCGCTGCCGAATGCGCTCTCGGTGTAGGTCCGGTCAATGATGTCGCGCAGGTCCGCGGGCGCGATGTCGTCCATGTAGCGCGACAGGATCTCGAAGGCCAGCGCGCGATATCCCATCGGACGCATGCGCGCGAGATCGGCGGGTGTGAAGCGCGGATAGCTCTCAGGCACGGCCAGCCCGCCGTCCGGAGCGAGACCCTGCAGCAGGATCGAGGTGAAGGTCTGCGGCGACATGCCACCGCGCGTGCTGACGTAGCGCATCAGTTCAGCGATTCGAGCCGGATGCGCACGACGCTGCCGCTAACGGTGTCGAGCGCCTCGATCGCCGCGATCGCCGCGACTGCGTTCTTCTCGACGGTCACGTGCGTGAGCAGGATAATGTCGGTACGCTGCTCGCCCTCCGGTGGCTCCTTCTGGATCATCGCGTCGATCGAGATGTCGCGGTCGGCGAGGATGCGCGTGATGTCGGCGAGCACGCCAGGGCGATCGAGCACGCGCATGCGCAGGTAGTAGCTGGTGACGACTTCGCCCATCGGCAGGAACGGAACGTCGGAGAGCTGGTCGGGCTGGAACGCGAGATGCGGCACGCGATGCTCGGGGTCGGCGGTGTGCATGCGCGTGACGTCGACGAGGTCGGCGATGACCGCGCTGGCGGTGGGCTCCGCGCCCGCGCCCGCGCCGTAGTACAGCGTCGAGCCGACCGCGTCGGCCTTGACCAGCACCGCGTTCATCGCACCTTCGACGTCGGCGATGAGGCGTTTTTTTGGGACCAGCGTCGGATGCACGCGCATCTCGATGCCATCGTACCCCGCGCTGCGTGCGCGTCGCGTGATGCCGAGCAGCTTGATGCGATAGCCCAATTCCTCGGCATAGCGCAGGTCCTCGCGGGTAAGCGCGCTTATGCCCTCGGTGTAGACCTTGTCGAACTGCATCGGGACACCGAAGGCGATGGCCGACATGATCGTGAGCTTGTGCGCGGCGTCGATTCCATCGACATCGAAGGTCGGGTCGGCCTCGGCGTAGCCGCGGCGCTGCGCTTCGGCCAGCACGTCGGCAAACGATGCTCCGCTACTGCGCATTTCGGACAGGATAAAATTGCTGGTGCCATTGATGATGCCGGCGATCCACTCGATGCGGTTGGCAGTCAGCCCCTCGCGCAGCGCCTTGATGATCGGCACGCCGCCGGCCACCGCGGCCTCGAAGGCGACCATCACGCCGGCTTCGTGCGCGGCGGCGAAGATCTGGTTGCCGTGCGAGGCGAGCAGCGCCTTGTTGGCGGTCACGACATGCTTGCCATGCGCGATCGCCGAGAGCACCAGGCGCTTGGCCGGCTCGATCCCGCCGATCAGCTCGACGACGATATCCACATCATTGGCGACGACCAGTGCATCGAGGTCGTCGCCGACCGCCACGCCGCTCGCGCCTCCGAGCGCACGCATTGCGCGCTCCGGAGTACGGGTGGCGATGCGCTGGATGCGGATGGGGCGACCGGCGCGGCGCGCGATTTCCTCGCCGTTGCGATTGAGGACGTCCCAGGTGCCGCGCCCGACGGTGCCCATGCCGAGCAGGCCCACCCGCATCGGCTGCATCGAACCGGTCGCCACTACAGCAGCCCGTCCTCGCGAAACATCTGCTTCACGCCTCTGATCGCCTGTCGCGTGCGGGATTCATTTTCAATCATCGCGAAGCGCACGTGGCCATCACCGAATTCGCCGAAGCCGACGCCAGGCGATACCGAAACCTTGGCCTGCGCGAGCAGCTTCTTGGTAAACTCCAGCGAGCCCAGCGTCGCATACGCCTCGGGAATTTTCGCCCAGACGTACATAGACGCCTTCGGCAGGTCGACCATCCAGCCTGCCTCGTGCAGTCCCTTGACCAGCACGTCACGACGCTTCTGGTAGGTCATCGCGATGTCGGCGACTGCGTCCTGTGGTCCCTCGAGCGCCGCGATCGACGCCACCTGGATCGGAGTGAAAGTGCCATAGTCGTGATAGCCCTTGATGCGCGACAGCGCGTGCACCAGGTCCTTGTTGCCGACCATGAAGCCGATGCGCCATCCCGCCATGTTGTAGCTCTTGGACATGGTAAAGAATTCGACGGCGACGTCGCGCGCGCCGGGCACCTGCATGATCGACGGCGCTTTCCAGCCGTCGAAGCAGATGTCGGCATAGGCGAGGTCGTGCACGACGTAGATGCCGTACTCCTTCGCGAGCTCGATGATCTTCTCGAAAAACGGCAGCTCCACGCACTGCGCGGTCGGGTTCGCCGGGAAATTGATGATGAGCATCTTCGGCTTGGGGAAGCTCATCTTGATCGCCTGCTCGAGCTCGGCGAAAAAATCCAGGCCCGGGGTGAGCGGCACCTGGCGGATGTCCGCGCCGGCGATCACCGGGCCATAGATGTGAATCGGATAGCTGGGATTGGGCACCAGCACCGTGTCGCCGCGTCCGAGCGTGGCGAGCGCCAGGTGCGCGATGCCTTCCTTCGAGCCGATGGTGACGATGGCCTCGCTCTCCGGGTCGAATTCGACGCCCCAGCGGCGCTGGTACCACTGGCAGATGGCACGGCGAAGCCTCGGAATGCCGCGCGACACCGAATAGCCGTGCGTGTCGGGGCGCTGCACCGTCTCCACCAGCTTGGCGACGATGTGTGCCGGCGTCGGCCCGTCGGGATTGCCCATGCCAAAGTCGATGATGTCCTCGCCCCGGCGGCGAGCAGCCATCTTGAGCTCGTAGGTGATGTTGAAGACGTACGGCGGCAGGCGCTTGAGTCGCGCGAATTCGACTGCGGAGGAAGAGGCCATGCGGGACTTTCTATCGTAAGCGCCCGGAACCGTCCGAGCGACGTAGAAAAAGGCGGCGAAGATATAATGCTAGCGGACTTGCCCCCTTACCGCAACGCAACATCGCGATGCGCGACCTCCGCCAGGCATCGCCAGCGCCAATTCCTCGTGAAATTCCACCTCAGCGCTCCTAATGGCAACGTGTTCACCGCGCACGGTCCGGGCTTCGTCCGCCTCGGCATCGTCGAATACCGCGAAAATATTCTCGTCACGCCGGAGCAGATCGTTGCCGGTTGGGCGGCGCGAGGCTTCGACTATCTTTCGGTGGAGGACTTCGAGGCGATCGCAGCGCTTGCCCCTGAAGTCGCGCTGCTAGGGACGGGCAATGCACTGCGCTTTCTACATCCCAAGCTTACGCAGGCGCTCACCGAGGCGCGCATTGGACTCGAGGTCATGGATACGTCGGCGGCCTGCCGCACCTTCAACATCCTCGCCGCCGAGGGACGCAAGGTGGCGGCAGCGATATTGCTCTAGCCGGCAGCTCAGCCGGTCGCGCGCGCGC
>DASXBS010000179.1:0-9311 GCA_036491555.1 Casimicrobiaceae bacterium
CGGTGTGCTTCAGTTCGGGCTGCTGTTCGTAGGCATCAAGATGGGGATGCCCGCCGGGCTCGCGTCGCTGGTGATCCAGGTGCAGGTCTTTTTCACCATGGCGCTCGGCATCGTCTTCCTGCGCGATGCCTTTCGGCGCTACAACATCATCGGCGCGCTGATCGCAACGGCGGGCGTCGCGCTGATCGCGCTGCACAGGCTGGGCGCAGAAGCGACCCTGTTCGGTTTCGCGCTGGTCATCGGCGCGGCGCTGGGGTGGGCCATCGGCAACATCGTCGCCAAGTACGCTGCGGCGACCTATGCGGCGGACATGTTTCCGTTGGTCGTCTGGTCGAGCCTGTTTCCGCCCATTCCTCTGGCCGTGCTCTCGTACCTGTTCGAAGGTGGCTCGTCGGTCTGGGGCGCGTTGTCTTCCGCCGGCGCGCTGACCTGGGGCTGCGTGCTCTTCATGGCATGGGGCGCGACATTGTTCGGATTCGGCAGCTGGGCGCGCCTGCTGCACCGCTATCCAACCGCGCTGTTTTCACCGTTCGCGCTGCTAATTCCGGTCACTGGCCTTGCCAGCGGTGTCATCTTCCTGGGTGAAGGTCTGAGCGCGCTCGAAGCTGCGGGCGCTCTGGTGATATTCGCCGGACTGGTCGTGAACGTCTACGGCGCGCGCATCTTCAGGTCAGCGCGCGCCGACGCCGGGCACTAGGGCTTGCCGTCGAGATCGCGGATACGGCAGCCGTTGAGCTCGGCGAGGATGCCGGGCAGCACCGGCATGAACCGCTCTCCATGACCCTGGATGTTCGCCAGCTGGTAGACCTGGTTGACCGCCTGCGCGATGAACGCGGCAGCGGGCGCGCTCTCGGCGAGCTTGGTATAGAAACGCATGTCCTTGCCGGCAATACGCAGCGGCCCGCGCAGGTGACTCGCGTCGCCTTCGAGGACCCACGGCATCATCATCTGGAACATCTTGCTGTTGGCGCCGCCTGCCGAGACCACCTCGTAGAGTTTTTTCATGTCGACGCCGAGCTTGGCGGCGGTCGCGAGCGCTTCCGCGATGACCGCGCAGGTCCCGATGGAAATGAAATTGTTGACGAGCTTCAGCGTGTGCCCGGATCCCAGCGCGCCGGCCTCGATGATGGTATCGGCGTAGCAGCCGATGATCGGCAGGAGCTCGCGCACGGTCACCGGGTCGCCGCCGACGAAGGTGCTGAGCTTGCCCTCCTCCGCTTCGCGCGGTGTGCGTCCGACCGGCGCGTCGGCCATGCGCACGCCGCGCGCGGCGAGGTCGGCGCCGATGCGCTGCGTGGCACGCGGATCGGATGTCGTCGAGTCGACGACGATGGCGCCGGCGCCCAGGCCTTCGACCAGGCCGTGCTCGCCATAGATCGTTTGCTCGACCTCGACCGATGACGGCAGACACATGAAGACGATGTCGGATTCGCGGGCGACGTCCGCCGGCGTCTTCGCCTCGCGCGCGCCGCGCGCCACCAGGTCGTCGACGGGTGCGCGGTTGCGATGGCCCATGATGGTCAGCGCGTGGCCCTTGAGCAGGAGGTTCTTCGCGGCGCCGTGCCCCATGAGCCCGACGCCGATATAGCCGATGCGTTTGCCTGCCATGATGCGGATTTCTCCCGTTGTTGTCGCAGCTAGTCGTTCGGTTCCAGGATCGCCCGTATGAAGCTTTCCAGCTCGCGCGTCTTCGGTGCGGCGAAGAGTTCGCGCGGCGGTCCTTTTTCCCACACCTTGCCCTGGTGCATGAATACCAGCGTGTCCGCCGTCCGCCGCGCGAAGCCCATCTCGTGCGTGACCAGGATCATGGTCATGCCCGAGCTCGCCAGCCGCTCGAGCACCTTGACGACCTCGCCGACCAATTCGGGATCGAGCGCGGAGGTGATTTCGTCGAACAGCATCAGGCGCGGCCGCATCGCCAGCGCGCGCGCGATCGCGACCCGCTGCTGCTGGCCGCCGGAGAGCTGCGCCGGATAGGCGTTGCGCTTGTCCTCGAGATCGACCTGGCGCAGCACTTCGCTCGCGATCGCGGCGGCTTCCGCCGGTGGCAGCCGGTTGGTCACCGTGGGGCCGAGCGTGATATTGCGCTCGACCGAGTGATGCGGGAACAGGTTGTAGCTCTGGAACACGATTCCGATCTCGCGGCGAACCTCGCGCAACGCGGCGCCGGAGGGTGGCAGCGGCTTGCCCGCGAACACGATCGACCCTTCGTCGATCGCCTCGAGCCCGTTGATGCAGCGCAGAAGCGTCGTTTTACCCGATCCCGAGCGGCCGATCACCGCGACCACTTCGCCCGGCTCGACAGCCAGCGAGACGTCGTCGAGCACCAGGTGCGAGCCGAAGCGCTTACGAATGCCGTCTAATGCCAAGAGCGGCATCGATTTTCCTTTCCAGCTGCAGCGCCAGCAGCGACATCGGCCAGCACATGACGAAGTAGAGAACGGCGACCAGCGGATAGACGATCATCGGCTGGAAAGTGACGTTGACCATGAGCTGCCCCGCACGCGTGAGCTCGACGAAGCCGATGATCGACGCGACCGATGTGCCCTTGATGAGCTGCACCAGAAAGCCGACTGTCGGAGGGATCGCGATGCGAAACGCCTGCGGCAGGATGACATGACGGAGCTGAGCCGCTGGCGCCAGCGGCAACGCCGCCGCGGCTTCCCATTGCTGTCGCGGAATCGCGTCGATCGCACCGCGCCAGATCTCGCCGAGGTACGCAGCCGCATAGAGCGTGAACGCCAGCGTCACCGCCGGCCACGGGTCGAGGCGCACGCCGGCGAGCACGGCGAGTCCGTAGTAGGCGAGGAACAGCTGCATCAGCACGGGGGTACCCTGCATCACGCCAATGAACGCTGCAGCCACGCCGCGCAGCAGTGCATTCCTGGATGTGCGCGCCAGCGCGATCAGCAGTCCGCCCACGCCACCGCCGACGAACGCGATCAGCGACAGCGCGATAGTCCAGCGCATCGCGCCCAGCAGGAACACGAACTCGGCCCATTCGAAGTCGCGACTCATCGCGCCCACGCCTTGTCGAGAGGACGGCCGCGCACGAACAGCATCACGTAAAGCGCATGGAGCATCCAGCGCGTAACCAGCGCCATGGCCAGATACACCGCCGTCGCGACGAAATAGAATTCGAACGCGCGAAAAGTTGTCGACTGCAGCGTGTTGATGATGCCCGTGAGTTCCTCGACCGAGATCGCCGACACGATCGATGAGCCGAGCATGAGCAGGATGAACTGGCTGGCGAGGGCAGGGTATACCGTGCGCAGCGCGGGAAAGACGACGATATGGCGATAGATCTGCAGACGCGTGAAGCCGAGCGAATGTCCTGCCTCGATCTGGCTCTTGGGAACCGCTTCGATGCCGGCGCGCAGGATCTCCGTCGCATACCCGGAGAAGTTGATCGTCATCCCGATCAGCGCGGCGGTGACGGCGTCGAAGCGGATGCCGATCGCCGGCAGCGAAAAATAGATGATGAACAGCTGGACCAGGAACGGGGTGTTGCGGATGAACTCGACGTATGCGATCACCGCGGCGCGCAGCGGCCTGGGACCCGCGGTGCGCACGAACGCGAGCAGGGACGCGACCGCAAGCCCGGCGACGAAAGCGCCCACCGACAGGCGCAGCGTCATCCATGCGCCGTCGAGCAGTCGCGGCAGGTGATCCCAGACGATGCCGAACTGGAAGACGTACTTCAGCGCCGCCCTCCTGCTCCTTGCCGCGCATGCCGCACGCACCTGGCGCCGCGGCGCGCGGCGGCGATGGCGCGGCGTCGGATAGCGCCGATCACAACACCGGCAGGTCGACCAGCGCCACCTCGGTGTATTTCCTGTAGATGCCCGCGAGCACGCCGTTCTGCTTGTTGAGGAACACCCAGGTGTTGATGAATTGCAGCAGGTCGAAGTCGCCGGGGCGCACCGCCGGCGCGTAGAACGCCGTGCGCACGGTGAACTTGTTCTCGAGCTCAGCTTTGGGATTGCGGTCGGCAACCGATTTCGCCGCGAATGCGGACATGCCGGCGGCGTCGACCTGCCCCGACACCATCGCCTGCATGGTCGCCGCGATGTCGTCGAAATAGACGATGTTGGTGCCCTGCGGCGCGATGCCCGGAACAGTCGCTTCCTCGAGCGTCGCGCGCGTGAGTCCGATTTTCTTGCCGGCCATGTCGCCCGCCGCATGGATCTGTGTTTTCTTCGGCCCCGCGATCACGATTGACAGCGCTCCATGCGGCGAGGAGAACATCACCGTCTTGGCGCGATCGAAGGTGATCGACAGCGACGAGATCGCGACGTCGGCGCGGCCCGCGAGCAATGCAGGAATGCGCTGCGGGCTGGTCACCTGCACGAGCTCGAGCTCGACGCCGAGGTCCTTCGCGAGCTGGCGTGCGGTCGCGATCTCGGAGCCGTCGGGCTGGTTGTTCTTGTCGAGAATCCCGAAGGGGGGCGAGGTCACCTCCGCGGTGATGCGGATCTTCTTCTCCTTGATGATGCGGTCGAGCACGCCGCCTGCGGTTTGTGGCGGCGTGGCCTGCGCGAATGCCGGCTGTGCAGCCGCACCCAGCGTTCCGATGCCGGCTGCGCCCGCGGCGCCGGTCGCTGCGCTGATCAACAGATCTCTGCGATTCATGGTGGTTCCTCCTCGATGTCAGCCGATCGTGGTCGAGCTGACGATGTTGCCGGTCCTGCGACCGGTTGCTTAGGGACCGCGCGTGCGCGCGATCTTGAACTCGCGGGCCAGCGCGTCGCGCAGCACCGCGACTTCGTGACCGATGCAGATGCACTTGAAGCCGCGCGCAAGTGCGCCACGCGCCGCCTCGCCGGTCGGCACCAGCCAGCCCAGCGGCTTGCGCGCCGCGTCCGCTGCGGCCAGCAGGTTCTTCTCCGCGGCCTGGTAGCGCGGATCGTCGAAGGCTTCCGGGCATCCGAGACTGTCGGACAGATCATAGTGGCCCAGCCAGCCGAGATCGATGCCGGTCGTTCCCAGGATGTCCGCCGCATTGTCGACGCCGCGCGCCGACTCGATCAGCGCGATGCTCAGGATCGAATCGTTCGCAGTGCGCATTTTCGCCGCTGAACCGCCTCCCGTGTAGCGATCGTGCGCCATGCCGAAGGCGAGACCGCGGCGGCCGGCCGGGCGATATCGGCACGCAGCGGCGAGTTCCTCGGCTTGCTGTCTCGTTTCCACCATCGGCGCCATGATGCCCAGCGCCCCGGCGTCGAGCACCGGCGCGATCAGGTGATACACGCACGACGGGACGCGCACCAGCGGCACGATGCCGGCGCCGTGTGCGAATGCGATCTGCGCCTTGATGGTGTCGATCGACACGCCGCTGTGCTCCATGTCGAGCAGCACGAACTCGGCGCCCGCGTTGGCGAGCACCGGCGCGAGGCCGGGCGTGAAGAAGTCGAACGCCATCACGCCGAACGCGTTGCCGCCCGCGAGCAGTCGCTCGCGCACGGGGTTGCTTCGCATCGCGGCGGCCGGCGCGTTCATGATGCGAACCCTGTGGGCAGCGCGACGCCCAGCAATCGCGCACTGGCGGCGATGCTCTCGCGCGTCGGCGCGTCGAGCGGGATGCCGTCACGCAGTCGCTGCGCGCGTGTGCGACGCTCGACCTCGCCGGGCAGCAGTACCTCAGCGTTAGGTGTAGCGGGCGGTGACGCCTTGACCCACGACGCGAGGCGCGCGATATCGGCCGCGAAAGCATCTTTTCCGCAGAACGCGTCGGGATCGAACACGATGGAGAGCATGTTGTTGACCAAGCGCCCGGCAGTCGGGTTCTGCGGATGCGTGCTGCCGCCGCCAGTGAGCGCGCCGGCGAGTATTTCACAGAATACCGACAAACCGTAGCCCTTGTGACCACCCACTGGGAGCAGCGCGCCCACGGGTGGTCCGTAAAACGTCGCCGGATCGCGATTGGGCCGCCCCGCCGCGTCGATGGTGGAGTTCTCGGGCAGTGTCTCGCCGCGATTCAGCGCGACCTGGATCTTGCCTTCGGCGATCGCCGATGTCGACATGTCGAGGATCAGCGCGGATCCGTGCGGTGCGGGCGCCCCCGCCGCGATCGGGTTGGCCGAAAGGCGCCGATCGCTGCCGCCGTGTGGCGCCACCAGCATGCCGAAGCCCGACGTGTTGACGAAGTGAACCGACGCCAGGCCGGCGTCGGCTGCCTGCTCGGCCCACGCGCCGATGCGCCCGAGATGTCCCGCGTTGCGGATTGCCATCGCGCACACGCCGGCACCGCGCGCCTTGGTGACCGCGAACGTCATCGCCTCGCGCGCGATCACCTGTCCGTAGCCGAACTGCCCGTCGACGAGCGCGTGCGACGCCGTTTCGCTGATGACGACCGCGTGCCGATTGGCGAGCACCATATCACTCGCGTGCCATTCGACGTACTTGGACACCCGGATCACGCCGTGCGAATCGTGCCCGGCGAGGTTGGCGTCGACCAGATGGTCGGCGACGGTCGAGGCTTCGCCGCTTTCCGAGCCCGAGGCCCGAAAAATCGAAGCGACCAGTGCCCGCAGATCAGCGTCGCGCACCGGTGAAAGCGAGCCCGCGACGCCGACGCTCATCGAGCCCGCCGCCGCAACGTGGTCGTCCAACCTGCAGGGATCGCGGCGCTGCGCATGAAGCACGAGGGTACCGCGCTCAACGCGGGCGTGTCGAGAACGGGAATGCGGCGGAACAGAAGCGCGCGGACCGGCGCAGCCGGCGCGCTTCTCAATGCGGGTTCGACTCGTTACTTGTTGTCGGAGCCCGACGTGAACCAGTAGATCATCTTGCGCTTGAAGTTGAGCGGCGGCGAGACCGTCTGCGCGCCGATGGGCGAACTGGGCGTTCCGTTTTTCTGGACCGCGCCGATGAATACTGTCTCGGCCTGGCCTCCGACATCGACCTTGGCGAGGATGGGCGAAGGCGGAAGTCCGCCGCCGACGAAGGTGGATGATTGGTCGCCGCCGCAGCTTCCGTCCACATTGATGGCTCCGGAGCCGTTGAACAGATTCATGAAGTATCCGCGCGCCTCGCCCAGGAGCGACGAACAAGTTCCGGCGGTGGCAGGCGTCGCGCGATTCGTGCTGAAGGTGACCATACCGCCCGCAACGGCAGCCGAAGTGACCGTCTGCTCACCTACACCGTGGCTCAGATTCATGAACCATCCCTTCTGACTCGAGTTGGGCAGGATGTTCGCCGTATCGCAGGTCTGGTTGGTCGTGAAATTCTCGAACGACGAAATGTCGTCGAGGTTCACCGCCGCGGCCTTGTTCGCCGGGGACACCGCCAGATCGTCGAGATAGACGTAGAAGCGGTTAGTCACGGGCGTGGTGAAGGGGTAGTGCACCTGCAGCGGGTGCTCGCGGTCACCCGAGCCCAGCGCCAGGTAGACCTTCCCCTTGTTCGGCAACAGCGCCGGAGCATATTGGAACTTCCGGCCTGCGCCGGTCGTATATGCGACGGTATGCATCGTCCAAGCATCGCTTGTCAGCGGATTCTTGCTGCTATCGACGAAATCGATGCGGTAGATCGCGCCGCCGGTGTCGACCGCATACGCGTAGTCAGGATAGCCGTCATAGTCGACGTCGGCGTAAACGATGTCGGCGATGACACTGCGCTCGGTGTCGAAGGTCTTGAGCAAGGTTCCGGTGTCGGCGTCGATGATGTAGACGTGGTTGCCCTTGGGAGTGCCGCACGACGGCGAGCTCGTATTCGCGTCTTCGCACGCATCGTAGCCTCCGCCTACTGCCAGTACCGAAGCAGTCGTCGAATAGCCTTTGATAAATGCGCCGTTGGGCATCGACCAGGTCTGGCCGATGCCAGTCATGCCCGAAGAACAGCCGTCGTCGATGGTCAGGTTCGGGCAGCCCAGCTTCCACTTGAACGTCGGCGACGTCGGTGTCGTGACGTCCAGCGCGTAGATCATGCGCCCGCCGCGGCGCATGGTCGGATAGATCCAGACCTTTGAGTTGTCGGCGTTCTGATAGATTCCGATCGAACCATCGAACAGGTAGTCGCGCGGCTGCGAGCCGGACAGCGGAGAAGTCCCGTATGCCACGAGCGGCGTGTTGTCCTTAAGGCGCTGCAACGGCGATGCGCCCCCGGAGGTCGTACGGGTATTGAAGAATTCGTTGGCGACGAGCGCCCAGTGCTCCTTGCCCGAGGATCCGTTGACCGCGCGCAGAGTGCCGTCGTTGGCGCCGTAGTAGACGATTACGCCCGTTGACCCGCCGTAATCGATCGCAAGCGGTCGCGAGTGAATCACGTCTCCATGCAGCGATGGACGCGTCTCGGCGACGTTCGCGTTGCCGTTTTCATCATTGCTGTCCTTGCCCAGCGTGAAATCGACCAGCGACGAGGCGAGTCCCGACGATGCCGCGCTGAACGCCGCCAGCCCGCCGGATTGGTAGGTCTTCATCGTGCGGTTGACCGCCCAGGTCGGTGTCGTGTTCGTCGCCGGCGGATTGTTGCCCTTCCGGATGACCTCGGCAACGGCGCCCTTTTCCACCATCGGACCGTCGGGAGCGTCCGACCATTTGCTGAGCGAGCTTGTCGTGCATGCGCCCTCGGGTGGCGGATTGGTCGGAACGGTCGACCAGTACGTACTCGAATCGGTGGTCCAATAGCTGGTCGCGCAGCTGGTGATGAAGCCCGTCGACGTATTCACCGCGCGCGCGCCTGCCGAATCGGCGAGCGCGACGCCGGTCGAGGCATCGAGCACCAATTGATATTGCTTGAGGTTGCCGAACCAGCGCGGCTTCAGGTCAGGGTCGGGCCGGAACACCCCGATAAACACCTGATTGTCGCGCACGGCACGGTTGCTGGCGCTGATCGGCAGGCTCGCCGACGCGAACGTGGAATTGACGCCCTGGATCTCGATGAAAATGTTCTGCAGGTCGGTCTGGACCTGCCCCTGGTTCGACGCGGGGTAGTACTTGCCGCCGCCGACCCGGGCCATGCTCATCAGCAGCGCGGTCTGGTTGGCGTCCTGCTGCGCATTGAAGGCATCGATCGTGTACGTCGTGACATTCTGCTGACTCGCGACGCCGCTCACATCGGTCTGGTAGAGGTAGCGTGCCCATTCGTCGGCCGAGCGCGCCTTGTTGCCCGGAGACGAATACGTCGGCGGGCTGGTCGGCGTGACGCTGACCGCGGTGTACGAGCAGTCCACGCCCCATTGCGCGTTGGGTGCCGTGCAGGTGTTCGGCGTGTTGGACCGGGTGGTGTTCACGGTGACGGTATCGCCCGCGATGCACGTGTTGCCGACGGTCGAAGGCGCGGCGACGTAGTTGCAGTCGACGCCCCATTGC
>DASXBS010000180.1:0-2079 GCA_036491555.1 Casimicrobiaceae bacterium
GGACCCGCACCGGAGACCAAGGCGGTCGTGGGCGGGTTTTCGATCATTGAGGTGGCCTCGCGTGAGGAAGCGCTCGTGTGGGCTGCCCGGATCGCCCACGCGTGTCGGTGCGCACAGGAGGTCCGTGAAATCATGTTCGACGCGGAGTCCTGACGCCCCGCCCCGCATCAACGACCGCTCGCTCGCCGAGACCCGACGTTTGCCGCGACGTTACTTAGGCTCGCGACCCCTTTGTTGACCTACGGGTTCGAGGAAAGCTGACATTCAGGGTATGCGCGAATGCGCTTTGCGCCCCGTACGGCGCTTCACATGTGGCAAACCCCACCCAATTGCTCCCTGGAGAGGTACGGATAGTTGCTCGAGCACGCAAGCACAACGGATCTGTTGCATGAGGCGAGCGGTCGCGGCTCAGTGCGCTCGTGCAATCCCGCCGACAAAGCGTTTGACGCCAAAATCGCCTGTGGGACGGGCCTGACTTGAGAAGGCTTGGTCACCGCGACGCAAGTTTGGCTCACCGGCGAGGACTTGAACCGTCGAGACGTGCGCGGTAGTTCCGCAGCGCCTGCAGCCAGTCCGCGATGAGTCCCTCCTGGTAGCGATACATCATCTCCTGGCCCATCGGGACCATCATCGAAAGCGACTGGCGGCGGCAGCGCCGGGACAGCTGCTCGAGCTCGCCCACGATGGCGTCTAGCTCCGCCCGCCCCTCAGACGTGCGGTGCCGTGGCTGCGGGGATTCCGCCTCGATGTCCTCGGGAATGATGCGCGACGCGAACAGCCGCGACAGCTCGCTTTCAACGCTCACGCGCGCGGCATCGATGCGCCACAGCCGGAAGCGGTGGAAGGCCGCCTGCGCGCCGAACAGGAGCGAGAATGCGAAGATGAGCTGCAGCCAGCGCGCCGTCGGCATGATGTCGATCACCCACGGCACGTATTCACCTACCGGATCCGGGCCCTGGTTGTCGAAATAGCTGCGCGCGGCCGAGGCATACTCGAGCCCGGTCAGGTTGGGACGCTCGCGGTTCACGCGCACGAAGTCGGGAAATACGCGCGTCAGCGCGGTGATCGCGCCCTGGGTGACGGACTCGCGCGCGCAGCCGTTCGTGATGAGCAGGGTATCGATTTCGATGACATGCTTGTCGGTCGGTGGCAGCACACGGACGGGATCGTAGTGGCCCGCATTGATGATTCCGGCGCGCGCCGACGGAATCTGGTGCGCGAGCGCGTCGGCCCTTGAAATGTCGGTGATCTGCAGCTTGCGGTCGCGCACGGCATCGATCAGGATCTTCGCGTCGGGATCGATGACCATTGCACCAAGATCGAGCTCGCCCCGCTCGAGCATCGCGAGCTGCTCGCCCAACGGATGCGTGGTCGCCTTGATGCCGAGCTCCTCGAGCTGCACCAATACCTGCCGCGAGACGTATTCGGTGCCGCTTCCCACCGGACCAATGCCGACGCGCATGCCGCGCAGGTCCGCGACCTGACGGATCCGGTCCGCATCGCGTCCAAGCACGACGAACGTCTCGCTTGTTGGCAGGCGCCCGACGAGCTCGAAGGGGTGCGATTCGGGCCACGGCATGCCGTCCTGCACGAGGGCGAACTGGACATCGCACTTGTTCTTCGCGGCGGCAAGGCGCGTGATGTTCTCGACCGAGCCCGCGCTCTGCACGTTGTCGATGCGCCCGCGCTGGCGCTTCGCCGCTTCCGCTGCCCTGGCCACCGTCGCGTAATAGTTGCCGTCCTTGCTGCCGGAAAGAACGGCGACCCGGACGTGCGACAGATCGGGGTTGCGGCCGAGCGTTGCCACGACGGCGGCGATGACGGCGAGCACAGTGAGCATCAGGGCGAACCTGACGATCCGCGAGGGACGCCCAAGCAGTGCAAGCACACGCCGCCGCAAATGGTGCATCGAGGGCCGCATGAGCGCAGGGGCGCGTCAGATGGATTGCTTCTGCCCCTCGGCCTGGAGCTCGCGGGCGATCTCGATGTTCTGCTCGAGGCCGAGATTCGGATTCACCCTGCACGCGCACTGCCAGTACGCAATGGCCTTGTTGTGCTGGTTCATCTGGAAATGGATTG
>DASXBS010000181.1:0-29439 GCA_036491555.1 Casimicrobiaceae bacterium
CAGTCGTCGGGATCGCGACTTCAAGGCCGACCTTGGTGATGACCCCGGCGTTGATGCGATAGAGCGTCGCTAGATTTTTGCCCTGATCGGAGACCCAGAACGGGCTCGTCGCGCTGAACGACATTCCCCACGGGTTAGCCAGGTTAGGGTCTGTGAGGGCGGCCAACCCGGGGATGTTCGAGACAAGATTCTGTTGCACGAACTGGGCCGATGCGATTCCAGCCGTCAATGCTGAGAGTCCAATCCCCAATAGAGCAACCAAGCTTATGCCACGCAGTCCTTTCAGCATCGCCGCCTCCTATCGTGATCGATATCGCTGCCGCCGGAACGGGCGGCCACTTCAGAAAAGGCTATGTCACAGGCATTCCCCATTTCCCCTTAATGACACTTGCACGAGATCCGCACCCGCCGTGGGCCAAGCTCGGGTGCGAATAGCGCGAACCGAGCCGTCCGCCAGCGCGATGCTGGTACGCTTCGCACTGCGCGGCTTCAGCCCATGAACGCAAACAGTCGATCCGGGTTCATCATTCCCACGCGTGTGCACGCCGTTTGTGTTACCTGGTAATCCATTTGCGCCGTCGTTTCCAATTGACTAGCATGGCAGGCTCAAAGGCCGCCGGCATGGGTTGCCCGTTTGGGACTGCATGCCGTCTCGCCTATAAGAAGATAAGGAGGAGATGATGCGCAGGAAGTACAGCATCCTGATCATGGGTGCGTCATACGGATCGCTGCTCGGCGTCAAGCTCGCCCTTGCGGGGCATGACGTGCACCTCATCTGCCTGCCGGCCGAGGCGGACCTGATCAACACTGAAGGAGCGATCGTGCGCCTG
This sequence comes from Casimicrobiaceae bacterium, assembly GCA_036491555.1. Taxonomy (GTDB): domain Bacteria; phylum Pseudomonadota; class Gammaproteobacteria; order Burkholderiales; family Casimicrobiaceae; genus PALSA-1003. Next base: position 831 of record DASXBS010000181.1, read on the forward strand.
CCCATCAAGGGCAGAGACGGCCTCGTCGAGATCAATTCGAAAAAGCTGCCGGGCAAGGTGACCGCAGGCGGTACGCAGGGCGTGAAGCCGTCGGCTTACGATCTGATTGTGCTGGCAATGCAGGAACCGCAGTATCGCTCCCCAGGCGTGCGCGACCTTCTGGACGCCGTGTCGAGTTCGCGGGTTCCGTGTATGTCCATCATGAATATGCCGCCTCTGCCATATCTCGAGCGCGTTCCGGGGCTCAATGCCGACGCGTGCCGCGCTGCGTTCACCGATCCGTCCGTATGGGACGGCTTCGATCCGAAGTTGCTGACGCTATGCAGTCCTGACGCACAGGCCGTCCGGCCGCCGGACGAGAAGGTCAACGTGTTGCGAGTGAAGCTGCCGACCAACTTCAAGGCGGCCCGCTTCGATGCGGACGCGCACACCGCGATCCTGCGCGACCTGGAGCAGGACATCGACGCCATCCGCTTCGACCCCGGCGACGGCAGCAAGATCGAACTGCCCGTCAAACTGAAGGTGTACGAATCCGTGTTCGTGCCGCTTGCGAAGTGGAGCATGCTGCTGACCGGCAACTACCGGTGCGTGCTGAGGGACACCGTGCAATCGATCAAGGACGCCGTGCACGGCGACCTCGAGGCCTCGCGCTCGGTCTACCTTTGGGTCGCGAAGCTGTGCGTTGCGCTCGGCGCAAAAGCGGAGGACCTCGTGCCGTTCGAGAAATACGCGAACGCCGCGCTGTCGCTGGTCAGCCCTTCCTCGGCGGCGCGCGCCCTCGCCGCCGGCGCGCAAGACATCGAGCGCATAGACCGCCTGGTGCAGATCATTGGCAAGCAGAAGGGAATGCAGAACGCCGTAGTCGATCAAACCGTAGCGCTGGTGGACGGCTGGTTGGAGAGGAACCGCAAGAAAGTCGCATGACGCGCGGGCCGCCCGACCAGCGTCGGTCGAAATCGCCGACATCGTCGTGCGCGCGTACCGGAGGTCGAGCTCTAACGTGCCGATTCACAGCGTTCGCGCGTAGCATCTTGGCATGCACCCAGACATTTCACTTTGCCATACGAGTCAATTGCCGCTCCGCCGCCCGGTTGGGTCGAACACTTCACTTGCCCTTCATCGTCCGAAGCGCAATGGCCCGCGCCGCACTTAACGACGCCATTTCGGTCTCTTATTGCGCCGCCTCCCTCTTTGGCACACAGTACCTTGCCAAATTGATCCGTTGCGCACTGGCCCTTGCCGCACACTACGTTTCCATACTGGTCCTTGATGCAATCTCCGGCATCAGCGTGTGTGGTAAGTACCAAGGCCAGAAGGCAACCAACAGCGAATCCATACTTCATGTCGTTCTCCATTGTTGACCTGACAGCCAGCCAGTATTGTGTCATCAAATGACCAATTGCCTGCGAGGACGACGGTTTGAAGCTCATTGCCAAATCTGCTTGCACGTTTTCAGCGCGCATCCCGCCTGGTTAAAGCGCGTGCGGCCTAACCTGTCGCGCATCACGGACGTCCCGCATGCGTGGCTTCGCCACCGCAGCGGTCCGCCGGTTAGCTAATTTCGTTAGGCAGCACACTGGTGGAGGAGATGATGTTGATGATTCGCAACCCCGATCATGTGACCATCGCAGTCGCGGACGCTGCGACTGCGATCGAGTTCTTCGAGCTTATTGGCTTCCGGAAGCAACACGTCGCGGTGATCGATGGCGGCCCCCCTGCGCGATACATGGGCATGCCGAACATGAAGGCTCAGCACATCACGCTTGTACTCGAAGGAGCCGAGCCCCACTTCGAGATCCAGTTGCTCGAGTTCGATCCAAGGCCGCAGGACGACCCGGGCGAGCATCCGACGAATCGGCGGCGACGGGGCTACAACCATCTTGCGTTCCGCGTCGACGATATCGGGGCGGCCACTGACCATCTAGCGGCCAACGGGGTGAAGATGCTCAGCGACGAGATGGACTACATCAGCCGGCGGCTTCGATTCTTTGAAGGTCCCGAGGGGATCACTCTTGAGCTGGTGCAGTGGGTCGACAAAAGCAACGACTAGTTGTGAGGCGCGTCTACGATTCGGCGCCACGAACTTTACGACGCGCCGCCTAACCACGCATTTAACCGGACTCGCATCGAGGGCCTTTCGCCCGCGTCGGTCGCCGGTCAGCTTGCTGCGTTGGGCGCCACCAGCGCGCGCATTCCCTTTACACTCAGGGGAGAACCCATGGACGCCACGAAAATCAAAGTAGGTCAATTAGGCATCGACTACATCGTCGACGGCTCTCACACGGCGAGTCTCGGGATGTTCGAACTGACTGTGCCGCCTGGATCGAACGTTCCACCGCCCCATAGTCACTCCAACAACGACGAATGCGTCTATGTCCTCGCCGGAACACTTCGCTATTCGGTCGGGGCGCAGACGCGCGATCTGACCGTGGGCCAAACGATGAGCACGCCGAGGGGCTCGGTTCATGCTTTCTCGAACCCATTCGTTGAGACTGCTCGCGCCTTGATCATCATGTCTCCGGACATCGGAGCCCAATACTTCAAGGACGTCGCTGCGGTGATCAATGCCGCGGGGCCTCCGGACAGGGGCGCGCTGGTTTCGGTCATGTCTAGGTACGGGCTTGTACCAGCTGCGCCAGCCTGATGCTTAGCCCTTCCATCGAGCGGACCCTGTCAGCCATCCTGTAGCTGCCTGCGCGGTCCGCTCGTGGTCAAACGTTCGGCACCTGGTGACGCATACCACGGTCAAAAGCGCGTTTTCAACCAAGGCCAGTGATGGCGCGTGAACTCACGTTCGATCCGGCTTCCTTCAAAGGCATGGAGTATGCCGGTTGGCAGAAGGGCGCCGCGTCGTACGATGACCTCTTTGGTTCAGTAACGCGGCACGCGATGGAGCCGTTGCTAGACGCAACGGAAGTGCGCGCGGAGTCCAGCGTACTCGATGTGTGCTGCGGGCTCGGCTACGGTGCCGGAGCCGCGATGTCGCGAAGTGCTCGCCCTATCGGCATCGACTTTGCTCCCGCAATGGTGGCGGCGGCGAGAGAGCGTTATCCTGCGGCCGTCTTCCGACAAGACGACGCCGAGGCGTTGCATTTCGACAGTGGCGTCTTCGACGCCGTCATTTGCGCCTTCGGCGTCAATCATCTCCAACATCCCGAGAAGGCGATTGCCGAAGCCCTTCGGGTTCTTCGGCCTGGCGGAAAGTACGCATTCACGATGTGGTCCGTGCCCGGGAGATCGAAGTTTCATCAGTTGGTGTTGGAGTCTATTCGTTCCCATGGCACGCTCGACGTGCCCTTGCCCACCGCCCCTCCGCCGTTTCGCTTCAGTGATCCTGAAGCCTGCACGGTAGCACTGCTCGGTGCGGGCTTCGTTAGTCCCAACGTTATCGAGGTCCCGCTTGCCTTTCGGCCACGAACGGCGGAGCAAGTCCTCGATCTAACGTACAGTGCCGTTCGGCTGGAGATGATTCTTTCACTTCAAACGGTCGACGCGAGAGAGCGAATCCATCGAGCCATCGTCGAAGGCGTGGCGCGTTTCCGGGTGGGCGGCGAAATTGAGATTCCTATGCCGGCGGTACTGGCGTCGGCATCGAAGCCTTCGTGAGCCTGCAAAAATGGCTGGTCTACGCACAAGGGCCCCGCACACCTCAGGAGAACGCATGTTTGACCACGTGAAATTCGGAGTCAGCGACTATGCAGCGAGCAAAGCGTTCTTCCTCAAGGCACTCGAACCGCTCGGCGTAGCTGTTGTCTCGGAGGGGCCGCCGACGTACGGTGTCGAGCTGAGCCCAAAGGGGGGTAAGGCTTCACTGTGCCTGTGCCAAACGGATGAGAGGCCGGCGCATCTTCACTTGGCATTCACGGCCGAGAATCGCCGGCAAGTCGAAGCTTTCTATCGCGCGGCTCTGGAGGCGGGTGGTAAAGACAACGGTGCACCCGGTCTGCGCCCGCACTACCATGCGAACTACTATGCAGCTTTCGTCATTGGTCCGGACGGGCACAACATCGAAGTGGTTTGCCACGAACCCGAGGCCTAACCCGCTCAACGGCGAGGGTGGCTTGCCGTCCGCTCGCGGCCGATTAGCTCGGTTCGTTAGCCATCACTTATCACGCCGCTGGCGGTGGTTGCCTCACGACCTGCGGCAACTCTGTGTTGATGCAGGCCCAGCGAGGCGCAGATGACGTCCAGATTGTCATCGCGGGATTGGCGAGATTCGGATTGTCGAAAGTACCGACGCGAACGAAGACCAGATGAGGACGCGCCTCTGCCTCGCTGAAGAGCGGTGTCCCGCACGACGGGCAGAATCGCCGGTGCATTTGGTTACCGCTGTCCGCGACACTTGCATAGTCGGCGGTTTGGCCCGTAACCGTGAACGCCGCGGTGCGGAAGCAGGCGTTAACCGTTCCGCTGCCGGCTCCGATATATTGGCAATCCCTGCACCAGCACACGCGCGTCACAACGGGGGGCGCCGAGCTTTCCCAGCGAATTGCCCCACAGAGGCATCGACCTGTTATCGTCATAATGTGCTCCAGGCGGCAAAGCGGAAGCCCCCTGATCGCAGATCCTACGCGCGGTAGCCTTTCGCAGGAGATTTCATGAGACGATTCTTCCCTGCTGTAGTAGGTGCGGTAGCCCTTGTCCTGGCTTTTACATCCGTGGCGCAGCAAGCACTCGTTATCCGTCCCTTGGCCGAACGCAAAGTGCCTGAGCTGCCGAGTGGCGAGCTCTTCTGGCGCATCGAAAACTATCCGTCCAAAGAAGCGGCGCAGGCCGCCGCTGGAACCTGGTCGCTTGTCGCCGAGGCATCGGGCAAGGTCTGGCTCTTCACGCTCGGCTCGGCGGGCGGGTCGTCTCCAGGAGGCACCAAGGTGGCCGAGGTAGGGCCCGTTGCCCGCGTTTCCGCCCCGCAGTACTTGCTTCGTATCAACGAGGCAAGCGGGCCGCCCGGAAGCGTCACTCCGGTGCATAGTCATCCTGGCTCGGAGGCGTTCTATGTGCTCTCTGGAGAGCAAAGCGTCCGCGGTGCTCACGGAACCATCGTGGTAAAGACCGGTGCTCCCGAAGCGGGCCGTGGTGCCGGCGCGGCAATGCAGGTTTCGAGCAGCGGGTCCAGTGAGCTGCAATCACTGGTCATGTTCGTCGTCGATGCCACCCAGGCGTTTTCTTCGCCAGCGTCTCTGCCCTAGGATGCGCCTTTTCGGAGAATCTCATGAGTTCGAAGAATATAGTTCTTGTCCATGGCGGTTTCGTGGACGGATCCGGCTGGGAAGGGGTCTACCGAGCCCTGCGAAAAGATGGTCACGCGGTGACCGTCGTGCAGAATCCAACTCTCTCCCTCGGCGATGACGTCCGCGTGACGAGGCGGGCCATTGCTGCGCTGGACGGCCCCGTAATTCTGGTCGGACATTCCTATGGAGGGGTCGTGATTACGGAAGCAGGCAACGATCCCAAAGTGATCGGGCTGGTCTATATCGCTGCCTTTGCTCCCGACAGCGGGGAATCGGTGTCGAGTCTGATCAAGGATCCGCCGCCGGGTGCTCCCGTGCCGCCGATCCTGCCGCCACAGGACGGCTACCTTTTTCTCGACAAGGCGAAGTTTCGCGCTTCATTTGCCGCGGATGTGGATGCGGAAAAAGCCGAGTTCATGGCCGCGTCACAAGTGCCGTGGGGCGTCGAAGCGCTCGATGGCCGGATCACCCAGCCAGCTTGGAAGACCAAGCCGAGCTGGTATCTGGTTGCCACCGACGACCGCATGATTCCGCCGCCCGCGCAGCGTTTCATGTCCAAGCGGGCGGGAGCTACGGTCGCGGAGGTCTCAGGTAGCCACTCGGTGTACGTATCCCAGCCTGCTGCGGTCGCCGCCTTGATCGCAAAAGCTGCCGATGCTACGCAGTAAAGAGCGCGATTCAGACACCTACACCTCCATCGCCTACTCCGAATGCACTGAGACTCCTACCAGATTCCCGTGAACGCAATCGACGACGCGAAAAGCGGGGAGGGCGGCGCGAAAGTTCTCGCCGTCTATATCGTCGAGAAAGGGAAGCCGCTCGCGTCGGCCGCGCCGTAGACCGGTAACGTCCCTCGAAAATGGGGGCTGGCGCGGCCGCGCCTAATGGCTGCCCGCGAGCCCGATGATGGTCTCGAAGCCGCCCCAGAACATACGCTTGCCGTCGAAGGGCATCTTCGAAGGGTCCATCGACTCCTTGAGCTGCGGATCTTCCATGACCGCCTTGCTGATGCGGTCGCGGTCCTCTTTGCTCCGATATACGACCCAAGCCAACGCGATCACCTCGCCGTCCTTGAGCTGCACGGCCTGAGGGAACGACGTGACCTTGCCCGGCTGGGCGTCGTCGCTGATCGAATCGGAGTAATAGAGAGCGCCGTGCCGCAGGTGGGCGTTGCCCCATTCCGCGGACATGCGCTTATAGGTGTCGAGCTTGGCTCGGGGAACGGGGATGACGATGGCATCGATGTAGTTCGGCATGGGACCTCCGCTGGCGTGAAGGCGGTTGGACCGGTCCGGCGCGCCGCCGTTCCGCATCGGAGCCACGGCGTCTGGTCAGCGATCGGCTACACCGGGTGCGGCGCCGTAGCAAATCACCGCTTCCGGGCCTTTCATTGAACGCCTCCTGATTTCAAGCAGCCGACGTAAAATCCACAAGGCCGCTCGTGGCCGATCGCGACCCGCTATGATGGATACCATGTCGCTCAACCGGGCTTCGCCAACGGCGCTTGAGTGTTGTCGGCGAAGCGCCGGTTAGCTCGGTTCGACAGCATCGCACAACGCGGAGGACGTATGAGCGCCGCCCCTCAGCAACATCCGTACGCAACGTTTCTCAATGTCCTGTTTCCGTCGCTGCAGGTCGTCGACGTACCCTCGCTTGTCGCCGCGTGCTCCGACCGCTGGTACAACCAGACGCTGTGCCGGGTGAATGATTCGGTCGTTCGTCTCGGCGTCATGCAGGGGGAATATCACTGGCACAAACACGATAACGACGACGAATTTTTCTTTGTTCTCGAAGGTCGCTTCATCATCGACCTCGAGGACCGAAGTGTCGAGCTTGCTCGACAGCAAGGTTTCGTTGTCCCCAGGGGTATCGTTCATCGCACGCGCGCGCCTGAACGCGCGGTCATTCTGATGGTTGAAACGGCGGCAATCGTTCCGACCGGCGATGCATGACCGACCGCCCAGGGTGCGGCGATCGCCGGCCTCGAGGTTCCCTGGTTGGTCAGGCATCGAGAGCGCAACATGCGTGGTCAAACATCCATCAAAGGAGGATCGCAATGGCAAGTTTCATGCTCATACGGCACAAGGTTCGGGATTTTGCGGAATGGAAGCGCGGCTACGATGCGCATCTTCCGAAGCGCACCCAGGCGGGCCTGACCGAGAAACATCTTCTTCGCAGCGCGGGCGACCCGAATGAAGTCGTCATTCTGCTGGAAGCGAAGGATCTGGGCGCCGCAAAGGCGTTCGCCGAGTCTGCGGATTTGCGGGAAACCATGCAGAAGGTCGGCGTCGTCGACAAGCCTGATCTCTATTTTCTCAATGGATGAAGGCGTCGTCTCGCTCGTTCGACGGCGCCTGTGCAGTAGGGGCGGGGTCCGACGGTCAACCACGGACCTCGCGTGAGCGTGCCTGAAGCTGTCGACGTTGCCACCATCCTGCGTCGACGTCCAGACGCCTTCAGCGGCGGTACGCGCATGATTCCGGTGCAGACGGCGCGCGGCGCTTTCAATGTCTGGACAAAACGCAATGGCGACAATCCGCGGATCAAGGTGTTGCTGCTGCACGGCGGCCCAGGCTGCACGCACGAGTATTTCGAGGTCTTCGACAGCTACCTGGCGCAGGCCGGCATCGAGTACTACTACTACGATCAGCTCGGCTCGCACCGTAGCAGTCAGCCGGACGTGCCCGAGCTGTGGGAGACCGCGCGCTTCGTCGATGAAGTCGAGCAGGTGCGTCAGGCGCTCGGCCTGAACAAGGATAATTTCTTCTTGCTGGGGCATTCGTGGGGCGGCATCCTGGCCATGGAATACGCCCTGAAGCACCAGCAGCATCTGAAGGGTCTTGTGATTTCGAACATGGTCAGCAGCATTCCCGCGTACAACCGATATGCCCAGGAAACGCTTATGCCGGAAATCTCGCCGACGGTGCTTGCCGAGATCAAGGCCATCGAAGCACGCGAAGACTACGACAACCCTCGTTACATGGAGCTGCTCATTCCCCACCACTACGAGCACCACGTGCTGCGCTTGCCCCACGCTCAATGGCCCGATCCGGTGCTGCGTGCGTTCGCGCACCTCAATCCGAAGGTCTACATCCCGATGCAGGGGCCGAGCGAACTGGGCGCCAGCGGGAAGCTGGCGCAATGGGACCGGACGGCCGATCTTTCTCAAATCCGGGTGCCCGCCCTGACCATCGGCGCGAAGTACGACACCATGGACCCCAAGCACATGGAGGCAATGGCGCACGCGCTGCCGCACGGGAGTCACCTGCACTGTCCGGAGGGCAGTCACATGGCGATGTATGACGATCAGGCTACATACATCTCCGGGCTGCTTGCGTTCTTGCGCGACGTGCGTCGCTGACGACGCGGTCTGCTCCCCGCCGCTACGATCCGCTTGGCAGTTGCCGACCCCGACAAGGATTCATGATGAAGCGCAGCACCGACAGATTTCTGACGACGCACACCGGCAGTCTGCCGCGGCCCGAAGATCTCATCCGGATAATGTACGCCAAGGAGGAAGGCGTGCCCGTGGACGCCGCCGCGTTGTCGCATCGAGTGGCGGCTGCGGTCGACGAGGTTGTCCACAAACAAGCGGAGGCAGGTGTCGATATCGTCAACGATGGCGAGATGAGCAAGCCGAGCTACGCCACGTACATCAAGGACCGGCTGAGCGGTTTCGGCGGAACCGGCAACACGTTCGTGTATCAGGATCTGACCGAGTTTCCTAATCTCGCCAAGCGCGTGTTCGGCGATCCGGGACGTTCCCGTCGCAAGACACCGGCGTGCAACGCGGCGATCGGCGTACGCGATCCACGGGCGGCGCAGACCGACGTCGACCATCTACAGGCCGCGCTAGCGACGGTCGATGCGCAGGACGCGTTCCTGACAGCGGCGTCGCCGGGCGTGGTATCGCTATTCTTTCGCAACGAACACTATCCCACCGAGGAAGCGTACCTGTTCGCGATCGCCGAGGCCATGAGGCAGGAGTACGAGACGATCGCCAGGGCCGGCATCATCCTGCAGATCGACTGCCCAGACCTCGGGATGGGGCGGCACATCCAGCACGCGGACCTTAGCCTCGCCGAGTGGCGAAAGAAGGCGCAGCTTCACGTGGAGGCTCTCGATCATGCTGTGGCGAACATCGCACCCGAGCAGTTGCGCATGCATCTGTGCTGGGGCAATTACGAAGGGCCACACCACTGCGACGTCCCTTTGGCCGACGTGATCGACATCGTCTTTCGTGCGCGGCCAAGCGCCATCGCGCTCGAGGCCGCCAACCCCCGGCACGCCCACGAATGGAAGGTCTTCGAGACGCTGAAGCTGCCCGATGGAAAGCTGCTCATTCCGGGGGTGATCGAATCGAAATCGAACTTCATCGAGCATCCCGAGCTCGTCGCTCAGCGCATCGGCGGTTACGCGAAGCTCGTCGGCAGGGAAAACGTGATCGCCGGAAGCGACTGCGGTTTCGGTACGTGGGTGGGGCAGGCCGCGGTCGATCCCGACGTCGTGTGGGCGAAGATGGCTGCGATGGCCGAGGGTGCGCGCATCGCGTCGCGCGAGTTCTGGAAGCATTGAAGTGCGACGGCTGCCGCGTGCTCGTGAAGCCATTCCTGATCCTCTTTGCCTTTCCGGTCCTCGTCGGGATCCTCGGTGAAACAATATTCCGGGATGCCCGAAAGGGCTCGCTGACGGCGGCGCTCGGAGCGATCGCAGCGACCTTCGCGTTCGTCCAGGCACTGGAACCGCGCGAGGCATGGAACTGGATCGCGGCGCTCCTGGTCTCGCCACTGCCGATGGCCATCGCGGTAGCGGTCGCGATGTTCGTCCACGGGCGCAAACGGTCGCCACGCGATGCGCGTTTTCTCGATCGGGTCTGACCGTTCGTATCGGCAGGACTTTACAATGGTGCGCACCGGCAACGTCGCAATCGGATAGGGAGTCGACGCATGAACTACAAGGGAAGCTGCCACTGTGGAAGGGTCGCGTTCGAGGTCGAGGGCGAGATCAAGGGCGCGATGTCGTGCAACTGCTCCATATGCCAGAAAAAGGGCTCGCTCATGTGGTTCGTGCCACGGGACACGTTGCATCTGTCGACACCCGACGAGAACGCGAGCACATACACGTTCAACAAGCACGTGATCAAGCACCGGTTCTGCGCCTCGTGTGGCATTCACCCGTATGGCGAGGGAACCGATCCCAAGGGCAATCGCATCGCCGCGGTCAACATACGCTGCCTCGAGGACATCGACCTCGCTTCGGTGCCCGTTACGCATTTCGACGGCCGTTCGAAGTGAAGCGTCGCGGATCGGCACCTGGCGCGCTTCTCGCGTCAAAGGTCGCGCATCGCATACCTAGGCGAGTAGCGTGAAGATCACCGCGTTGGACGTCTACATCCTGCGTGCTCCGGACACCGGACGCCCCCACTGGGTAAGCAATTTCATCGTGCCTCGCGCCAATGAGATCCTGGTGCGAATGCACACCGACCAGGGAGTCGAAGGCATTGGGATCGCTACCAGCTACACGCCGATCGAGGCGGCTATCAGCGCATTCAAGAGCGGGATCGCGGAGCTTGTCGTCGGCGCCGATCCGCTCGCTCCCGAGCAGCTCTACCAGAAGATCTTCGCGCTGACTTCGCAACGCATCGCGAGCGAGAGAGGCTGGACGAGGGAGGCAATCGTGCGCATCTCCGCCGCGGTGGATATTGCTGCCTGGGACATCATGGGCAAGGTCGCCAAGTTGCCGCTATACCGGCTGTTTGGTGGCTACCGGACCGAGGTTCCCTGCTATGTGACCTGCGCTTATTATCGCGACGGGAAAGACATGGTCGAATTGCGCGACGAGATCCAGATGCTGAACGCGCAGGGTCATACCGGCTTCAAGGGCAAGGTGGGGGGTGCCCCGCTCAAGGAGGACATCGAACGGATGACGCTGGTCCGTGAAATCATAGGTGACGACAAGGACCTGATGATCGATGTCAATCGCGGCTGGGACCTGGCGACGGCGATCGAGGGGGCGCGCCTTCTCGAGCCGCTTCGCCCTCGCTGGCTGGAGGAGCCGGTGCGCTGGGCCGACGATCGTCGCGAGCTCAAGCTTCTTGCCCAGCGCACCCGCATCCCGCTGTCGGCCGGGGAGAGCGAGCTCACGAGCTACGGATGCCGCGCGCTGCTCGAGGAACAGGCGATTCAGATTCTGCAGTTCGATTGCACGATGATGGGCGGCTTCACCGAAGGCCGAAAGCTTGCCGCGCTCTGCGAATTCAATCACGTGCAGGTGGCGCCGCATCACGATTGCTTCATCCACGCGCATCTTGTCGCCGCGACCCCCGCGGGCTGCATCGTCGAATCGTTCACCGATCCCGAGCGCGACCCGCTGCAGGCCGAACTGTTCGAGGATCCGCCCCGGATCGCTAATGGATGGCTCACGCTCAAGGAACATCCCGGCCTCGGACTTCAACTCTCCGAAACTGCGCTGAAGAAATTCGGCACTCGAATTCTCTGACGCGCTCGAATGCCGTGCCGCAAGACGCTATGACCAACATGCACATCAGGTTGATGGCGTCCCAACCTTAGTTCAAATTTGCCACGATGGCACTCGATCCCGCATTGAAAGAGCTCATTGCGACCAAGCTCGCGCACACGCACAAGCCGCAGTGGGCGATGCCGATCGCGGATGTGCGCCAGGCGTTCCGCAATCTGTGGACGCCCGCGCTGACCGGCGAGTCCGTCGCGTTGAGTCGCGTCGAGGACGTCACGATTCCCGGGGCGGAGACGCCGTCGGCGGCGCGCATCTACGCGGACGGGACCGCACCCCTGCCGCTCATGCTGTATTTCCATGGCGGTGGGTACGTGAAGGGCGGCATCGAGGAAAGCGATACCTTCTGTCGCAACCTCGCACGGGTCACGCGGCACCTGGTGCTGTCCATCGGTTATCGGCTGGCGCCCGAACACGTCTTTCCCTCGGCGCTCGATGACGCGGTGGCGACCACGGTCTGGGCCGGAATGCACGCGGTCGAGGTCGGCGGCGTGCCCGGCCCCGTCGTCGTGTGCGGCGAAAGCGCGGGAGGAAATCTGGCCGCGGTGACGTGTCTGCGTCTGCGTGCGGACCCGCGCGTGACGATTCGTTATCAGGTATTGCTGCAACCGGTGGTCGACTTCACGATGTCGTTTCCGTCCATCACCATGCCCCCCAACGAATGCCTCGTGCCTCGTGACGACCTGGCGTGGTACTACCGAACCTACGGCGATGGCCGGTGCGACGCAAGGGATCCGCGAGTTTCGCCTATCTACGCGCAGGATCTCTCCGGCCTGCCGCCGGCACTGATCATCACCGCCGAATACGACACCTTGCGCGACGAAGGGCAGGCCTACGCCGCGCGGCTCGAGAGTGCGGGCGTGGCCACCCGCTATATCTGTGCGCGGGGCATGGTGCACGGTTTCCTTCAGATGCGCGGTATCGTGCCCGATGCGCAGGATGCAACCGAGGAAATCGCGCGAGCCGTGAATTGACGCGACGGAGGGTGCCATGACGGACACCGACGTTCTGATTGTCGGCGCCGGCCCAACCGGGCTGATGCTGGCCAACCAGCTCGCGCGCCGCAGGGTGCGCGCGCTGATCATCGATCGGCACAGCGGCCCCGCGCAGCAGACTCGCGCGCTCGGCGTCCAGGCGCGCAGCCTGGAAATCTACCAGAAGCTCGGCATCGACCGGCGCGCGATCGAGCTGGGCAAGATCGGCAATGGCGCGAACATCTGGGCGGACGGGCGGCGCATGGCGCGCGTTCCGCTGGGCGACGCCGGAAGGAGCATCACGCCCTATCCCTACATCCTGGTGCTGGGACAGGACGACAACGAGCACATCATGGGCGAGCGCTTGCGCGACTTCGGATCGGACGTGCAGTGGAATAGCGAGCTCGTGGGGCTGGTCCAGGACGCGGCCGCCGCGACGGCGACGCTCAAAATGTCCGACGGCTCGACGCGGAACATGACGGCTCGCTGGATCGCCGGATGCGATGGCGCGCACAGCGCGGTGCGCGAACTTTCGCGGATCACGTTTCCCGGCGCGCCGTACGAGCACGTGTTCTTCGTCGCCGATACCGAGGTGACCGGCACCATGGTGCCGGACGAGGTCAACGTCTACCTGTGGCGCGCGGGCTTCCACCTGTTCTTCCCGATGCGCGGCCAGGACCATTGGCGCATCGTCGGCATTGTTCCGGCGGCGTTGCGCGATCGCAGCGACCTCGCGTTCGACGATGTCATGACGTCGTTGCGTGCCGAGGCGGGCGACGCGCTGTCGTTTCGCGCGTGCTCATGGTTCTCGACCTACCGCATCCATCATCGCGCCGCGTCGCGTTTTCGCGACCGGCGCTGTTTTCTTCTCGGCGACGCCGCGCATATCCACAGCCCGGTGGGGGCGCAGGGAATGAACACCGGATTGCAGGATGCATACAACCTCGCTTGGAAGCTCGCGCTGGTGATCGATGGACGCGCCGACGCCGCGCTGCTCGATTCATACGAGCAGGAGCGCATCCCCGTCGCGCGGCGCCTGCTCGAAACGACCGACCGTGCGTTCAGGCTGGTGATCTCCGACAGCCCGTGGGCTGGCCTACTGCGCACGCAGGTCCTCGCGCGCGCTGCCGCGCTCGCCATGAGCGAGCCACGCGTCCAGGCATTCGCGTTCCGCACCGTGTCGCAGATCGGCATCGAGTACCGCGCGAGCCCGCTGTCGCACACGCAGGACGCCAGTGACGCCGGCGCCCCGCGTGCCGGCGATCGGTTTCCCTGGCTGCACCTGGCCATGCAATCCGACGGCGCGGTCGAGGATTTGTTCCAGACCCTCGACGACCTGCATTTCCACCTGCTCGCGTTTGGCCAGGAGTTGCCGGCGGATGCTGCCGCGGCGCTGAGCGATGCGGTGCGGGTGCACGCCGTTCCTGCAACTCCAGGCAACGACAAGGCGCTCGCGCAGGCCCACATCGCCTTGCCGTCGTATTACCTGCTGCGACCCGACGGGTACATCGGGCTGTGCGGCGCGCGCATCGATGCGGCGGCAATCGCGGCTTATGCTGGAACACGTCTGCGCATGACGGCGCCATCTTCGATGGCATCGCAACATGCCTAGCTCCCCGATCGTGCGCACGCAGGACGCCGTCGCGGGCGTGGTGCTCGGCGCATTGGCGGCAGGAGTCTTCGACCTGATGTTCGCCTTCTGGTTTTTCGGCATGCGCGGACGCAGCCCGGAATGGATCCTGCAATCGATCGCCGCGGGATGGCTGGGCGCGCCGGCGTTCGGAGGCGGCGTGCCGGTGGCGGTGCTTGGTGCGGTGTCGCATTTCGCGATCATGCTCGTCGCCTCGACGCTGCTGTACTTCGCGTGCCTGCGCTGGCGCATCCTGGCCGCGCATCCGGTGACTGCGGGCCTCGCCTTCGGCGCGGCGATCTACGTGGTGATGAATTTCGTCGTCGTTCCGCTGTCTGCGTTCCCCTATCGACCGCCGCATGCGCTTCGGACCGTGATCATCTCGCTCGCAGCGCACATGCTGCTGGTCGGTCTTCCGATCGCGATGGCGGTGTGCCATGTTAGTCTGCGCGGTACGCGGACGCGCCGAAATTGACAGCGTCGAGTGCCGCGGCTTATCGTTCGCAGGTGCCGACCGGCGGGTCGCGTCGGTCGCATGCCGCATCAAATCATCCCGGGAGGAGCTCGAGTGGCGCTGGCATGGGCGAGAACGCGCGCGGGCGCCGGCGTGCAGCGCATCGACGCCGATCCCCGGACCGGTAGCGCACGCATCGGAGGGCAGATCGCGCGCATTGGCGCGGTCGATTGGGACGTGCCGACGCGGGGCACGGTGATCGGTACGCTGCTCAACACGCGCAGTGCGCTCGACGCGCTTGCCGATGCCACGGGGGACAACCCCTGCGATCGGCCGCCCCAGGCGCCGGTTCTCTATATCAAGCCGGCCAACACATGGTCCGCATGCAACGATGAGGTCGCCATTCCCGGCGGGATCGATGCGGTGGACATCGGCGCCACGCTCGGCGTGGTCATGGGCGCAAGCGCTTCGCGCGCTGTGCCGCAAAACGCGCACGACCTCATCGCCGGCTACACCATCGCGATCGATTGGTCCGAGCCGCACGCGAAGTTCGTCGAACCGGCGGTTCGTCAGCGCTGTCGCGATGGCTTCTGCAGCCTCGGGCCGTGGGTGATGGCGCGCGACGAAGTCTCGATGCCAGACGCGCTGTCGATCGCGGTATTCGTGAACGGAATGCTCCGATCCACGCACAGCACCGCCGAGTGCCTGCGTCCCGTGGCGGATCTGATTGCCGACATCAGCGCATTCATGACGCTAAACGAAGGCGACGTACTGCTCACCGGAACTGCCTGGCCGCTGTCGCAGGCGCGTTGCGGAGACCGCGTCCGGGTGGCGATCGACGGCGTTGGCGCGCTCGAAAACCTCCTGGTCGCGGAGGCTCGCGCGTGAAACATGCGCGGGTAGCATGGATGGGCGCAGTGCACGATGCGGTCGAGGACGGCGTGTGTGTGCGGCTCGCCGACGGAAGCGGCGTCGATGAGGAAGAGCTCGTATGGCTGCCTCCGCTCAAGCCTACCGAGCGGCCGCGTACGATTTTCGGCGTCGCCTCCAACTACGTCGATCGTGAAAAGGACCTCGCCTTCAAGGCGCCGGCGGAACCGCTGGTATTCATGAAGGGCGTCAATTCGCTGCTTGGTCATCGTGGCCGGGCGCCACGGCCGCACGACGCCACCTACATGCACTACGAATGCCAGCTAGCCGTGGTGATGGGCCGCAGTGCGCGCTGGGTGACGCGCGCCGATGCGTTCGACTACGTTGCGGGATACACCGTGGCCAACGATTATTCGGTGCGCGATTATCTCGAAAACTACTATCGTCCCAACTTTCGCGTGAAGAGCCGCGACGCCTGCACTCCGATCGGCCCATGGCTGGTCGACGCCACCGACGTGCGCAACCCGATGAACCTGCGCATGACGACGAGTGTCAACGGTGCCATCACGCAGCGAGGTAGCACCGCCGACATGGTCTTCGACGTCGCCTTCCTGATCGCGCATCTTTCCAGTTTCATGACGCTCTCGCCAGGCGACGTCATTCTTACCGGCACGCCGCCTGGCCTGGCTGGAGTGCACGTCGGCGACGAGGTGGTGTGCGAGATCGGCGGCATCGGTCGCTTGGTAAATACGATCGTGGCCGAGGAGCGCTCGGCATGAGCGCCGGCGGGCCGCCCGAAGGCGCTCGCCCTCCCTGGAGGGGAGGTCGCATAGCGACTTCGGGGGGCAACGCATGAGCGCGCCCCGGCGCCGATCCGGCGATGCACCCGCCGTACCCGCCGCGCCGCGATTCTCCGCGGAGGAATGGCAGGCACGCGTGCAGCTCGCCGCCTGCTATCGCATCTTCGCGCGGCTCGGCTGGGTCGAACTCATCTACAACCACATCACGCTTCGTCTGCCGGGCCCGCGGAAGCATTTCCTGATCAATCCCTTCGGTTTGCTCTACAGCGAGGTCTGCGCCTCCAACCTCGTGAAGATCGACCTCGCGGGGAACGTGATCGATGCATCGCGCTGGCCGGTCAACCCCGCCGGCTTCACCATCCACGCGGCCATCCACGACGCGATCCCGGGCGCGCATTGCGTGATGCATACGCACACCACCGCGGGCATGGCGGTGGCGTGCTCGCAGGCGGGCTTGTCGATGAGCAACTTCTATTCTGCGCAGCTCCACGGCAAACTCGCCTACCATGACTTCGAGGGCATCACTGTGCATGCCGACGAGGGGCCGCGCCTGATCCGCGCCATCGGCGACCGGCCGGCGGTAATCCTGCGTAACCATGGGCTCCTGGCGTGGGGCGACACCGTCGCGCGCACCTTCGCCGTGCTGTGGCTGCTCAATCGGGCCTGCGAGATCCAGGTTGCATCGATGTCGATGGGGCCCGTCATCGAGGTGCCGGTCGGCATCCAGCAGCGCGCGACGCGCGACTCGCTGCAGTTCAGTGATGCCTTCGGCGCGGGCGAGGACGTGTTCGCCGCGCTGGTGCGCGAGATTGATCGCATCGATCCTTCCTACAAGAGCTAGCAAGTGCGATGAGGATCTGCATTGTCGGTGCCGGTGCGATAGGCGGATTCATCGGGACCCGGCTCGCGGCGGCAGGCAACGACGTGTCGGTGGTGGCGCGCGGCGCCACCGCGGCCGCGTTGCGACAACACGGGTGGCGGTTGGAAATGTCTGGTTCGCTCGTGACAGCGCCGGCAAAGGTCGCGTCGGCGCCCGCCGAGCTGGGCGCGCAGGACCTCGTGATCGTCGCGGTGAAAGGTCCCGCGCTCGCGTCGGTAGCCGCGTCGATCGCGCCGCTGCTGCACGCGCAGACGACGGTCTTCACCGCGATGAACGGCGTCCCCTGGTGGTTTTTCCAGGGTTTCGGCGGCGAACTGGAAGGTCATTGCCTCGAGTCGATCGATCCTGGCGGCTTCATCGATGCGGCGATCGCCTCGCAGCACATCGTCGGTTGCGTGGTGCATGCGGCGTGTACCACACCCGAGCCGGGCCTCACTCGCCACGCCGTCGGCAGGCGCCTGATCATCGGCGAGCCGCGCGGAGGCGAAACGCCGCGCACGCTCGCGTTATCGCAGCTGCTCGGGCGTGCCGGATTCGACGTCGAGGTCTCGCCGTGCATTCAGCGCGACATCTGGTACAAGCTGTGGGGCAACATGACAATGAACCCGGTGTCGGCGCTGACCGGTGCGACTGCCGATCGGGTGCTCGACGACGGCCTGGTCAACACCTACTGCCGCGCGGTGATGGCCGAGGCGCAGGCGATCGGCGCGCGCATCGGCTGCGTGATCGCCGAAAGCGCCGAGCAGCGCAATCAGGTGACGCGCAAGCTCGGCGCATTCAAGACATCGATGCTTCAGGACGTCGAGGCGCGTCGCGCCGTGGAGATCGACGTGCTGCTCTCCGCGCCGCGTGAGATCGGCAACGCGCTGGGCATGCCTACGCCGTACCTGGATGCGCTTCTGGGTCTCGCGCGCCTGCAGGCTAAAACCCTCGGGCTCTATCCGAGTTGAGACGTGACGCGCGACTACCGCCCGGTTCCTGAGGAGTGGCGAGGGGCGTAGAATTTGCGCCATCAGCCCGATTCTCGATCGGCCTCGTCCCGCTTGCAGTCCCTTCTGCGCGCACGTTGACCAAGGAAATTCGCATGTCGCAAAAGAAATTCGCCTCGCACGCCGATCTCGAGGAAAAAAAGGTCAGCTTCGACAAGCTTTCCGAGCACGCCTATGCGTATACCGCGGAAGGCGATCCGAACACCGGCATCGTGATCGGCGACGATGCGGTGATGGTGATCGACACGCAGGCCACGCCGGTGATGGCGCAGGACGTCATCCGGCGCATCCGCGAGGTGACCGACAAGCCGATCCGCTACGTCGTCCTCTCACACTATCATGCGGTGCGGGTGCTCGGGGCGTCGGGATATCGGCCGGAGCATGTCATCGCCAGCCGCGATACCTACGACCTCATCGTCGAGCGCGGCGAAGCCGACATGAAAAGCGAGATCGAGCGCTTTCCTCGATTGTTCCGCGCGGTGGAGTCGGTGCCCGGCCTGACATGGCCCACGCTGGTGTTCGAAGGGCGCATGACGTTGTGGCTGGGCAAGCTTCGCGTCGACATCATGCAGCTGGGCCGCGGCCACACCAAGGGCGACACCGTGGTTTGGCTGCCCGACGAGAAGATTCTTTTCTCCGGCGACCTGGTCGAATACGGCGCGACGCCGTACACCGGCGACGCGTATCTCACCGACTGGCCGGCGACGCTCGATGCGGTGGCGGCGCTCTTGCCTGAGAAACTCGTGCCCGGACGCGGCGCGTCGCTGATGGATCGGCGCGCGGTCAAGGCGGGGCTCGACGGCACGCGCGCGTTCATCACGCAGATGTTCGGCGCGGTGCGCGAGGGCGCAGCGGCGGGCAAGGACCTGCGCACGGTGTACCGCGACACGTACGCGCGACTGAAGCCGCAGTTCGGCGCGTGGGTGATCTTCGACCACTGTCTGCCCTTCGACGTCACGCGCGCGTACGACGAGGCGACCCAGTACCGCGACCCGCGCATCTGGACGGCGCAGCGCGACAAGGAGATGTGGGAGAGCCTGGAGGGGTGAGGCGGTGAAGACCTACACCAATCCCGTCTACCCCTACGTGAAGCCCGCCGATCTGGCGGGCGCACCGCGGCATTGGCCGGTGATCGTCGCCGGCGCCGGGCCGGTCGGGCTCGCCGCCGCGATCGATCTTGCGCAGCGCGGCATCGACGTGCTGATCCTCGACGACGACAACACCGTGAGCGTGGGCTCGCGCGCGATCTGCTGGTCCAAGCGCACGCTGGAAATCCTCGATCGCCTCGGCTGTGGCGAGCGCATCGCGCAAAAGGGCGTTCGCTGGAACACCGGACGCGTCTTCTTTCGCGACGAGGAGATCTATCACTTCGATTTGCTCGCCGAGCCCGGGCACCGCCGCCCCGCCTTCGTCAACCTGCAGCAGTACTGGGTCGAGCAGCTGCTGGTCGAGCGGGTGCTCGAGCTGCCACAGGCGGAGCTGCGCTGGTCGAACAAGGTCAGCGGCGTCACGCAGCATGCCGACCGCGTTGCCGTGCGCGTGGAGACGCCCGACGGTGTCTACGTTGCCCATGCCGACTGGCTGATAGCTTGCGATGGCGCGCGCAGTCCGATTCGCGGCATGCTCGGGCTGGACAGCGATGGACAGGTGTTTCGCGACCGCTTCCTGATCGCCGACGTGCGCATGCGATCCGATTTTCCGGCCGAGCGCTGGTTCTGGTTCGATCCGCCTTTCCACCGCAACCAGTCGGCGCTGTTGCATCGGCAGTGCGACGACGTGTGGCGAATCGATTTTCAGCTCGGCTGGGACGCCGATCCGGAAGAGGAGAAAAAACCGGAGAACATCCTTCCGCGTCTGCGCGCGATGCTCGGCGAGCAGGCGCAATTCGACATCGAATGGTCCAGTGTCTACACCTTCCAATGCCGGCGCATGCGCTCGTTTCGACACGTGCGCACGCTGTTCGCGGGCGACGCAGCGCACCTGGTGTCGCCCTTTGGAGCGCGCGGCGCCAACAGTGGCATCCAGGATGTCGACAATCTCGTATGGAAGCTGGAGCTGGTGCTCGAAGGCTTGGCGTCGGACAGCCTGCTCGACAGCTACGACCACGAGCGGACGCACGCCGCCGACGAAAATATCCGCGCCACCACGCGCAGCACCGAATTCATCACGCCCAAGAGGGATGTCAGCAAGACTTTCCGCAACGCGGTGCTGGCGCTCGCCAAACGCCACGCTTTTGCCCGCGCGCTGGTCAACAGCGGGCGCCTGTCGGTGCCTGCCACGCTCGAAGGTTCCGAACTCAACACCTCGGATCACGCCGACGACGCGTTCGCGCTGGCCATGGCGCCGGGCAACTGCGCGATCGATGCGCCGGTGCTCGGTAGCTATGGCGAATGGCTGCTGGGCCATCTGCAAAGCGGCTTCACGCTCATGGTCTTCGGCAAGCTCACCCGCGACGCGATTGCGGGGCTCGAGAACGATGGCGTCGCCTGCTCGGTGATCCAGGTCACGGACGAAATCGACTCCGGTCCATCGATCAGCGACCGCGAGGGCCTGCTCGCGCAACGCTACGACGCCCATCCCGGCACATGTTACCTTTTCCGCCCGGACCAGCACGTGTGCGCGCGCTGGCGCAGCTTCGATCACGAGCGCGTGCGCGCTGCGATCGCTCGCGCGGGGGGCGCCACCGGCGCGGCGCTGCGCAAGGAGGCTGCATGACCCACGACCCGGGCTCGCTCAACAGCGCGCCCAACCTGAAAAGCGCGGACGATTTCTACGAGGAGCTCATCGACATGCATCGCAACCTCAACGAAGCGCAGAGCGCGATGGTCAATGCCAAGCTCATCCTGCTGCTTGCCAATCACATCGGCGATGACCGTGTGCTGCGCGAGGCGATGGCGGCGGCGCGCGCGGACGTCGCGCCGGTCAGCGCGGCGACCACGCCGGAGGCGTCTTGAAGGTCGACGCCGATCGGCGTGCCGGTATTGGGGCGCAGGCGGCCTCGAGCGCGGCGCTCGGCTACCAGTCGGGCTTCGGCAACGAATTTGCGACCGAGGCGCTCGCGGGTGCGCTTCCGGTGGGACAGAACTCGCCGCAGCGCGCGCCGTTCGGGCTATATGCCGAGCAATGGTCGGGCACCGCGTTCACCGCGCCGCGCGCCCACAACCGTCGCACTTGGGTTTATCGCATCCGGCCTTCGGCGATGCACGAGCCTTTTCGCGAACTCGCGGGCGGCGCCATCGAAAGCCGGTTTGATGCGGTGCCGACGCCGCCCAACCAACTGCGCTGGGATCCGCTGCCCATGCCTTCGACGCCGACCGACTTCGTCGACGGCCTGGTCACGATGGCGGGAAATGGCGACCCCGCCGCGATGAGCGGATGCGCCATTCACGTGTACGCCGCCAACCGCTCGATGACCGACCGCTTTTTCTACGATGCCGACGGCGAGCTGCTGATCGTGCCGCAGCAGGGGCGGCTGCGCCTGAGCACCGAGCTCGGCCTCCTGGATGTCGAGCCGCAGGAGATCGCGGTGCTTCCGCGCGGCCTGCGTTTTCGCGTCGAGCTCCCGGATGGCGAAGCGCGCGGTTACGTTTGCGAAAACTATGGCGCACATCTGCGCCTGCCCGATCTGGGGCCCATCGGATCGAACGGCTTGGCCAACCCACGCGATTTCCTGGTGCCGAACGCCTGGTACGAGGACTGGGAGGGGGAGTTCGCCTTGGTCGCCAAGTTCATGGGCAGGATGTGGTCTGCCGCGATCGACCATTCCCCGCTCGACGTCGTCGCGTGGCACGGCAACAACGCGCCGTACAAATACGACCTTCGCCGCTTCAACGCCATCGGCTCGATCAGCTACGACCATCCCGATCCGTCGATTTTCCTGGTGCTGCAGTCGCCGACCGATATACCCGGCGTCGACGCGATCGATTTCGTCGTTTTTCCGCCGCGTATCCTGGCCATGCAGCACACTTTTCGGCCGCCATGGTTCCACCGCAATGTGGCGAGCGAATTCATGGGACTCGTCCACGGCGTGTACGACGCCAAGTCCGAAGGCTTCGCACCGGGCGGTGCCAGCCTGCACAACTGCATGATCGGCCACGGCCCCGATGCGGAGACCTTCGCCAAGGCGAGCGCGGCCGACCTGTCGCAGCCGACGCGCATCACCGACACGATGGCATTCATGTTCGAGACACGCGACGTCATCCGGCCGACGCGTTTTGCGCTCGAGTCCGCGCAGCTGCAGCACGAGTACTATCGCTGCTGGCAGGACCTGCCCAAGCTTTTCGATCCCGCAAAACGCTGAGCACAGGAGAGGCATGACAACTTCGTACGAAACGATCCTGGTCGAGACGCATGCGCGCGTGGGCGTCATCCGGTTGAACCGGCCGCAGCGCATGAACGCGCTCAACGAAGCGCTCGCCGGCGAGCTCGCGAGCGCGCTCGCGACCTTCGACGCTGACGATGCGATCAGCGTCGTCGTCATCACCGGCAACGACAAGGCCTTCGCGGCGGGCGCCGACATCGGCGCCATGGCGGCGTGGGACTTTCAGCGCGTCTACGCCGACAACTACATCATGAGTTGGGAGTCGGTGAAGCACACGCGCAAGCCGGTGATCGCCGCAGTGGCGGGGTACGCGCTGGGTGGAGGATGCGAGCTGGCGATGATGTGCGACATGATCATTGCCGCCGACACCGCGAAATTCGGCCAGCCGGAGATCACCATCGGCACCATTCCGGGCATGGGTGGAACGCAGCGCCTGCCGCGCGCGGTCGGCAAGTCCAAGGCGATGGACTGGTGCCTCACCGGACGGATGATCGACGCCGGCGAGGCCGAGCGATCGGGTCTGGTGTCGCGAGTCGTGCCTGCCGACAAGCTCTTCGAGGAGGCGCTCGCGACCGCGACCAAAATCGCGAGCTATTCGCTGCCGACCGTCATCATGATCAAGGAGGCGATCAACCGTGCCTACGAGTCATCGCTCGCTGAAGGCATGCTGTTCGAGCGCCGCTCGTTCCATGCGACCTTCGGCCTGGACGACCAGAAGGAAGGCATGCGCGCCTTCGTAGAGAAGCGCAAACCCGTGTTCAAGAACAGGTAGGCCATGGAATAATCGCCCGCGGTCCATGTTGGCGAGACGGTGACAGGCTGAACCGCACCGCATAGATATAGGAGACTATTCGATGCAGGCTTTCACACGCAGGAACACCCTCGTGGCGCTGGCGGCATGGCTTCTCGCCGGCTGCGCATCGACGACGCTGCAATCCGCATGGTACGACAGCACGTACAAGGGCCCGGCGTTCAAGCGCATCCTGGTCGTAGGCGTGAGCGGCTCGCTGACTTCGCGCCGCGTGTTCGACGACATTTTTGCGCAGAGTCTCAACGCCGCTGGCGTGGACGGCCTGCCGGGCTATCAATTCATCGAGAATGCGTCGGCGCCGAACGAGGCGAATTTCAACGCAGGCGTTGAGCGCTCCGGCGCGGATGCCGTGCTTTTGGTACGTCTGCTCGGTGTCGACACTCGGACTCAGGTCTCGACCACGATGGTGCCGGCGATGTACGGCTCGCCGTTCGGTGGTCCCTTCGGACCCTATGGTCCCTGGGGTCCGACGTGGTACGCGGTACCCGATGTCCAGCAATATCAGCTGGCCGACGTCGAAGCGACGCTGTTCGACACCAAGTCGCATCGCCCGATCTGGTCGGCGACGACGCAGACCTTCAACCCGACCACCGTCGCTGCCGAAACCCCGGGCTACGCCAAGCTCGTCATCGCGCAATTGAGCGCGCGCGGTCTGATTGCCACGAAGTAGCGCTACAGCAGCGGACCCATCAGGCGGGCGAGGTTCTCCGCGACCTTGCGTCGCAAGGGGCGTTTCGACCACGTCGCGGCCTCGAGGAATACCCCGTCGCGCATATAGCGATCCTGCTCGAGCGCGAGCCGCGCGGTGACGCCACGATCGTAGAGCAGAACGACGATCTCCGCGTTGAGCGCGAAGGAGCGGATGTCGAGATTGGACGAGCCAATCCATGCGATCTCGCCATCGATCGACACGTGCTTCGCATGCAGGAAGCGCTTGCCGTAGCAGCAGATGCGGATGCCGTCGTCGAGCATGTCTTCGTAATACGATCGTTGCGCGAGGCAGACGAGCAGCTGATCCATCTGCTCGGGAACCACCAGAATCACCTCCACGCCGCGCAGCACCGCGGTCTGCAGCGCCTGCAGCAGCGCTTCGTCCGGAATGAGATAGGGCATGGTGATGACGATGCGCCGATTGGCGGCATGCACCAGCGACACGATCAGGCGCTGGTTGTTCTCCCGCGCGTAGCCCGGACCGCTCGGAAGCGCCTGCGCCGGAACGCGTCCGGCGATCCGCGGGTCCGGAAAGTAGCGCGCGTCGCCCAGGAACTCACCGGTCTCGAGGTACCAGTCCTCGGCGAAGACCGCCTGCAGCGGAAGCGCGATCGGACCGATCAGCCGCACGTTGAGCTCTTCGTAATCGAGCCCGGGCTTGAATGTCGAGGCAATCAGATTCTGCGAGCCGACGTACGCGACTTCGCCGTCGATCACCGCGATCTTGCGGTGGTTGCGCAAGTCGATGCGACCTGTCTTCCGGCGAAAAAAGCCGACCCGGAGCGTTTCGTCGGCGAGGATGCCGCGCTTGCGCATCCGTACGGCGAGCTTCGCGAACACCGGACGCGAGCCCAGCGAGTCGGCGAGCACGCGGCACACCAGCCCGCGTTCGACGGCGCGTGCAAGTGCGTCGATCACCCGTGCCGAGGTCGGGTCGTCGCCGAAGATGTAATAGAGCAGGTGCACGTGATCGTGCGCGGCATCGATGTCGGCCACCAGGCGGTCGATGGTGCCGTCGTAATCGGCCAGGATGCCCGCGTCGTTGCCTCCGAGGATTGGGAACCGCCCCAAGTTTTCCGCCAAGCGCACGCAGTGTTCCTTTTCCGGCTCGACCTCGGGATGAAAGATGTTGGGATCGCGCGCCAGACGTTCGTAGGTTGGCCGTCCGAGCTCCCGGAATTCGCCGATGCGTTCGATGCGCCAAGCGGGTAGCGAGGGCCGGCCGATGAGCAGGTAAAGCAGAATGCCGGCGACCGGCTCGAAAAAAATCAGCAACAGCCAACCCTTGGCGGCTTCGGGCGATCGCCGGAAGGGAACGATCACCACCATGGCGAGGCGCGCCGCCCATTCGGCGGCGATGAACACGTTGAGCCAGAAGCCGGAGTCGTGCAGGAAAGGAGGCAAGGGCAGCCGCAGCTTGGAAGACGCGCCATTCTACTCAATAGGCATATGCCGACGCGGGTGACCGCGCGCACCTTGGCAGCCGGTGATGGCTTTTCCGATATCATGACGGCGCCCGACTCGTCACGATGACTCACCCGACCCTTCCTTCAGCCTCGCGCATAATCGAGCGCTGCGAGGCGCTTGCTCGCTGCTCCGAGCAACCCGACGCGCTCACGCGGGTGTACCTGTCGGCGCAGCAGCGCGAAGCCAACGAGCTGGTGGCCGCGTGGATGCGCGACGCGGGCATGAGCGTCCGCCTCGATGCGGTCGGCAACGTGATCGGGCGGTACGAGGGTGCGAATCCGGGCTTGCCCTGCCTCATGCTTGGCTCGCATCTCGACACGGTGCGCGACGCAGGCAAGTACGATGGCATGCTGGGCGTCGTGGCCGCGATCGAATGCGTGGGCGCGCTGCATGCCCGCGGGCTGCGCCTGCCTTTCGCGATCGAGGTCGCGGGATTCGCCGACGAGGAGGGCGTACGCTTCAACGCCACGCTGCTGGGCAGTCGCGCGGTCGCGGGGACCTTCGATCCCGCCAATCTCGATCGTGTCGACGCCGAAGGCATCAGCATGCGCGACGCGATGCGCGATTTCGGGCTCGACCCCGCGTCGTTTGCGCTCGCGGCGCGCCGTCGCGAGGAAGTGCTGGCCTATGCGGAGCTGCACATCGAGCAAGGACCCGTGCTCGAGGACGAGGGTCTTGCGGTCGGCGTGGTGACCGCGATCAACGGAGGCAACCGCTTCGCGCTGGAGATCGCCGGCATGGCCGGACACGCCGGAACGGTGCCGATGCACCTGCGCCACGACGCGCTCGCCGCGGCCGCCGATTGCGTGCTTGCGGTTGAGCGCATTGCACGCGAGGAGCCGGAGCTGGTCGGCACCGTCGGCAAGCTCGAGGCGCTGCCGGGCGCCATCAACGTGATTCCGGGACGCGTGCGCTTCTCGCTCGATGTGCGCGCGCCAACCGATACGCAGCGCCGGCGCGCGGTCGAGGTGATGCGTCACGCCTTCGCCGGAATCGCGGCGCGTCGCGGCGTCGCCATCGACATCAAGCCGGTATGGGAAGCATCGACGGCCGCCTGCGCGCCATGGTTGCAGGAGCAGATCGCGGAAGCGATCGCGGGCGAAGGGTTGCACGTGCGGCGCCTGCCTTCGGGCGCAGGACACGATGGCATGGCGATCGTTGCCATCGCCGATATCGGCATGCTGTTCGTGCGCTGCAAGGGCGGCATCAGCCACAATCCGGCCGAGGCGATCACCCGTGCAGATGCCGAGACCGCCGCACGCGTGTTCCTGCGCTTCATCGAGCGCTTTCGCGCGCGCACGAGCGCATGAAGCGGGTGCGCTGCCCCGAACCCGTGGGCTCTCGATGAGCGCGGTGGACGCTCGCAGGACGATTCACGACTGGCTCGGTGCGCATCACGAGGACGCGGTTCGCTTCCTCGCCGAGCTGGTGCGCGTCCCCTCGGACAATCCACCCGGCGATTGCGCCGCGCACGCGACGCGCGCCGCCGGTCTGCTCGAGACGTTAGGATTCGAGGTCGAGCGCCATGCGGTGCCTGCGGAGGACGTTCTCGCGACCGGCATGCGAAGCTGCGTCAATCTGCTCGTGCGTCGCCGTTTCGGCGCTGGCCCCACGATCGCCTGCAATGCGCACGGTGACGTCGTGCCTCCCGGCACCGGCTGGACCACCGATCCTTACGGCGCCGAGATCCGCGACGGCCGCATGTTCGGTCGCGGCGTCGCGGTATCGAAATCGGACTTCGCGACGTACGCGTTTGCGCTGCTCGCGCTCGACGCGGCAGCGGCGGCCGGCGCCTCGCTGGCAGGCACCGTTGAGCTGCATTTCACCTACGACGAGGAAGCGGGCGGCGTGATCGGGCCGGCATGGCTGCTCGGCAAGGGTGTGAGCCGTCCCGACTACGCGCTGTCGGCCGGCTTCGCCTACGCCGTGACGACCGCGCACAACGGCTGTCTGCACCTCGAAGTCGACGTGCGTGGTCGCTCCGGGCACGCCGCCGAGCCGGACAAGGGTGTCGATGCGCTCGAGGCTGCGAACGGAATTCTCACCGATCTCTATGCTCTGCGCGCGGCGTATCCTGCGATTCGTTCCGGCACTGCCGGTATCACGTCGCCGACGTTGGTAGTAGGTCTGATCGAAGGCGGGGTCAATACCAACGTCGTGCCCGACCGGGTCGTATTCCGCCTCGACCGGCGGATCATTCCCGAGGAGGATCCGCAGAGCGTGGAGTCCACGCTGACGCGGGCGATCCTGGCCTCAGCAACCAAGTGGCCGGGCATTCACGTGGACGTGCGCCGCGTGCTGCTCGCGCTGCCTTTCGTGCCGATCCCCGGACAGGAGCGGCTGGTCGCGGCGATCGTCCGCAACGCGCTGCGCGTTCTCGGCGAGCCTATCGAGGCGCGCGGCGTGCCGCTCTACACCGACGCGCGCCATTACAGCGCCGCGGGCGTGCCCACCGTGCTCTACGGCGCGGGCCCGCGCACACTTGCCGAGGCGAACGGCCACCGCGCCGACGAGAACCTCAAGCTAGACGACTTGCACAAGGCAACCGAAGTGGTCGCGCTGTCGCTCTACGATTTGCTGAGCGGCGCGGCGGGCTGAGGCGGGCGATCGCCACCCGCGTCAGCAGCGGGCGCGTGCCCGCGATGATGCCGCGCGTCGGACGCCTCGATGCCGCGGCGGCTGCGCCGCCCGAGCACGATGTGCGCGAGGAGGGCGGGAATGAGCGCGAGTCCGACGCCCCAGTGAAGCAGCGACACCGGGGGGCGCGACACGTCGTCGACCAGGTAGTACAACGCGTAGCCAGTCGCGATCAGCACGATCAACGTGACGACGAGCAGCGAGCCGCTACTGCGATTCCGGCGCAATGCCCATCCCAGGCGCGAGTGCGTCGCCAGCATCGCCCCCACCGCCAGCAGTGCCACGATGGCGGCCGCGCCGTGC